>JBAYOD010000008.1:0-29378 GCA_041678445.1 Burkholderiaceae bacterium | reverse complement strand
TTTGCGTTCGATCGCAGGCCACTGTCTGCCAGGACGCGGGGCGAGGCTTTCGGCGCACGCCTTGTGCGCAGCCGAGAAGCGCAGCGCTCGTGGCCTGCGCGCGCAGCGCGCACCCATCATCTGACTCGCCGCCGACTGTCTGAGCGAAACGAACGGAGCGAAGCGAAGGGAGTGCAGCGAGTTCGGCGGCAGGCCACGAGCGCGAGCATCGGAGGGCACCCCGCGCAGCGGGGCAAGCACCCGGCGTGCGCCGAAAGCCTCGCCCCGCGTCCTGGCCCGCGGCGCCCTTGCTGTTCGAAGGCGAAAAGGTAATGATCGATCAGGGCTCAGCCGCGACCGAGGATCGCGCGGACGATGGCCAGCGCCGCATCGATCTGCTCACGGCTCACGTCCAGATGGGTGACGGCGCGCAGCATACCGGCCACCGGCACCAGCATCAGGCCCCGGGCGGCCGCGGCCTTGGCGAAATCGGACGCCTGCCAGCCGGCCGCGCGCGGGTCGAAGAAGACGATGTTGGTTTCGGGCAGGCCGTGGACGAGTTCGATGCCGGGCAGTTCGGCCAGGCCGGTGGCCAGCCGGCGGGCGTTGTCGTGATCTTCGGCGAGCCGTTCGACGTGATGGTCGAGCGCGTGCAGGCAGGCGGCGGCGGCGATGCCGGCCTGGCGCAGGGCGCCGCCGACCATCTGGCGCAGCCGGCGCGCTTCGTCGATGAAGGCGCGGCTGCCGGCGAGCACGGCGCCGATCGGTGCGCCCAACCCCTTGGTGAAGTCGAGCCAGACGGTGTCGACGTGCCGGCAGATTCGCGCCGGTTCAATCCCGCTGGCTACCGCTGCGTTCATCAGCCGGGCGCCGTCGAGATGCACCATCAGAGAGGCGGCGTGGGCGGCATCGCAGACGGCATCGAGCGTGGCCTGCGGCCAGACGCTGCCGCCGCCGAAATTGTGGGTGTTCTCCACGCACAGCAGGCGCGGGCGCGGGCCATAGGGTGAGGGCAGGGCACTGATCCGGGCGAGCGCCGCATCGAGCACGGCGGGCTCGAAGACACCGCAGCGGCTTTCGAGCGCTTCGGTCATCACCCCCGAGATCAGGCCGGCGCCGCCGCCTTCCGCGCGCAGCACATGGGCGTCGCGCTCGGCGAGCAAGACCTCGCCGGGGGCGGTATGGGCCTTGACTGCCACGACGTTGCACATGGTGCCGCTGGGCAGGAACAGGGCGGCTTCCTTGCCGAGCAGCTCGGCGACCCTGTCGGTGAGCCGCCGGACGGTGGGGTCGGCGTGCTTCTGTTCGTCGCCGACCTCGGCCGCGGCGATCGCGGCGCGCATCGCCGGCGTCGGGCGGGTTTCAGTGTCGCTGCTCAGCGCAATCATGGTGGGCGCTCGACTGGGGCGGCGGCGGGCGATCTGCGGCCCTACATCACCGCGCCGATCGACCAGGGCACGAACTCCTCGTTGCCGATGCCCAGCGCCTCGCTGCGGCTGGGCGCGCCGCTGGCCACGCGCAGCACTTCCTCGAAGATCTCGCGACCCTTTTCCTGCACGGTCGTCGAGCCGTCGATGATCGTGCCGCAGTTGACGTCCATGTCCTCGATCATCCGCTCGTACATCGGCGTGTTCGTGGCCAGCTTGATCGATGGCGAGGGCTTGCAGCCATAGCACGAACCGCGGCCGGTGGTGAACACGATCATGTTCGCACCGCTGGCGACCTGGCCGGTGGCCGACACCGGGTCGTAGCCGGGGCTGTCCATGAAGACGAAGCCCTTCGCGGTCACGGGCTGGGCGTATTCGTAGACGTCGACGAGCCGTGTCGTGCCGGCCTTGGCGACTGCGCCCAGCGACTTCTCCAGGATCGTCGTCAGTCCGCCGGCCTTGTTGCCGGGCGAGGGGTTGTTGTCCATGCTGCCGTGGTTGCGCGCCGTGTAGTCTTCCCACCACTGGATCCGGCGGATCAGCTTGTCGGCCACCTCCTGCGACGCTGCCCGGCGCGTCAACAGGTGTTCGGCGCCGTAGATCTCGGGGGTTTCCGACAGGATCACCGTGCCGCCGTGGGCCACCAGCAGGTCGCAGGCTGCGCCCAGTGCCGGGTTGGCGGTGATGCCTGAATAGCCGTCGGAGCCGCCGCACTGCAGGCCGATCGTGATGTGGCTGGCCGGCACCCGCTGGCGGCTGACCTGGTTGGCCTGCGGCAGCATCTCGTTGATCGCGGCGATCGCTGCTTCCACCGTTTTGCGCGTGCCGCCGGTGGTCTGCATGATGAGGGCCTTCAGCTGGGCGGTCTCCTTCATCTGCTCGGCCTGGAACAGCGCGTCCATCTGGTTGGATTCGCAGCCCAGGCCGATGATCACGATGCCTGCGAAGTTCGGATGGCGGCCGTAGCCGGCGATGGTCCGGCGCAGGACATCGATGCCGAGGCCTTCGGAATCCATGCCGCAACCCGACGAGTGAGTGAGCGGCACCACGCCGTCGACGTTCGGGTACTCGGCGAGCCGCTCGGGCGTGAAGTGCTGGGCGACGAACTTGGAAACCGACGCCGAGCAGTTGACCGTGGAGATCACGCCGATGTAGTTGCGGGTGGCGACCCGGCCATCGGGGCGCACGATGCCCATGAAGCTGGCCGGTTCGGCCGGCTGTTCGAGCGGCCGGACATCGACGCCGACCTGGTAGTCACGCTCGAAGGTCTCGAAAGCCAGGTTCTGCGTGTGCACGTGCTGGCCAGGGGCGATATCCCGGGTGGCGAAGCCGATGATCTGGCCGTAGCGGCGCACCGGCTGGCCCTTGGCGACGGCGCGCACCGCGAGCTTGTGGCCGGCCGGGACGTTCTCGCTGCAGGTGATGCCTTCGCTGGCGATGGCCGTTCCCGCCGACAGGGGCCGGGCCGCGATGACGACATCGTCTTCGGGGCTCAGCCGCAGGGTCGGTTGACGGATGACGGATACGACGGTGGACATGACGGGCTCCGCGAGAATCAGCCGGTGTGCCGGGCACCGGACGGTGAGGCGCCGACGGCACCAGGGCTGGCGGCAGTGCCGGCCAGGGGGCCGAGGCGTTCGGCATGCTGGCGCGCCATGCGCAGGCCGAAGTCGGTCGGCTGCAGTGCGGGCGCGCGGTCGTGGACGACCTCGATGCCCATGCGCCAGGCGGCGATGCGCTTGCCGTAGCAGATCAGCGTATCGAGCGACTGCATCGCGAAGACGATGGCCGGCAGCACCTGCCGGTAGCGCTCGAGGGCTTCGTCGTTGCGGCCGGCCGCGCGCAGGGCGTGGATCGCGTGCTGGTGATCGGCGTTGTCGGGGGCGACGATCATTCCGGTGCAACCGGCGTCGAGGTTCTCGAGCAGTTCGAGGCCGCCGCGGCCGTTCAGGACGGCAAGGCGGTCGCCGACCGCGGCGATCGTCCGCTCGATGATGACGCTCGAGGCTTCCCCCTTGAGGATGCGGAATTCCGGGCGGTCCGTGGTCAGCCGAACGATCGCTTCGGGCGCCAGCCCGAAGCCCAGGTACTCGGGGGCATTCTGGATGCCGACCGGCACCGGCTGGTCGCGCATGACTTCGGCGAAGAAGGCTTCGCAGCCGGCAGCGTCGAGTTCGCCGGTGGCGGCCGCCGGCGGCGGTTGCAGGATCAGGAAGGCCGCGCCCTGTCCGACTGCGTAGGCAGCCAGCGCGCGCTGCGCGGCGACGGTTTCGCCGGCGATCGTGACGGCCAGCGGCACCCGTCCGGCGATGTCTTCGGCAGCCCAGCGGATGACGTCGCGCCGTTCGTCCACCGACAGCTTGCCGACCTCGGTCGCCACCCCGAGCACGGCGATGCCGGGGGCGCCCCAGGCGATCGACGTGTCGACCTGCCGGCGCATGGCTGCGCGGTCGAGCCTGTCGTTCGTATCGAAGAAAGCGAACAGGATCGGCCAGATGCCCTGCATTGTTTCAGCCTCTCGAAGGAATCGGCCGTGGCTCAGTCCGGATACAGAAGGTCGGGCAGCCACAGCACCAGTTGCGGGATGTAGGTGATCAGGAACAGTGTAATCAACAGTGGAACGATCCACGGCAGGATCGCCATGACGGTCTTCTCGAATGACATCCCGGAGATCTTCGCCAGCACGAAGATCACGATGCCTACCGGCGGCGTGATCAGCCCGATCATCAGGTTCAGGACCATGATCAGCCCGAAGTGGATCGGGTCGATGCCCAGTTGCGCGATGATCGGCATGAACACCGGCACCAGGATGGTGATCGCTGCGATCGTTTCCATGAAGCAGCCGACGAACAGCAGGAACAGGTTGGCCAGCAGCAGGAAGACCCAGGGCTCCGAGCTGATCGACAGCACCCAGTGGCCGATCGCCTCGGTGATCTGGGTGGTCGTCAGCACCCAGGCGAAGATCGACGCGGCGGCCACGATGAACAGCACGGTGGCAGTCGTCTCGATGGTGTCCATCGAGATCTTGACCAGCATCCGCAGGTTCAGTGTCCGGTACCAGACGAAACCCAGGAACAGTGCCCAGAACACTGCGGCGACCGCGGCCTCGGTCGGGGTGAACAACCCGGTGGACATCCCGCCGATCAGGATCACCGGTGTCATCAGCGCCATCAGCGCGTTGAACTTGAAGATCTTGTCGGCGATCAGCAGCCCCGCGAGCGGCAGGCCGAACTTGACCAGGCCGCCGAGTTCCTCGTTGCCCCACAGGAACAGCAGGATGACCGAGACGATGCCCACGCCGACGAGTTCGCCCAGGCCGCCCAGCGCACCGCGCCAGGTGAACGGATAGTCGGCACCGTAGTTGCGCTTGTAGGCGTAATAGCTGACCAGCAGCATCATCAGCACCGCCATCACGGTGCCCGGGAGGAAGCCGCCGGCGAACAGCTTGCCGATCGAGGCGTTGGCCTGCACGCCGTAGATCACCATTGGCAGCGACGGCGGGATGATCGGCCCGAGCGTGGACGAGGCTGCGGTGATGCCGACCGCAAACTCGACCGGGTAGCCGTGGTCACGCATCGCCTTGATCTCGATCGTGCCCAGGCCGCCGGCATCGGCCACGGCCGTGCCCGACATGCCGGCGAACACGACCGAACCGACCACGTTGACGTGGCCCAGGCCGCCCTTGAGCCAGCCGACCAGCTTCAGCGCAAAGTCGAAGATCCGGTTCGTGATGCCGGCCGAGTTCATCAGGTTGCCGGCGAAGATGAAGAAGGGCACGGCCAGCAGCGGAAAGCTGTCGACGCCGCCGACCATCCGGTGCACGACGGTGAGCGCCGGAATGTTGCCGGTCAGCCAGATGTAGATGAGCGAGCACAGCGCCATCGCGATCGCGATGGGGATGCCGGTGGCCATTGCGGCCAGGAAGGTACCGAAGAAAAGTGCATTCATGCCGATCTGTCCTCGGGTCGGGCAGGTCTGGTCGGAGGGAGTAGGGCGGGCAGCCGGGTCGGTCGGGCGACGTCGTCAGGCAGGTCGGGCCGCGACAGGCCGGGCCGCGGCCGGCCGGGCCGCGTCAGACGGCGGCCTCCTCGGGACGCTCCAGCACGCTCCAGCCGCGTCGCCAGTGAATGATGGTCAGCACGATGGCCCGATAGGTCATCATCCCGAAGCCGAGGGCGACGAAGGCATAGACGTAACTCATCGGCAGGTCGACGACGGTCATGCCGAGGTTGTGCATGCGCGGCACCAGGTCGATCGACAGCCAGGTCGCGTAGCCGAGAAAAGCGACCCGGACCAGGTCGACCAGGGTCGACAGCGCCCGGCCGATGCCCGCCGGCAGGAAGCGGTACAGGAACTCCACGTGGATGTGGGTATTGCGCCGTACTGCCATCGAACTGCCGACGAAAGTGACCACGATCAGCAGATAGCGTGCGATCTCCTCGGTCCAGGCCGCCGAATCGTGCAGCACGTAGCGGGTGAAGAACTGATAGAAGACGGTGAAGGCCAGCAGCCAGAAGATCGCCAGCGTCAGCCAGTCTTCCCAGCAGTAGATCGACAGGTCGATCGGTTCGTCTTCGGCGTGCAGGCCGACGTCGTCGGCCTGCGTCGCACCGTTTCCCGTTGCGTGCGGATTCATGGCTGCCTGGTGGCTATCGGTTCGATTCGGGGTCCGGTTCAGCGGACGGGATCCGGCCGGCTCACTTCAATGCCTGGATCGCATCCCAGTCGGTCTTCACGTAGCCCATCGACTCCATCGGCACCCGTTCCAGCACCGCCTTCTGGAACTCGCTGCGATCGACCTCGGAGACCGACAGGCCGCGCTTCCTGAACTCGTCGGCCAGCGCCGCCTCGCGCTGCTTGACGATCTCGGTGCCGCGGCGGGCAGCTTCGAGGGTGACGTCGGTGAAGATCTGGCGTTCCTCGGCGCTCAGCTTGTTCCAGATGTGGGGCGCGATCTGGGTGGCCACGCCGTCCACGATGTGGCCGGTGAGGATGATGTACTTCTGGACTTCATAGAATTTCTTGGCGTCGATCGTCGGCAGCGGGTTCTCCTGGGCGTCGACCGTGTTGTTCTCGAGCGCCAGATAGACTTCGGAGAACGCGATCGGCGTCGGGTTTGCCCCGCAGGCGCGCGGCATCGCCATGTAGGCGGGCACGTCGGGCACGCGGATCTTCAGCCCCTTCATGCTGGCGCAGGTCGTGATCGGTTTGTTCGAGGTGGTGTGGCGGGCGCCGTAGTAGGTCAGCGCGGTGATCTGCACCCCGGTCTTGGTCCGGTAGGCGTCGGCCAGCGTCCGGAAGGCCGGGCTGGTCGACCACTGGACCAGGTGGTCGCCGTCGCGGAAGGTGAACGGGTAGTAGCCCACGCCGATGCGTGGCAGGCCGCGCGCGGCAAAGGACAGTCCCGAGATGATCATGTCGACCGTGCCGAGCTGCAGGCCCTGGTTGATATCGGTTTCCTTGCCCAGCGAGGAGGCCGGGAAGACCTGGATCTCGAACTTGCCGTTGGTGCGTTTCCTGATTTCCTCGGCCGCCCAGACCGACTCGGTGTGGAACGGTTCGCCGGTCTCGTAGACGTGGGCCCATTTCAGCTTGGTCTGTGCGCTGGCCGTGCCTGCGATGCCGAAAGCGGCGACGGCGGCGAATGCGGATACGATCAGTCTCATGGACAGCTCCTCTCGCAATGAATTGCTTGTTGTTGCCTTCGCGGCCAAGGCGGCGGACGCGAACGGTCTGCGATCCTATCACGCGACCGGCCAACTAGTATACTAGTCGCCCATGTCCACCGGTGCCGGTTCTCCGGGCAAGTCGCGGCGCAGCCGCATTGCGGCTCCGCAGATCTATGCCGACCTGCGCAGCCGGATCGTGTCGGTCTCGCTGGTACCCGGCGCGTCGCTCTCCGAGGCACGGCTGGCGGAGTGCTACGGGGTCAGCCGCACGCCGGTGCGCGAGGCTTTCAAGCGTCTGGCCGAGGACGGCTTTCTCGAAGTGGTGCCGCAGGTCGGCACTTTCGTCGCCCGCATCGACATGCAGGGGGTACGCGACGCGAACTTCGTGCGCGAGACGCTCGAATGCCGGATCGTCGAGCTTGCCGCCGGCCGCATGAACGCGGACCGCCGGGCGGAACTGGCGCGCAACATCCGCGAGCTCGAGGCGGCGCTGCGCAGCGGCGAGCCCGACGCGTATTTCCGTTGCGACCAGGCCATGCACGCAATGCTCGCGCGCTTTGCCGGCCACCCCCGGGCCTGGGACGTGATCGAGGATGCCAAGGCCCAGCTCGACCGGATCCGCCACCTGGGTCTGAGCCGGCCCGGGCGCGCGCGCGCCACCCTGGTCGAGCATCGCGCGATTGCCGACCGGGTGATGACCGGTGATGCGGCCGGCGCGGTGGCCGCGATGCGGGCCCACCTGGGCGTGGTGATGCAGGTGCTCGACGACATCGCTGCGCGCCATGCCGAGTATTTCGGCGACGGCGCCCTCGCGGCCGGGCGTGGAGCGAGCGATTGACGGGCAGTCCGGCGACGGGCCGCCGCCCTGAAAGGGGCACGCTGGCCGTGCTCGGTGCGCTGCGGCCCTTCCTCGCGCCCTACCGCCTGCGGCTCGCCCTGGCTGTCGCGGCCCTGCTGGTCGCGGCCGCCGCCACGCTCGCGATGCCGCTGGCCTTCCGCTTTCTCATCGATCTGGGTTTTGCCGGCCAGGCAGCGAGCGGTGCCGGCGTGAACCGTGCCTTCGTCGCCCTGTTCGCGGTCGCGGTTGTGCTGGCGCTCGGGACCGCGCTGCGCTTCTACTGCGTATCCTGGCTCGGTGAGCGGGTCACCACGGACATCCGCAACGCCGTCTACCGTCAGGTGCTCCGGCAGGATCCGCGCTTCTTCGAAACGCTGAAGACCGGGGAAGTGTTGTCGCGGCTGAGCGCCGACACGACGCTGATCCAGACCCTGGTCGGCACCAGCGTCTCGCTGGGCCTGCGCAATTCCCTGCTGTTCGCCGGCGGGCTGGTGATGCTGGTGGTGACCAGCCCCGGACTGGCGGCATTGATCGTCGGGCTGCTGGTGGTCGTCGTGCTGCCGATCCTGGTCTTCGGGCGGCGGGTGCGCCGACTCTCGCGCGACAGCCAGGACCGGATGGCCGACGCCAGCGCGCTGGCCGGCGAGGTCCTCAATGCGATCCAGATCGTTCAGGCCTACGCGCGCGAGGATTTCGAGAGCCGCCGCTTTGCGGCCTCCACCGAAACCGCCTTTGACAGTGCGATCCGGCGCACCCGGGCACGGTCGGGGCTCACGGCTCTGGCCATCGTGCTGGTGTTCGGCGCCATCGCGCTCGTGCTGTGGATGGGGGCGCACGCCGTGCTCGAAGGGCGGATGACGGCCGGGCTGCTGACCCAGTTCATTCTCTACGCGGTGATCGTCGGCGGCGCGGCCGGGGCGATTGCCGAGGTCTTCGGTGACGTGCAGCGGGCGGCCGGCGCAACCGAGCGCCTGCTCGAACTGATCGAGGCACAGCCGGCGATCGCCGCGCCGCCCGATCCGGCGCCGCTGCCGACGCGACAGGCGGCGGCGATCGAGTTCGACCGGGTGTCGTTCAGCTATCCGTCGCGCCCGGCCGATCGCGCGCTCGATGCGGTCAGCCTGCGCGTGGCGCCGGGCGAGACCGTGGCGATCGTCGGGCCCTCGGGTGCCGGCAAGTCGACGCTGTTCCAGTTGCTGTTGCGCTTCTTCGATCCGCAGGCCGGCGCCATCCGCATCGATGGAATCGACTTGCGCGCCCTGGCGCCGGCCGACCTGCGGGCCTCGATCGCCCTGGTGTCGCAGGACAATGTGGTGTTCTCGGCCGACGCGCTCGAGAACATCCGCTACGGCCGGCTCGACGCCAGCGACGAGGAGGTGATGGCGGCGGCCCGCGCGGCACGTGTCGACGAGTTCGTCGAGCGCTTGCCGCAGGGCTGGCGAACCTTCCTCGGCGAGCGCGGCGTGCGCCTGTCGGGCGGCCAGCGCCAGCGCATCGCGATTGCCCGCGCCCTGTTGCGCAATCCACCGTTGCTGTTGCTCGACGAAGCGACCAGCGCACTCGATGCGGAGAGCGAGCGCGCCGTGCAGGATGCGCTCGAGCGGGTGATGCGGGGCCGCACGACGCTGGTGATCGCGCATCGGCTGGCGACCATCGTCGATGCAGACCGCATCATCGTGCTCGATCAGGGTCGGATCGTCGAAACCGGAACACACGATGCGCTGGCCGGCGCCGGCGGGCTTTACGCGCGGCTTGCCGCGATGCAGTTTGAGGTCCGGTGATTGCTGCGCTACGCTGGCGGCTTGCGAGCGCAACGCCCGAGTGTTTCCGGACTTGCACAGGGAGAAGAAATTGGCGGGACAGCTGGAGGGGAAGTTGGCAGGACGGCTGGCGGGCAAGCACATCTTCATCACCGCGGCAGCACAGGGCATGGGGCGGGCGTCGGCGCTGGCGATGGCGCGCGAAGGCGCACGGGTGGTGGCCACCGATCTGCGCGAGGATCTGCTCGCCGGCCTGGCCGACGAGGCGCGAGCCGAAGGCCTGGCGATCGAGGTGGGCCGTCTCGACGTGACCGACGATACCGCCGTTGCGAAGGCGATCGGCGAGCTGCCGCCACTCGACGTGCTGTTCAACTGCGCCGGCTATGTTCACCAGGGCACGATCTTCGACTGCGAGGATGCCGACTGGGACCGCAGCTTCGCGATCAACGTGCGCGCGATGTTCAAGACGATCAAGGCTGCCCTGCCGAAGATGCTCGACAACGGCGGCGGCTCGATCGTGAACATGGCCTCGGTGTGTTCGTCGGTGCGCGGCCTGCCGAACCGCTTCGCCTACGGTGCCTCGAAGGCGGCCGTGGTCGGGCTGACCAAGCAGGTTGCCGCCGACTTCGTTGCGCGCGGCATCCGCTGCAACTGCATCGCCCCGGGCACGGTCGAAACCCCGAGCCTGCAAAGCCGGATGCGCCAGCTCGGTGACATCGACGAGGCCCGCAAGATGTTCGTGGCACGCCAGCCGATGGGCCGCATCGCGGTCGCCGAGGAGATCATTCCCATCGTCGTCTACCTGGCCAGCGACGAAAGCGCCTTCATGACCGGTCAGTGCGTTGCCGTCGATGGCGGCATGACCATCTGAACGCAGGTGGCATGACCACCTGAATCTTCACCCACACCCGTCCTCAACCAAAACGATTGGAGCGCTCATGAAACTCGTTCGCTACGGCAGACCCGGCAAGGAGAAACCCGGACTGATCGACGCCGATGGCAAGATCCGCGACCTGTCCGGCGTCGTGGCCGACATCGGCCCCGAGCAGTTGTCCCCGAAGGGCCTGGCCAGGCTGGCCAAGGTCAAGATCGAGAAGCTGCCGCTGGTGCGCGGCCGGCCGCGCTTCGGCGTGCCGCTGACTGGCGTGACGAAGTTCGTCGCGATCGGCCTGAACTACTCGGACCATGCCGCCGAAACCGGCTCGCCGGTGCCCAAGGAGCCGATCATCTTCCACAAGACCCTGAGCTCGCTGAGCGGACCCAACGACGACGTGATGCTGCCCAAGGGTTCGAAGAAGACCGACTGGGAAGTGGAGCTGGGCATCGTCATCGGCAGCACCGCGCGCTATGTCACCAAGCGCGCAGCCCTCGACCATGTCGCCGGCTACGTGCTGGTCAACGACGTATCCGAGCGTGAATACCAGCTCGAGCGCGCCGGCACCTGGACCAAGGGCAAGGGCTGCGACACCTTCGGGCCGGTCGGGCCCTGGATCCTGACCGCCGACGAGGTCAGGAATCCGCAGAACCTCGCGGTGTGGCTGGACGTCAACGGCGAGGCCAGGCAGCGCGGCAACACCCGGACGATGATCTTCGACTGCGCGACGCTGGTGTCCTACGTGAGCCAGTTCATGACGCTGAACCCCGGCGACATCATCACCACCGGCACGCCGCCCGGAGTGGGCATGGGGATGAAGCCGCAGCAGTATCTGAAGCCGGGCGACGTCGTCACCCTGGGGATCGAAGGGCTTGGTGAGCAGCGCCAGCAGGTCGTCAGATTCAAGGCCTGAACACTTTGCCGCGGCCGCCCGGCAGTCTGGTCGGGGGGTTGCGGCAGGGACGAGCCCTCAGCCGGGCGGGCGGCTGCCGGTGACCACCGGATAGTCGGGTCGCCCGGTGCGCAGCCAGTTCACGATGTTCATCGCGGCCTTGCGGCGCAGTTCGATTTCCGATTCCACCGAGTAGAAGGCCGCATGGGGCGACAGCAGCACACGGGGGTCCGAATGCAGCGGGTGATCGGGCGGTATCGGCTCGAGTGGCAGCACGTCGAGTCCGGCACCGGCCAGCCGGTCGGTCCTGAGCACGCGCACCAGGCCGTCGACATCGACGATCGCGCCGCGTGCCGTGTTGACGAGATAGCTGCCCGGCTTCATCAGCGACAGCAGCCGCTCGTCGACCAGCCCGCGGGTGCTGTCGTCGAGCAGGCAGTGGATGGAGATCGCATCGGCCTGCTCGAACAGGGCCTCGAGCGACACGCGTTCGACGTACTGCGGGAAGTCGCCGTCGATCAGATTGGGGTCGTGCGCGATGATCCGCTTGAAGATCGGCTGGGCGTAATGGGCGAAGCGCTTGCCGATCCGGCCCAACCCGAGCACGCCGACCGTCAGGTTCTGGGTGCGCGGGATCGTGCCGGGGCTGGTGTAATGCCAGGTGCCCGAGTGGATGTCGCGGTCATAGCGGACGAGCTTGCGGATGACGCACAGCATCATCGACAGCGCGTGCAGCGAAACCTCGCCGACCCCGTAGTCGGGCGAATTGGCGACCCAGACGCCGTGCCGGGCAGCGGCCTGCGCGTCGATCGTGTCGTAGCCGGCGCCGATCCGCGAGCACAGGCCGATGCCGGGGCGGGCCGAGAAGACCTTCTCGCCGACCGGCGCGTACTGCACGAGCAGCGCGCTGCAGCCTTCCGACAGGCGGATCACCTCGTCTTCGGTCCGGCACTGGCCTTCCACCAGCGTGATGCCGGCTTCGGCGAAGATCCTGCGCTCCAGCGAGATGTCGCGCAGGTCGTAGTCGGTGAACAGTATCTTTTTCATGGTGTTCCGGGCGGCGGGTTCGGTGCAGGGCCCCTGCATGAAGGGCCGCCGCAACGATACATTAATGGAGTGCATTGGCATGAATGAAATCGATCTCAAGGGCCGCGTGGCGGTCGTTACCGGCGGCGCTTCCGGCATCGGTGCTGCGATCGCCCAGCGCTATGCGGCGAGCGGCGCCCGGGTCGCCATCTGGGACGTGGATGCGGCGGTTGCGCAGGCTACCGCGGCGGCGCTGCCGGCCGTGGCAGCGGGCGCCCACCTGGGCCTGGCAGTCGACGTCGTCGATGAGGCCGGCGTCGACCAGGTCACCGCAGCCACGGTGGCCGCGGCAGGCCGCATCGACGTTCTGTGCTGCAGCGCCGGCATCACCGGGCCGAATGCCACGGTCGTCGATTATCCGGCAGCCGACTGGCGCAAGGTCTTCGATGTGAACGTGCACGGCCTGTTCCTGTGCAACCGTGCGGTCGTTCGCGAGATGCTGCGCAACGACTATGGCCGCATCGTCAACATCGCCTCGATCGCCGGCAAGGAGGGCAACCCGAACGCCTCGGCCTACAGCGCCTCGAAGGCTGCGGTCATCGGGCTGACGAAGTCGCTCGGCAAGGAGACGGCCCAGTCCGGCGTGCGCGTGAACTGCATCACCCCGGCAGCGGTGCGCACCCCGATGTTCTCGCAGATGACCCAGCAGCACATCGACTTCATGTTGTCGAAGATCCCGGTCGGTCGCTTCGGTGGGGTCGACGAGATCGCCGCGATGGTGGCCTGGCTGTCCAGCGAGGAGTGCTCGTTCTCGACCGGGGCGGTGTTCGATCTGTCCGGCGGTCGCGCCGTCTATTGAAGCGGGAGGTTCGGAGACGATGTCGAGGACAGGCGGGCAAGACGCGGTCGGCCAAGACCCGGTCGTGCGCTACGACGCGGCGATGCTGACCGGTTTCGGAGCGGCCCTGCTCGAAGCGGCGGGGCTTTCCGGTGACAAGGCGGCGGTGGTTGCCGAAGTGCTGCTCGAGGGTGACCTGCTCGGTCACGACACCCACGGGCTGAACCTGCTGGCCGGCTATCTCGGCGAGCTGGAGAAGGGGTCGATGACGACGGCCGGTGATCCCGAAGTGCTCGCCGAGCGCAGCGCGGTCTGCACCTGGGACGGCCGGCGTCTGCCCGGCCCCTGGCTGGTCCGGCGGGCGATCGACTGGGCGGCCCCGCGGGCGCGCGAGCACGGCGCGGCCACGGTCGCGATCCGGCGCAGCCACCACATTGCCTGTCTGGCATCGTATCTGGAGCGGCCGGCGCGTGACGGCCTGCTGGTCGTCATCACCTGCTCCGATCCGTCGGCGGCGAGCGTGGCGCCGTTCGGCGGCACGCAGCCGGTGTTCACGCCGAACCCGCTGGCTGTCGGCATTCCGGCCAGCGACGGGCCGGTGATGATCGACATCTCGGCCTCGATCACCACCAACGGGATGAGCAACCGGATGAAGGCGGCCGGCGAGCGCGGTGCGCATCCGTGGTGGCTCGCTGCCGACGGGCGGGCGAGCGACGACCCCGCCGTGCTGTTCACCGATCCGCCAGGCACCATCCTGCCGCTGGGCGGCCTCGACGGCGGGCACAAGGGCTACGGGCTGGCGCTCACCATCGAGGCGCTGACCGGCGGCCTGGCCGGCCACGGCCGCGCCGATCCACCCGAGGGCTGGGGGGCGACCGTCTGCGTCCAGCTGTACGACCCGGCGGCCTTCGCCGGCCACGACGCCTTTCTGCGCCAGACCGACCGGATCGTGGCGTCCTGCCGGGCGTCGCAGCCGCGCGATCCGGCCCGGCCGGTGCGCCTGCCCGGCGAGCGCGGCCTGAAGCTGCGCGTCGATCAACTGAGTCGCGGCGTGGCGCTGCATCCGGCGATCATGCCGGCGCTGGCGCCCTGGGCTGCCCGCTTCGGCGTGCCGCTGCCGGCGGCACAGTGACGCCGGCTTCGCCATGACGCCGTCCCCGATGATGAAGAATCCGACCCGATGACCAAGGAATCCGAGATGACCGCTCCCGACGTGTTGCTGATGTCGCCGCTGCATGGCCCGACCCAACAGAAGCTCGAAGCCGGTTACACCGTTCACCGCTACTGGGAGGCGGCCGATCGCGAAGCGCTGCTCGCCTCGCTGGCGGCACGCTGCCGCGCAGTCGTCACCACGGGCGGCCGGGGGATCGATGCGGCGACCATCGACAAGTTGCCGCAGCTCGAGATCGTTGCCTGCTTCGGAGTCGGGGTCGACGCCGTCGATGTCGGGCACTGCCGGACCCGTGGCGTGGCGGTGACCAATACCCCCGACGTGCTGACCGAGGAGGTGGCCGACATGGCGCTCGCCTTGCTGCTGGCGACCGTGCGCAGGATCCCGGCCGGCGACCGCTTCGTGCGCGAGGGCCGCTGGCTGAAGGGCGCCATGCCGTTGACTGCCAGCCTGCGGCAGCGCAAGGTCGGTGTGGTCGGGCTGGGCCGGATCGGTGCAGCCATCGCCCGACGCTGCGCGGCCTTCGAAACCACGGTCGGCTGGCATGGCCCGCGCGCCAAGCCCGACGTGAGCTGGCCCTATTTCGCCGACATCATCGAGCTGGCTCGCTGGGCCGATGTGCTGATCGCCGCCTGTCCGGGTGGCGCCGAGACGCGCGGGCTGGTTTCCCGCGCCGCGCTCGAGGCGCTGGGTCCGGACGGGGTTTTCGTCAACATTGCTCGCGGCTCGGTGGTCGACCAGGGCGCGCTGGTCGAGCTGCTCGGCAACGGCGGACTCGGGTCGGCGGGCCTGGACGTGTTCGATGACGAACCGAACGTGCCTCAGGCGCTGCTGACGATGGACAACGTGGTGTTGCAGCCTCACATGGGGAGCGCGACCCATCTGACGCGCGCCGCGATGGGCGGTCTGGTGCTGGCGAACGTGGCGGCCTGGGCGGGCGGCAAGCCGCTGGTCACGCCGGTGTGAGGACCGGGGGCCGGCAGGCTCCCTGAGGCTTTCTAATACCGGTAGTGCTGCGGCGTGATGTCGAAACGCTGCAGCAGCCCGCCGGGTGTGCCGTCGCTGGTGCCGGCACCCTGGCACCAGAGCCGGGCCAGCACGAGGCGGTGGGCGTTGACTGTGTCGCCGGCGCCGACCGGCCGCCAGGTCGGTTTCGTGACCGCTGTCCAGCCTTCACCGTCGCGGCCGATCGCCAGCAGCGCGGCCTGCCCCTTGCTGCAGTCGAGGGCTTCGTAGCCGATGTTGCGCACGCCCGCAGGGCTGGTGATCACAAGGGTGTACTGGACGATCCGGTGGCTCCGGATCTGCAGGCTGGCCGGATCGATGCCGAAGCGGTTGCGCGACGTGGCGCTGACCTCGAAGGCCTTCAGGGCACGCTCGGCCGGGATCGCCGGCATCGGGTCGGGCAGCGCCGCGCTGACCGCCTTGCGCTCGGGGGCGACGTAGTCGATGCGCGGGTCGTTGACCGGATCGTCGATGCGCTGGGCGCTGGCGCCGCCAGCGGCAAGCAGGGCGGTTGCCAGGGCGGCCGGCAGCCCGTGCCGGCGCCGGATCATGAGCTCTGCTCCACGTTGCGGCGCCGCGGCCCGCGCAGGTAGTGGCCCGGCGCACGCGGCGGGCGTGCCCCGTCGCCTGCAAGGCTGCGTGCGGGCGACGCGATCTGCCCGTCGTGGGCCCCGGCCGCCTGCCGGCGGGAGTCCGTCGAGCCCATCTCCGGCGGGTGCTGGGCCTCGGCAGGCCAGCCACCCGGCGGCGGCCCGCCGCGTCCGCCGCGGCCCGCCAGCAGGCGCGACAGTTCGAGCAGCGCGAGCCGGTAGACCTCCCGCTTGAACTCGATCACGCTGTCGAGCGGAATCCAGAATCCGTTCCAACGCCAGGCATCGAACTCCGGGTGACCGCTGGCCCGAAGGTCGATATCCGTGTCACGGCCGACCAGCCGGAGCAGAAACCAGATCTGTTTCTGACCCCGGTAGTGCCCCCGCCATTCGCGCCGCACCCAGTTCTGCGGCACGTCGTAGCGCAGCCACTCACGGGTGCGGCCGATCACGCGGACATGCTCGGGCTGCAGACCGACTTCCTCGCGCAGTTCGCGGTACATCGCCTGTTCGGGAGATTCGCCGCGCTTGATCCCGCCTTGCGGGAACTGCCACGAATGTTCTCGGATGCGCTTGCCCCAGAAGACCTCGTTCCTCGGATTGACCAGAATGATGCCGACGTTGGGGCGATAGCCGTCACGGTCCAGCATGGACGCACCCCTTCGATCTCTTACAATCGAAAGATTATATAGAGCGAACCCCCCGATCCATGAAAGCCTCCCGTTTCCATATCGTTACTCTGAAGGAGGCGCCCTCCGACGCCGAGGTGGCCAGTCACCGGCTGATGACGCGCGCCGGCATGATCCGCAAGCTGGCCGGCGGGATCTACAGCTACATGCCGATGGGCCTGCGCGTGATCCGCAAGATCGAGGCCATCGTGCGCGAGGAGATGAACCGTGCCGGCGCCATCGAGCTGCTGATGCCGGTGGTGCAGCCTGCCGAACTGTGGATGGAGTCGGGGCGCTGGGAGAAGTACGGCCCGGAACTGCTGCGCGTGAAGGATCGCCATGGCCGCGATTTCGTCGTGCAGCCGACTTCCGAGGAAGTGATCACCGACATCGCGCGCCAGGAGCTGCGCAGCTACAAGCAGCTGCCGCGCAACCTGTACCACATCCAGACCAAGTTCCGCGATGAGCGCCGGCCGCGCTTCGGGATCATGCGCGGGCGCGAGTTCACGATGAAGGACGCCTACTCGTTCGACCGCGACCGCGACGGGGCGCTGGCCAGCTACCAGCTGATGTACGAAGCCTACGTCCGGGCGTTCGAGCGGATGGGGCTGGCGTTCCGGCCGGTGGCGGCCGATACCGGCGCGATCGGCGGTTCGGCCAGCCACGAGTTCCAGGTGATCGCCGATACGGGCGAGGATGCGATCGCCTGGTGCCCCGATTCGGATTTCGCGGCCAACGTCGAACTGGCCGAGGCCTTGCCGCTGGGCGGCGAGCGGGCGCCTGCCGGCGAAGCCCTGGTCAAGGCCGCCACGCCGGACTGCGAGAAGTGCGAGGCCGTGGCCGGACTGCTGGGCCTGCCGCTGGAGCGCACGGTCAAGTCGATCGTGCTGGCCGTCGACCGGCGCGGACCGGTCGAGGCTGGAGCCGCAGCCGGAGCCGGGAATCCGGCCGGGCCGGGGCCGGTCGTCGGCACCGACATCTGGCTGCTGCTGATCCGCGGCGACCACGAGCTGAACGAGGTCAAGGTCGGCAAGCTCCCGGGCCTGGCCGGTTTCCGCTTCGCTACCGAGGCCGAGATCGTCGAGCGCTTCGGCAGCCCGCCCGGCTATCTGGGGCCGGTCGGCGCGGCCGGATCGGTGACGGTCGTTGCCGACCGTACCGTGGCGGCGATGAGCGACTTCGTCTGCGGCGCCAACGAGGCGGGTTTCCACTACACCGGCGTGAACTGGGGGCGCGACCTGCCCGAGCCGGTCGTGGCCGACCTGCGCAACGTGCAGGCCGGCGACCCTTCGCCCGACGGCCGGGGCGTGCTGGCCATCCAGCGTGGCATCGAGGTCGGCCACGTGTTCTATCTCGGCACCACGTATTCGGCGGCGATGAACGCCACCTTCATCGACGAGGATGGCAAATCCAGGCCCTTCGAGATGGGTTGCTACGGCATCGGCATCACGCGGCTGGCCGGTGCCGCGATCGAGCAGAACCACGACGACCGCGGCATCGTCTGGCCGCGTGCGATCGCGCCCTTCGAAGTCGTGATCTGCCCGCTCGGCTATCGCAAGTCCGAGCGGGTGCGCCGCACGGCCGACGCCCTGTACGCCGAACTGCAGGCTGCCGGCGTCGACGTGCTGCTCGACGACCGCGACGAGCGGCCCGGGGTGATGTTCGCCGACTGGGAGCTGATCGGTGTGCCGCTGCGGATCACGGTCGGCGAGCGCAGCCTGGCCGACGGCAAGATCGAGTTGCTGGCACGCCGCGACATGGCGTCGACGGCGGTATCGGTCGGCGATGCGCTGCCGGTCGTCCGGGAGAGGCTTGCCGGCTGATCGGGTCCGGGCTCCAATCGCGGGATGATCCCGATCCCGCCCGTGATGCCTGTCCTGCCCCGCTGGCGGCTGTTCGCCGCGGTCCTGGCCAGCCTGCTCGCGCTGGCCGGCGCGCCGGTCGCCGCCAGTTCGCAGCAGTATGCGCCGCTCACCGACGCGGTGCGCAGTGCACTGAGCGCGGCGATCGGCGACGACCTGGCCGGGGAGGCGCACTATGGCAGTGTGCTCGACAAGGTCGACTGGCTGGCGGCGCTGGCCGCCCATCTGCCGCGTCGCTGGAAGCCCGACCATCGGCAGCGCATCGAGTTCCTCGACGCCGTGCGCTACGAGGCCCAGCGGGCCGGGCTCGATCCCCATCTGGTGCTCGGCCTGATCGAAGTCGAGAGCGGGTTTCGCCGTTACGCGATCTCGAGTGCCGGCGCCCGCGGCTACATGCAGGTGATGCCGTTCTGGACCGGGGTGATCGGCGATGGCGACCCGGCGCGGCTGTTCGACCTGCGGGCCAACCTGCGCTACGGCTGCACGATCCTGCGCCACTATCTCGACACCGAGCGCGGCGACCTGTTCCGGGCGCTCGGGCGCTACAACGGCAGCCTGGGCAAGCCCGAATATCCGAACCGGGTGCTCGGCGCCTGGCGGCGCTGGGCGGCGCTCAACCCGCTGGTGCCGGTTCCGGGCCCGGTGGCTGGTCGATGATCGCCATCGTCAGCCGCGAGACGCAGGTCCGCCGGTCCTGATCGTCGAGCATTTCGATCTGCCAGACGTGGGTGCGCCGGCCGATGTGGATCGGCGTGCAGCGGCCGTGGACCCAGCCTGTGCTCACCGGGCGCAGATGGTTGGCGTTGATTTCCAGGCCGACGGCCGCCTGCCCGTCTTCGATGCACAGCCATGACGCGACGCTGCCCAGGGTTTCGGCCAGCGCCGCGGAGGCGCCGCCGTGCAGGATGCCCATCGGCTGCACGGTGCGCGCGTCGACGGGCAGCCGCGCCCTGAGGAAATCGTCGCCGATCTCGACGAACTCGAGGCCGATCCGGCTGCACAGGGTGTTCTGTTGGTGGCGGTCGAGATCGGCGCAGGTGGCGCTGCGTTTCCAGATGGGTGCGGGCATGGCGGCAGGGGTCCGGGTCGTGGCTCAGAAGCCGGATTCGTGGCTCAGAAGCCGAATTCTACGCCAGGATATTGCAGCGCAGCATGAAACGCTCAGGGCTTGGTCGAAGCGTTCAGATGCTGGCGATGCGCGCCAGCAGCCGGGTCAGTTGCTGGCGCTCGGCCACTGACAGCTCGCCCGTGAGCGCCTGGTCATGGCATGCCAGCCGCCGCCGCATCTCGCCCAGGGTGCGCAGGCCGGTGTCGGACAGGTGCAACGCCTTCTCGCGCCGGTTCGGGCCGGCCTCGACGCGGGTCCAGCCGCACTGCGTCAGGAAGCGGATCAGGGCGACGAGGTTGGAGCGCTCGATTGCCATTGCGCTGGCCAGGTCGGCTGGCCGGATGCCGGGGTTGCTGCCGATCAGTTCGAGCGCGGTATAGCGCGCGGGTGTGACGCGGGTGCCGGCAAACGCGTGCGCGAACAACTGCAGGTTGGCGAGTTCGGCCAGGTGGATCAGGTAACCGAGCGAGTCCCCGAGGGCGCCGTGGTCGAAGGCGGCCCGGTCCGGGGCGCCGTGCGGCAGGGCGGCGCGGCGGCGGGCGGACGATGCGTGCAGATCGGGCTTGCGGATCGCCATGGCGATTGTTATAAAGCATAGCCACGGAGGAGGGCAAATGAATCTGGCCGAAATGCTCAGAAGCCGGGCCGCCGACGCACCGGACCATCCGGCGATCCTGTTCGAGGGGACGGCGATCAGCTACCGCGCGCTCGACGAGCAGGTATCCCGGCTGGCCAATGCGATGCGCACGCACGGCATCGCCGCGGGTGACCGGGTAGCGATCTTCCTGCCCAACATTCCCGAGTTCGCGACCGTCTACTACGCGGCGCAGCGGATCGGCGCCGTGCCGGTCTCGATCAATTCGATCTTCCGCAGCGCCGAGGTCGAGTACCTGCTGGTTGATTCCGGCGCTTGCGCGGTCTTCACCACCACCGAACTGGCCGGCTTCGTGCCGTGTGCGAACTGCCCGGCGCTGCGGCACTGTGTGCTCGTCGACACGGCGGTGCCGGAGGGTGGCCCCGGTTCCGGCAGCGAGTCGCTGGCCGGCTGGCTGGCCGGTCAGTCCGTCCAATGCCCGGCAGCCGAGCGCGCGCCCGACGATCCGGCCGCCCTGCTGTACTCGTCGGGCACCACTGGTTTTCCCAAGGGTGTGGTGCTCACCCAGGCCAACATCGCGTCGAACGTGGCCGCCGCCGCCCGCTATTCCGGCTACCGACCCGACGATCGGCTGGCGGCCTTCCTGCCGATGTTCCACGTCTACGGCCAGAACTACATCCTCAACGCGGCCGTCCTGGCCGGCGCCACCGTCGTGCTGTTCCGCCGCTTCGTTCCCGAGCAGGTCCTGAAGGCGATCGAGGCCGAGCGCATCACGATGTTCTTCGGGGTGCCGACGATCTTCATCGGCCTGCTCGGCATGGATCTGTCCGGCTACGACCTGTCGTCGATCCGCTACGAGATGTCGGCGGCGGCCACGATGCCGGAGGAAATCTCGCGGCGCTGGACCGAGCGCTTCGGCCGGCGCGTCTACGAGGGCTACGGGCTGACCGAATGTTCGCCGTTCGCCTGCTACAACGACCGGGTCGAGCACCGCTTCGGTTCGGTCGGTCGGGCGGTCGACGGTTTCGAACTGGCCATCGTCGACGAGCAGGACCGCCATCTGCCCAGCGGCGAATGGGGCGAGATCGTGATCCGCGGCCCCGGGGTCATGCAGGGCTACTGGAACCGCCCCGAGGACAGCGCCTGGGCGCTGCGCGGCGGCTGGCTGCACTCGGGCGACGTCGGCCGGATGGATGCCGACGGCTATGTCTACATCGTCGATCGCGTCAAGGACATGATCAACGTGTCGGGATTCAAGGTCTGGCCCGCGGAGGTCGAGCAGTACCTGTACCGGATGCCGCAGATCCAGGAAGTGGCCGTCTACGGCATCGCCCACCCCGAGAAGGGCGAGCAGGTTGCGGTGGCCGTGGTGCCGCGGGCTGGCGAGAACTTGTCGGCAGATGCGATCATCGCGTACTGTCGCGAAAACATCGCTGCGTACAAGATTCCTTCGCGCGTCGATGTGGTCGGCGAGTTGCCCAAGAGTCCGACCGGAAAGATCCTGAAACGCGTCCTGCGGGACCAGGCGGGCGGGCACGCAGACGTCTGAGCCTGTTCGTTACATCACTGAGGAGATTGCCGTGCATCGACTGAACCGTCGTGACTTCAACCGCATTGCTGCCGGCTCGGCAGTCGCCGGCTCGGCCGCGCTGGCCGCTCCGGCGATCGTCCGGGCTCAGCCGAAGAAGCTGAAGGTCGGCGTGCTGCTGCCGCGCTCGGGCACCCAGGCCTTCATCGGCCAGTCCTGCCAGCTCGGCGCCGACATTGCGCCGGCACTGCTCAGCGAGATGTACGGTGTCGAAGTCGAGCTGATGAACGCCGACACCGAGACCAACGTCGAGGTGGCCCGTTCGCGCGCCGAGAAGCTGATCAACGACGGCGCCCAGATCCTGGTCGGCCCCTTCGACTCGGGTGCCGCCGCCGCGATCGCCCAGGTGGCCGAGCAGCGCAAGATCCCGTTCGTCATCAACATCGCTGCGGCGCCGCAGATCACCGAACAGGGCTATCGCTACACCTTCCGCAACTTCCCGACGGCGATCGACCTGATCCACAACGGCTTGTCGCTGTTCCGCGACATCTTCCAGGCGACCAACACCGCGCCGCGTACCGCCGTGTTCATGCATGTCAACGACACCTTCGGACAGTCGATGGCGCGTGGCATCTCGGCGATCCTGCCCAAGCTCGACTACCTGCCGTTCAGGGTCGTCGACACGATCTCCTACGATCCGGCGGCCCGCGACCTGTCGGTCGAGGTGGCCAAGGCCAAGGCGTCGGGTGCCGACATCGTGATGCTGGTCAGCCGGCTCAACGACGCGATCCTGATGGTGCGCGAAATGGTCAAGCAGCGCTGGTCGCCGCAGGGGATCATGAGCCCCGGTTCGCCCGGCATGTACGAGGCGCAGTTCTACCGGGCGCTGGGTCCGAAGTTCTCCGACTACGCGATCTCCAATGTGCCTTGGTACAACCCGAATGCGGCGCTGACCCGGCAGGTCGAGGCAGTCTTCGACAAGCGCTTCCCGAAGGAGAAGCTGATGTTCCACGCGCTCAACGTGGGCTTCACCTTCGAGTCGCTGATGATTGCCGCCGATGCCTTCAAGCGTTCCGGCAGCACCGACGGCAGCGTGCTGGCCGATGCGATCCGCCAGACCCACATCGCCGAGCGGATGATGGTCGGCGGGCCGATCAGCTTCGACGCCAAGGGGCAGAATACGCAGATCGCGTCGGCCTGCATCCAGAACCGCGGCGGTCAGCCGGTGGTCGTGCTGCCGCAGGCTGCGGCACAGATGAAGCCGGTGTTCCCGGTACCGGGCTGGCGGGAACGCGGCTGAGGCACTGCCCGCGACCCGCGCATAGCCACTGCGGGTCGCGGGGCCAGGATGTCGGAAATTCTGACAACGGACTCTTTGCAGCTCCTGATGGTTGATATAAAATCCTGTTGAATCAATGGCTTGATATTTTAGGCATGAAATTTGCTTGAGTAATTCCACTGGCCCGGCAGTCATTTGAACGCGCCCTGGGAATCAAGCGAGGTACATGCTGTGAAAAAACTTCTGACAGGGATCGTAATGGCGGTCTGCGCGCAGGTCGCGAGCGCGGCGGTCGTCTACAACTCCTGGACTTCCAACGAAGGGCAGTCGGGGAATTACATCCTGACGATTACCGAAAATGCGGGGGCTCTCGACTTTCATCTCACAGTCGATCCGTGGAATGCCGAAGCCCTTGGCTTGTTCGTGAACCTGGGTGACGTCGACGTGGGTGGGCTGACGCTTTCGAACGTGACGCCGGCGGGGCGCGTTTTGGTGACTGCGAAGGATGTCCAGATCGCCAACGGGAATCTCTGTGGTAACGGCTGCAACCTGAACGGACTGAAGATTCCTGCCCAGGCCGGTGACGACGGCGAGTGGGAGATGGTGTTCGGCCTCGGCAATACGGGCTACGACGGCATCCAGACCTTCAGCTTCACCGTCGAATCGGATCAAATCGACCTGACCGAGGACATGCTCGGGATCGTCGGTATTCGAGCCCAGCAACTGTGTGACGGGAGCCAGACGCTGCCTGGCGGGGCGTGTGGCGGCAGTGACAAGTCGTGGGGTTTGCCCGTCGTTCCGACCACTTTTCAGTCGACCGTGTCCGAGCCTGCCATGATCGGCCTGCTGGGGTTGGGTCTCGCCGGCATTGCGGCGGCCCGTCGCCGGCGTGTGGCCTGAGGTCGGCTGGCTCGCAGAGACGCCGGGGTTTCCTCGGCGTTTTTTTTTGGCTATGCTCGCTGCTTGAGTCGACGATTACTCTTCATAACAGTTCCGGGGAGATCATCGCGTGCCCATCGACGCGATTGCCAATATTGTCATCAGCGGACTGCTGACCGGCCTCGTCTACGGGCTGATGGCGCTCGGCCTGTCCGTGATCTACGGCGTCGTGCGCATCGTCAATTTTGCGCATGGCGAGTTGATGGCGGTCGCGATGTATGTCGTGGTCGTGGTGTTCGCCTACTCCGGCGTCGACCCGCTGTGGCTGGTCGCGCCGGTGGCGGCGGTGTTCTTCGGGCTTGGCTACCTGCTGCAGCGCGGCCTGATCAACCCCTTCATCGACCGGCCCGAGCATTCGCAGTTCATCCTGCTGCTGGCGGTCGCGCTGGTGCTGGTCAATGTGCTGCTGGTGATCTTCGGGCCCGATGCGCGCAACGTGCAGGTCGACTATGTGCTCGATTCGGTCGAGATCGGGCCGCTGCTGATCGACAAGGTCCGGATCATCTGTGCGGTGGTGGCGTTGGCCACCTGCGCGGTGCTGTTCGCGATCTTCCGGTTCACGCCCTTCGGCAAGGCGATCCGGGCCTGCGCCGACAATCTGCTCGGCGCACAGATCGTCGGCCTGAACGTTCGCCACCTCTACGCGCTGACCTTCGGCCTGGGCACCGCCTGCGTCGGCGTGGCCGGTTGCCTGCTGACCCTGCTGGTCGATGTCACGCCGATTTCCGGTCCGGCCTACACGCTGCTGGCCTTCATCATCGTGATCATCGGCGGCCTCGGTTCGATGGTGGGGGCGCTGGCCGGCGGGGTGCTGATCGGGGTGTCCGAGTCGGTGGCCGGCCTGCTGATCACGCCGTCGGCCAAGAGCATGCTGTCCTTCGCACTGCTGATCCTGGTGCTCGCCTTCCGGCCGCAGGGCCTGTTCTCGGCACGTTGACCCCATGATGAACCCGATCTTCCGGAGCCGTTCGGAGCCCTGCGCATGAGTGCGCGCCGTGATCTCGTCGCCGTCTTCACCGATGCACCGGCGCGCTCCCGCACGGCGCTGCTGCTCCTGCTGGCCGGCCTGCTCGTGCTGCCGCTGGCGCTCGACCGCTACCTGCTGTCGGTGATGATCCTGATCCTGTACTTTGCCTACCTCGGCCAGGCCTGGAACGTCATGATGGGGTTCTGCGGCCAGCTCTCGATCGGCCATGCGCTCTACGTCGGGCTGGGGGCCTACACCGCAGCGGCCCTGTACCAGCACTTCGGCATCATCCCCTGGGTGGGCATGGTGGCGGCGGTGGGGGTCTGCGTGCTCGCGGCCAGCGTCGTCGGCTGGCTGGCTTTCCGCTTCGGCATCTCGGGCACGTATTTCGCGCTCTTGACGATTGCCTTCGCCGAGTTCACCCGGATCGGCTTCGACCATTTCGACTGGGTGGGTGGCTCGGGGGGGTTCTTCCTGAAGGTGGTCCAGCAGGATCGCGTCGACCTGCTCAACCTGCGCGGTCACCCGCTGATGTTCTACTACCTTGCGCTGGCGCTCACCGTCGGCGGCTTCATCCTGTCGGCCTGGCTGATGCGCGGCCGGCCGGGTTTCTACTTCCGCGCGATCCGGGACAACGAGGAGGCGGCGCTGGCTGCGGGCGTCGATACCTTTCGCTACAAGATGTACGCGATCCAGGTGTCGGCGGGGATGACCGCCCTGGCCGGCGTCTTCTTCGCGTTCTTCTACAACAACCTGTTCCCGGAGCAGATCTTCAGCATCGGCCGGTCGATCGAGATCATCCTGGCGCCCATCATCGGGGGCATCGGCACGCTGTTCGGCCCGATCCTCGGCGCTGCGGTGCTGACGCTGATGTCCGAAGGCATCAACGAGGCCCTGGCGGCGTCCGGCTACGAGATTCCGGGTGCCAAGCAGATCCTGTACGGCGTTGCGCTGGCCCTGGCCATCATGTTCATGCCGCACGGCATCTGGCCCGGACTGGCCCGGCGCTTCGGCTTTGCGCGCCATCGTGACGATGCCGACGATGCTTGAGGTCAGCGGCGTATCGAAGAGCTTTCGCGGCCTGCGCGCGGTGGCCGATGCCGCGCTCACGGTCGGTCAGGGCGAGGTGGTCGCGCTGATCGGTCCGAACGGGGCCGGCAAGACCACCCTGTTCAACCTGATCGCCGGCGCGCTGCCGGCCGATACCGGCAGCATCCGGTTCCTCGGCAAGGAGATTGCCGGGCTGCGGGCCGACCAGGTCTGCGCTGCCGGGATCGGCCGCACCTTCCAGCTGGTCAAGCCGTTCGCCGACATGACCGTGCTGGAGAATGCGATGGTCGGCGGCTTCCGTGGCACCACCGATCGTGAACTGGCCCGGGAGCGGGCGGCGCGCGCCCTGCAGGGGCTGGACATGTGGGCCTTGCGCCACCGGCCGGCGTCGAGCCTGACCCTGCCCGATCGCAAGCGGCTGGAAGTCGCGCGGGCGCTGGCCACCGAGCCCAGGCTGCTGCTGCTCGACGAGGTGATGGCCGGGTTGCGGCCGACCGAGACCGACCAGATGGTGGCCGTCTTCCGGCGCCTGAATGTCGAACATGGCGTCACGATCCTGCTGATCGAGCACGTGATGCGTGCCGTGATGGCGCTGGCCCAGCGCGTCTATGTGCTGCACCACGGCGAGATCATCGCCCGGGGCACCCCGCAACAGATCGCGCGCGACCCGCGGGTGCTCGAAAGCTACCTGGGCAGCGAGGTGGCGCACTGATGCTGTCGATCGACCAGCTGTCCGTCTTCTATGGTGATGCCCAGGCACTCGATGGGGTCGGTCTCGACGTGCAGGCCGGCGAGATCGTTGCGCTGATCGGCGCCAACGGTGCCGGCAAGACCTCGCTGATCCGCACCGTGGCCGGCATCCTGAAGCCGCGCAGCGGCAGCATCAGCTTCGACGGGACCGCCATTGCGGGGCTCGACAGCCATCGTGTCTGCGACCTGGGCATCGGCCAGGTGGCCGAGGGGCGTCAGGTCTTCCCGTCGATGAGCGTTCTGGAGAACCTGCAGATCGGCGCCCTGCTGCCCCGGGCGCGCGCCGGTGCCGGCGCCATGCTCGAGCATGTCTTCGAGATGTTTCCGCGCCTCGAAGAGCGGGCCGGGCAACTGGCCGGCACCCTGTCGGGTGGCGAGCAGCAGATGCTCGCGATCGGCCGCTGCCTGATGGGCGCCCCGCGGCTGATCATGTTCGACGAGCCTTCGCTTGGGTTGGCCCCGACCGTGGTCGCCGAAGTCTTCGACATCATCCGCCGGCTGCACGGCGAGGGCATGACGATCCTGCTGGTCGAGCAGAACGTGGCGGCCTCGCTGCGGCTGGCCGATCGTGCCTATGTTCTGGAGAATGGCAGCATCGTGCTGGAGGGCGGCGGTGCCGAACTGCTCGATGATCCAAGGGTGCGCGAAGCCTATCTCGGCATGTGACCGACGGAGGCTGAGGGTGCGCAGGGGGGTGCTCGGTGCGCTGGCAATGTCGACCCTGCTTGCGGTTGTCGTGGCCCGTGCCGCCTGCGAGCCGTCTGGTGCGGCGCAGTTGCCGGCGTACCCGTCTGCCGGACTGCCTCCGGCCGGTGGATCTGCCAGCCTGCCGCCGGCAAGCCGGTTTGCCGGACAGCCGCCCGCAGGCAAGCCTGTCGAGTTCGTCGAAGTCGCGATCGAGCATCCGGTCGTGGCCGGCGACAGCCTGAGTTCACTCGGCGCCCGCTACGGGATCGCCTACCGCCTGATCGCCGAAGCCAATGGCCTGGCGGCCGACGCCCATCTGAAGACCGGCGAGCGACTGTTCGTGCGCTCCCGCCACCTGGTACCGCTCGGCCACGACGTCAGTGACGGGATCGTCGTGAACGTCCCGCAGCGGATGGCCTTCCTGTTCGAGGGCGGTCGGCTGGCCGGTGCCTGGCCGGTCACCGTAGGCCGGCGCAACTGGCAGACGCCGATCGGCCCCTTCGTGGTACTCAATCGCCAGCAGGACAAGACCTGGTACGTGCCGCGCTCGATCCAGCAGGAGATGCGCCGCGAGGGGCGGCCGGTGCTCACGCAGGTGCCGCCCGGGCCGGCCAATCCGCTCGGTCGGCACTGGATCGGACTGAGCCTGCCGGGCATCGGCATTCACGGCACGAACGCGCCGGCCAGCATCTACGGCTTTCGCTCTCATGGTTGCATCCGCATGCATCCGGACGATGTCGCCGAGCTGTTTGCGCGCGTCGTAACCGGGGCCCGCGGAGAAATCCTGTATCGTCCGCTGTTGCTGGCCCGCGACGCGGCCGGCGAAATCTGGTTCGAGGCCAATCCCGACGCCTACCGGCGTGGCGGGGATCGCTTGGCCGCTGTGGAGCGCATGGCCGACGTGCAGGGGATCGCGAGCGCTGCGATCGACTGGGCGCAGGTGGCGAGGATGATCGAGCAACGGGACGGCCAGGCACAGCCGGTCGGGACCGCTGGCTATTTGAAAGGAGCACGATGATGAACCAACCGATGCATGACCGGTCGCTGGCGCGTCGCGGGCAGGAACGTCGCTGGCTGATGCGGGGCGCCCTGGGCGCCGCGGTCGGCAGTGCCGGAATGCTGCTGGCGCCGCGCCTGGCGCTGGCGGATTTCGAGGGTGTCCGGCGGCCGGCGAAACTGGCCCTGGTCAACATCCATACCAAGGAGTCCCTGCAGGTCGTCTATCGGGACGGCCCGCTGTATCTGACCGATGCGCTGTTCCGGATCAACCAGGCGCTGCGCGACCATCGCACCGGCGACGTCCACACGATCGATCCGGCGCTGCTCGAGCAGTTGAGCCAGCTTGCCCGCCTGCTCGGTATCGGCGGCGATCCCTTCAACGTGATCTCGGGCTACCGTTCGCCGCGCACCAATGCGATGCTCGTCCGGCGCAGCAGCGGCGTTGCCAGGAACAGCTTCCACATGTCGGGCCGGGCGATCGACATCCGGCTGCCCGGTGTGTCACTGGCCCGCGTGCGCGAAGCCGCTCTGTCGATGCAGGCAGGGGGCGTCGGCTATTACCCGAAGTCGGGCTTCATCCACCTGGACACCGGGCCGGTGCGTCGCTGGCGCGGATAGGCGCGGCCGGCTCAGGCGCGGCCGGCTCAGGCGCGGCCGGCCCAGGCTCTGGCAGTGTCAGTCAGGGCGCCAGGACCTTGCCCGGGTTCATGATGCCGAGCGGGTCCAGCGCCGTCTTCAGCCGCCACATCAGCGCCTTCGCGACCGGCGACTTGTAGCGCGCCGCCTCGTCGCGGCGCAGCTGGCCGAGCCCGTGCTCGGCCGAGATCGAGCCATTGGCCGCGGCGACCGCATCGTGGACCAGCAGGTTGATTTCCGG
>JBAYOD010000007.1:0-34048 GCA_041678445.1 Burkholderiaceae bacterium | reverse complement strand
GCCGGACCTGGCGCGGCAGCCGGAACAGGGGGGGCAGCCGGAACAGGGGCTTCGACACTGCCGTAGCGTTTCCTGAAGGCCTGGGCCTGCTCGCGCAGCCATTGCGCCTCGCCCGCCTCGCCATGCGCAGCCATGTAGCGTGCGGCATCGTAGCCGGCGTCGTTTTCGAGGCTCGGGTCGGCGCCGGCTTCGATCAGCAGCCGCACGACGGTGGTGTGCTTGTGGCGGGCAGCCATCATCAGCGGCGTGGTTCCGTTCGCCGACTGCGCATCGATATAGGCATGGGCTTCGAGCAGGAACTCGACGACGGTCGGATGGCCGCCGGAGGCTGCGTAGTGCAGCGGTGTCCAGCCCTGCCGGTTGATTTCGGCGCCACGCGCGACCAGCAGGCGGGCGGTGGCCAGATCGCCTTGCAGCGAAACCAGCATCAGTGCCGTTTCATCGTGCCGATTGGGGGCATCGATCCGCGTTCCCCGCAACTCGGCCAGATAGGCGACCACCTTCGGCGAGCGTTCACGGGCGGCTGTGACGATCGCCGGGCCGTATTCCGGATGCCGGGCATTGGCGCTGGCCCCGCGCAGCATCTCGGTCTGCAGTGCCTTGACGTCATCGAGCCGGACGGCGTTCCAGAAGGCTTGCGAGGCGGCGGCGACACGGGTCGACTGGGCCTGAGCAGGCACCGGGCCGAGCGCTGCGACGAGCAGGGCCAGGGTGAGGCAGAAGATTTCCTTCATTTCCCGGGTCTCCGGATCAGGCCGGCAATCCGAACAGGGCGACGCAGTTGCGAGTCGTGCGCTCGGCAATCTCGGCAAGCGGCAGCTGCCTGAGTTCAGCGATCCGCTCGGCGACATGGCGCACGAAGGCCGGTTCGTTGGTCTTGCCGCGGTGGGGCACCGGTGCCAGATACGGCGCGTCGGTTTCGACGAGCAGGCGGTCGACCGGTACCTTGGCGGCGACGCTGCGCAGCGCTTCGGCATTGCGGAAGGTGACGATGCCCGAGAACGAGATGTGAAAACCGAGGTCGAGTGCTGCCCGGGCGGTTTCCCAGTCTTCGGTGAAACAGTGCATGACTCCGCCGCAGCCGTCGGCGCCCTCCTCCTTCAGCAGGCGGATCGTATCGGCCGAGGCCGACCGGGTATGGACGACCAGTGGCTTGCCGGTTTCGCGGGCGGCCTGGATGTGGACCCGGAAGCGGTGCTGCTGGCGCTCGCGCAGTCGTTGGCAGGCCTCGGGATCGTCGCGCGGCTCGCGGTAGTAGTCGAGGCCGGTCTCGCCGATCGCCACGATCTTCGGGTGATCGGCGAGCCGGACCAGCGTGGCAACGTCGGGCTCTTCGGTGTCGGCGTAGTCGGGATGGACGCCGACCGAGGCGTGCAGGCGCGCGTCGCGCTCGGCCACGGCGAGCACGCGCGGAAAGTCCGGCAGCGTGACGCTGATGCACAGGGCCTGACCGACGTCGTTGGCGGCCATGTTGGCGAGGATCGCGTCGAGGCGTCCGGCCAGTTCCGGGAAATCCAGGTGACAGTGGGAGTCGATGAACATCAGATCGTGTGGGTCGGGCGAGAAGCCCTCAGTGTGCCGCCGAGCAGCGTCTCGATCCGGTCGCGCAACTGGGCGCCGACCTCGTCCTTGGGAAACTGCACGCCGATGCCCTGCTGGCGTCCGGGCGAACCTGCCGGCGTGATCCACACGATCTTGCCGGTCACCGGCAGCCGGTTCGGGTCGTCGATCAACTGGATGACCAGATAGATCTCATCGCCCAGATTGGCTGGCCGGGTGGTCGGGACGAACAGACCTCCGCCGTCGATGAAGGGCATGTAGGCGGCGTACAGAGCGGCCTTCTCCTTGAAGGCAAGTTGCAGCACGCCGGCGCGGACACCGCCCGGCGGTGAGGGGGGAACAGGCGTTTCCTTGCTCATCGCTCAGGGGTGCTCCGTGTTCGGACAGGGGGAGTGGTTGCGGGCGCAACGAGCGCCCGGTGGTATTCGAGCAGGATGTCTTCGAGCAGCAGCCTCGGGTTCAGCGGATGCGGTGCTTCCCAGGCCAGTGTCCGCAGCCGGCGCTCCAGTTGCGTCACCCTGCCGAGACGGGTCTGGCCGGCCAGGCGGTTAAGCCGCTCGTGCCGGTCGATGTGCCGACGAGGGTTCGCACCCGCGCAGACCCGGGCCAGATCGGCTGCCCAGGTCTGGGCGGCACCGGCCCAGTCGAGCGGATCGACCCCGCTCAGCGCATCTGCCGTTGCAACGATACCAGCCTCCGGGAGCCCGGCGAAGGCGTCGACGATGCGCCGGTAGTTGCCGGCCTTGGTATCGGCAGCCAGTTCGCGGGCATGCAGCGGCGCACCACCGGCTGCTGCCAGCCAGCCGTCGGCCTGCTCGGCCGACAGCCCCAGGTCGGCCGCAAGCCAGTCGCGTGCGGATCCACGGGCCGGCAGCCCGAGCGAGAACCGGCGACAGCGTGAACGGATCGTTGCCGGCAAGGCGGCCGGCCGGCTCGTGACCAGGATGAAGCCCGCGCCCGGAGGCGGTTCTTCAAGCCGCTTGAGCAGGGCGTTGGCCGCGACGGTGTTCATCGCGTCGGCCGGTTCGACCAGGATGACCCGCGAGCCGGCCCGGTGGGCGGCCACGTCGAGAAATCCGTCCAGTGCCCGGACCTGGTCGATCCGGATCTCGCGTGACCCCCGGGGGGTGCGGCCGGAAGCGCCTCGGGCCGGGCGCGCCGGCGTGCTCCCGGAAGCCTCGCCATCGGCACCTTCGCTGCCCTCGCCGGCCGGCGCCAGGTGCCGGAAATCGGGGTGGTTGCCGGCGTCGAACCAGCCGCAGGCCGCACAGCGCCGGCAGGCAGCACCATCAGCCAGCGGCTGCTCGCACAGGCGGGAACGGGCCAGCGCCAACGCCAGCGCTTGCTTGCCGATGCCGGCAGGGCCGGTCAGCAGCAGCGCATGATGACGTCTTCCCGCGTCGGAGACGAGCTGTCGGAAAACAGGTTCGATCCAGGGATAAATCATTTATCTACAGATAGTTGCAATATCTTCTTCAAGTAACAGTCGAGTATTTTCCAGCGGCTGACTGCTGTCGATCACACGAAAGCGTGCCGGCGCTTCGGCGGCCCGCGCCAGATAGCTTCGCCGCACGCGCGAGAAGAAGGCCTCGTCTTCGCGTTCGAAGCGATCGCCGGCATGCCCGCTGGCCCGCCGCTGGGCGGCGATCGCCTCGGGCAGATCGAACAGATAGGTCCGGTCCGGCTGCAGCTCGCCGTGCACCCACTGTTCGAGCCATGCGATCCGGTCGGACGGACCGCTGCGCCCGCCGCCCTGGTAGGCCCAGGTTGAATCGGTGAAACGGTCGCAGACGACCCAGCGGCCGGCCGCCAGCGCCGGCCGGATCAGCCGTTCGAGGTGGTCGGCACGGGCCGCGAAGACCAGCATCAATTCGGTGTCCAGCGACATGGGTTCGTCGAGCAGCAGGCTGCGCAACCGTTCGGCGAGGGCGGTGCCCCCCGGTTCGCGGCTGCGCAGTGCGTCGATGCCGCGCCTTTGCAGTTGTTCGACATACCAGCCGATATGCGTGCTCTTGCCGGCGCCGTCGATGCCCTCGAAAGTGATGAAGCGACCGGTTTTCATTTCCGCTTCAACTGGTAGCGGGCGACAGCCCGGTTGTGGTCGGCGAGGTTGTTGGAGAACTCGCTGCTCCCGTCGCCGCGGGCCACGAAGTACAGGGCCTTGGTATCGGCCGGGTTCAGCACGGCTTCGATCGAGGCAGATCCGGGCAAGGCGATCGGTGTCGGTGGCAGGCCGCCGCGGGTGTAGGTGTTGTAAGGCGTGTCGGCACGCAGATCCCGCCGGCGCAGATTGCCGTCGAAGCGCTCGCCGAGCCCGTAGATCGTGGTCGGATCGCTTTGCAGCATCATGCCGATGCGCAGACGGTTGATGAAGACGCCTGCAACCAGCGGGCGTTCAGCGGGCTGACCGGTTTCCTTCTCGACGATCGAAGCCAGGATCAGCGCCTGGTACGGATTCTCGAGCGGCAGCCCGGGCTGGCGCTGCTCCCAGGCAGCCGTCAGCCGCTGCTGCATCAGGCGATAGGCCTGCCGGTAGATGTCGAGGTCGCTGGTGCCGGGCGCAAATCCGTAGGTTTCGGGCATGAACAGGCCTTCGGCCCGGGTTTCGCCGGCGCCGATGCGCTTCAGGAGCTCCGCGTCGTCCAGCCCGGCCGTGTCGCGCACCAGTTCGGGGTGGGCGTCGACTGCTGCCCGCATCTGCCGGAAGGTCCAGCCTTCGACGAAGCGGATCGTCTCGAGGACGGTATCGCCGGACACGAAACGGTCGAGCAGGCTGTCGATGGTCTGGGGTGCGCTGAAAGCGTAAGTCCCCGCCTTGAGCTGGCCGTCGAGTTTGCGCCAGCGATAGCGCAGCAGCAGTAGCTCGGGCGAGACCTCGATGCCCTGGGCACGCAGGGCTGCGGCCACGCCACGAACGCTCGATCCCTTGCTGATCACGACGCGGGTTTCGCCGGCCGGCATCGGCACCTGGGCGCGCTCGACCAGGTGGCGGGCGCCACCATAGGCAAGTGCTGCGGCAAGGGCAACGACGATCAGCAGGGTCAGGAGTCTGGACATCGGGAAACCAAACGGGTCGGGTCCCTATAATAAGCTGTGGCAATGCCCGCGAATCCCCGAAACGGGTAGCCAAAGCTCCGGAAATGACGACGCTTCTGACTCCTTCTCACGACGAAGTCGCGGTGCGCGAGATTGCCGCGCACTGTGCTGCCCAGGTACACGACGATGCGCATGGCCCGCAGACGGTGTTTGCCGCGCCGGCCGGGGCGGTGAACGCCAGTGCCCCCGGCAGCGTCGCCCTGCTGCTCGACTGGGGTATCGTGTCGGCCCGTGGCGCCGACGCCCTGGCTTTCATGCATGGTCAGACCACGAATGCGATTGCCGATCAGGCCGCCGACGAAATGCGCCTGAACGGCTACTGCTCGCCCAAGGGGCGGCTGCTGGCCGGTGGCCCGCTCTGGCACGGCGACGACGAACTGTGTTTCGCGGTGGCCCGGTCGCTGGCTGCGCCGCTGAGCAAGCGGCTGGCGATGTTCGTGCTGCGCGCCAAGCTCAAGGTCACCGACCGGTCCGACGACTTCGCCGTGCTCGGGCTCGCCGGACCGGCTGCCGCCGGGACTCTGGCTGCGGCGGGTATCAGCGCGCCGGCGCCGATGAAGCTGGCTCGCCCGTCGCCGACGTCCACGCTGCCGGCCGGCAGCGTGGCGATCGGTCTGCCCGAGGTCGACGGATACGGGCCGCGCTGGTGGCTGGTCGTCCCGGTCGGCGCCCTGGCCGGCTTGTGGCCCCGGCTCATCCAGGAGCTCGCGCCGCGCCCTTCGGCCTGGTGGCGGGCCGGCGACATCCTGGCGGGGTGGCCACGGATCCTGTCGGCGACCAGCGAGCGCTTCGTGCCGCAATCGGTCAACTGGGAGTTGATCGGCGCCGTCAGTTTCGACAAGGGCTGCTACCCGGGCCAGGAAATCGTTGCGCGGCTGCACTATCGCGGCAAGCCCAAGCGGCGCAGCTTCATCGGGCGGATTGCCGGCGCGGCACAGACCGGTGCCGGGGCACCGGGCGATGACCTGTACGACAATGCCGGCCGGCCGGCCGGCACGATCGTGGCCACGGCACCCGGCAGCCACGACGAATGCCTGCTCATGTACGAGGCGCCGATCGCAAGCCTGGAGGGCGGCATGCTGAAGACGGCGGCCGACCAGGTGATCGAAGCTTTGCCGATGCCTTATCCGATTCCGGTCGATACGTCCGGCCAGCGATCCGCCGGTCAGGAGGCCTGATGCTGTCCGCCATGCTCTGGTTTCGCGCCGACCCGGCCGATGCTGACGCGGTTGCCGACCTGTTGCGTCCGGTCGCGAGCGCCCTTGCCGCCCGGATGCCGGTGCGTTTCGGCTGCCGCCATGCGGAGGATCGTCCCTACCGAACCTGGATGCTCGATGCCGGGCCGGTGGCGCCTGAAGACTATGACGCCCTGCTCTACCGGCTGCATCGTCTGGTCCGGACCCCGGCCTTCAAGGCGCTGGTCCAGGGTGAAGCGCAGATCGAGTCCTTCGCCTGGCAATCCATCGAGTCGCCGGACCTGTCACCGGATCCCTCCCGGTCGCCTGACCCATGTGCCTGATCGCCTTCGCCTGGCAGGCGCACCCGCGCTGGCAACTGGTGCTGGCCGGCAACCGTGACGAGTTTCATGACCGGCCCAGTGCGCCGGCTGGCTGGTGGCCCGATGCGCCCGCAGTATTCGGCGGGCGCGACCTCGAGGCGGGCGGCAGCTGGCTGGCCCTGGACCGGCGCGGCCGCCTGGCAGCCGTCACCAATTTCCGCGAACCGCTGCGACCGCGCGGGCCACGCTCGCGCGGCGAACTCGTCGCCGGTTTCGTCGGTAGCGATCAGGCGCTGGCGTACTGCGCGAGCGAGATCGTCGACCAGCAGGCTCAGTGGTCCGGCTTCAACCTGCTGATGTTCGACCTCGCGCCGGGCGGTGCCGGGGATGCAGGCCGTGGCCCGGCAAGCCGGGCACGCTACCTGAGCAACCGGCTGGCCATGCCGCAGACAGACGGCCTGGCGATCGAACCGGGAATCCACGGTTTGTCGAATCACTTGCTGGACACCGACTGGCCGAAAGTGCGCACGCTGCGCGAACGGCTGGCCGATGCGTTGACGGGGGCCGCACTCGAAGCCGACCTCTTTGCCGCACTGGCCGACGACGGGGTGCCGGCGGATGCCGTGCTGCCCGACACCGGCGTGGGCCAGGAGCGGGAGCGGATGCTGGCACCGGCGATGATCCGCGCGAACGGCTACGGGACGCGTGCTTCGACTCTGATTCTGGTCGGCTACGACGGCCAGGTCGAGTTCGTCGAGCGCAGTTGGGCTGCGCAGCGCCGGGAGCCGGTGCGCGAGTCGCGGGCGAGCTTTTCGCTGCTGGGCAACGGTGATCCGGGCGTGAACAGGTCCTGGCGGTCCTAGTGTCTTCGGCGGCACATCTGCCGATGCGGGATCCTGACCTCGTCGTAGACTTCGCCGACCGCTTCGAAGCCGTGGGCGCGGTAGAAGGGCTCGGCGTGGCATTGCGCGCTGAGCCAGACTTCGGCATGACCGCGCTCGAAGGCGATCGCCACCAGGCGCTCGAGGATCAGCCCGCCGATGCCACGGCCGCGCCAGTGGGTGCGTACCGCAAGCCGTCCGATCCAGCCGTCGGGCAGCAGCCGGCCGGTGGCCAGCGGATCGCCGCTGCAGAAAGCCACGCAATGCAGCGCGCCCTCGTCGGCCTCGTCCCATTCGAGGTCTGCCGGCACCTGCTGCTCGACGATGAAGACCTCGGTGCGGATCGGGGCGGCGCGTGCCCGAAGCGCTGCCCAGTCGCCGCAGCGCAGCGAGATCGACTCGTCGGTGTCGATGGGGGCCGGGTTGCGCCCCGAAGTGCGCGCCCGCCAGGGGTGATCGTCACCGCTCGTCATGGCAGTTGCCGCGTGCCGCTTCAGCCGACGGGCTCGTCGTCGAAGCCGCCGAAGGCGCGGCGCAGCGCCGCACAGGCGTCGTCATGGGCACGTCGGGCAGCCGGCACGAAGCCGGCGTGCTGGAAGAAGGCGTGGATCATCCCGGGATACTCGATCAGCTCGACTGGCACTCCTTCCTCGCCCAGTCGCCGGGCGTAGGCGACGTTCTCGTCCCTGAGCGGGTCGTAGCCGGCCGCCGCGATCCAGGCCGGCGCAAGGCCGGCCAGCGTATCGGCCAGCAGCGGTGCGAACCGCCAGTCGTGCCGGTCGGCCGGATAACGCAAGTACTGCCCGAAGAACCACTGGATCGTCTCGGCGTCGAGCAGGTAGCCGCGCGCGCAGCGGCGATGCGATTCGGTGTTCTGGTCGTGCGACAGCCCAGGATAGATCAGCAGTTGCAGGGCGAGCGGCCAGCCGCGATCGCGGGCGTGGATCGCGCTGGCGGCCGCCAGAGTGCCGCCGGCGCTGTCGCCGCCGACCGCCAGCCGCGCGAGGTCGATGCCCAGCGAAGCGGCCTCGCTGCGCAGCCAGGCCAGCGCGTCGAAGGCGTCGTCGACCGCTGCCGGAAAGCGGTGTTCCGGAGCCAGCCGGTAGTCGACCGAGAAGACCAGGCAGTCGCCGCCGCGGGCCAGCACCCGGCAGACCCGGTCGTGGGTCTCGATCGAACCGATGGTGAAACCGCCACCGTGAAAGTAGACCAGCGCCGGCTTGGGCGTTGCCCAGTGGTGGGTCCAGGGCGCGTACTGGCGCACGCGCAGCACACGGCCGGCAAGCGGCATGTCGAAATCGAACACCTCGGCCAGTGCCGGGGTGACGATGTCGAGCGTGCCGGCCACCCGCGCATAGTGCTCGCGGGCCGCCGTCGCGCCGATCTCCGGATAGGCCGGCGCGTTGGCGCGGGCCGCCCAGGTCAGGATCTTCTCGACCTGCGGATCAAGGGCCACCGATCGCTCCCCATCTGCCGACCGGACCGGCGTCCGGCACGATCTGCGCCAACTCAGACTCCCTTGACCGCGACGTCCTTCTTGAAGGTGAAGGGGTCGCTCGGATTGCGCTGGGCAACGATGTCCTGCAGGCGCAGCTCGACCGAGGACAGGATCTTCGGGTGAGTGACCACGTAGAAGCGGTTCTCGCGGATCGCATCGAAGGTCATCTGCGCGACGTCTTCGGCACTGACCCGGCCCGAGGTGACGGCCTTGTCCATCGCTGCCTGCGCCGCCTTCATCGATTCGGTCTGCTCGCCGCCGGTATCGGGACGGTTGCGCTCCGACTGGTTGATGTTGGTCGGCACGTAGGCCGGGCACAACAGCGTGACGCCGATGTTGGCGCCCTTCAGGCGCAGGTCGTTGTACAGGGTTTCGGTCAGCGTGACCACGCCGTGCTTGCTGACGTTGTAGATCCCCATCAGCTGGGTGGACAGCAAACCGGCGACCGACGCGGTGTTCACGACATGGCACTCGTCGCCCTGTTCGAGCATCATCGGAACGAAGCAGCGCACGCCGTGGACCACGCCCATCAGGTTCACGCCGAGCAGCCACTCCCAGTCCTTTGCGCTGTTCTCCCAGACGAAGCCACCGGCCGCCACCCCGGCGTTGTTGAACAGCAGATGGACTTTGCCGAAGGCCTCCAGGCTGCGCTGCGCCAGCCGTTCGACCTCGGCTGCCTGGCTGACGTCGACCCGCTCGCTGATCAGTTCGACGCCGCGCGCACGAAGCTCGTCGGCGGTGGCGGCCAGCGCCTGAGCCTCGATGTCGGCCAGCACCAGCTTCATGCCCAGCGACGCACCGAGGCGTGCGAACTCGCGGCCGAAGCCGCTGCCTGCGCCGGTGATGACGGCGACCTTGCCCGCAAAATTCTTCATCGGTTTTCCTTGTCAGTCGATCAGCCGGACCAGTTGTTTGCCGAAGTTGCGGCCCTTGAGCAGCCCCATCAGTGCCTCGGGGGCAGCCTCGATGCCCTGCACCACGCTTTCACGGTACCTGAGCGTGCCGCTCGCAGCCAGTTCGAGCAGCTCGCTGCGTGCCTGCGGCCACATCGACATGTGGTCGGAGACGATGAAACCCTGGACCTTGAGCCGGTTGATCAGCAGCGAGCGGAATTCGTTGATCGGCATTGCCCCGCCGTCGTAGCCGGAGATCAGGCCGCAGATCGCGATCCGCCCGAAAGTGTTCATCCGGCCCAGCACGGCGTCGAGCACCTCGCCGCCGACGTTGTCGAAGTAACCGTCGACGCCGTCCGGCGCTGCTGCCTTCAGATCGGCGTGCAGCTTGCCGGCCTTGTAGTCGACGCAGGCATCGAAGCCGAACTCCTCGACGACCGCCCGGCATTTCTCCGAGCCTCCGGCGATGCCGACGACGCGGCAGCCCTTGAGCCTGGCGAGCTGGCCGACGACCGAACCGACAGCCCCGCTGGCGGCCGACACGACGACGGTTTCGCCTTCCCGCGGCTCGATGATCCGGTTGAGGCCATACCAGCCGGTGATGCCCGGCATGCCCACACGGCCCAGATAGGCCTGGATCGGAATCCGGTCGGCGTCGAGCTTCATGACGGCATTGCCGTCGGATTTCCCGTAGAGCTGCCAGCCGAACATCGCCAGCACCTTGTCGCCGACCGCGAATGCCGGGTTGCGGCTGGCGACGACTTCGCCGACGGTGCCGCCCTGCATGACCTCGTCGAGCTTCTGCGGAACCGCGTACGACTTGCCGGCATCGAGCCGGCCGCGCATGTACGGATCCAGCGACAGATAGTGGTTGCGCACGAGGATTTCGCCGTCACCGATCTCCGGGATCACCGTTTCGTCCAGGCGGAAACAGTCGGGGGTGATCGGTCCCTGGGGACGGCGCACCAACAGCCACTGCCGGTTCGTGTCGTTCATCGTGCTTGCTCCATCATGCTGTGCATCAGTTCGTTCTGCGTTTCAGGAACCTGAAGGTTCCGGTCGCGCTGGCGGCCAGCTGACCCTGGCCGTCGTAGAGGTCGGCTTCGCAGAAGGCGATCGACGAGGTTCGCTTGATCACCCTGCCCTCGGCGCGCAGGCGTCCGACCGCCGGCGACATGAAGGTGCTCTTCATCTCGATCGTGATCAGCGTCTGGTGCTCGCCGCGGGCCGGATCGGCAAGGGTGCTGCCGGCGCGCGCCATCGCGACATCGAGCATGGTCATGACGACGCCGCCGTGCGCCATGTCCAGCGAGTTCTGATGATGCGGCTGCTGGTCGAGGATCAGCTCGGCGCGGCCTGCACCCAGGGCACGCCACCACACGCCCATGTGCTGCAGGAACGGAATGTGCGTGATCGGCCTGAGGGTGTCCTGCGACGCTTCGGTCGGGGCGCTGAGGGTGTCCGTCATGCTCGTCTCATATTGCTGTCACCCCGCCGTCGATTGCCAGGATCTGTCCGGTGATGTGCTTGCCGGCATCCGAGCAGAACAGTACGGCGGCTCCTTTCAGGTCCTCATTGTCGCCGAGGCGGCGCAGCGGCGTGCGCGCCTTGATCTCCTCGCCAACCTCGTCGAGGGTGGCCTGGGTCATCTTCGACGGGAAGAAGCCCGGGGCCAGCGCGTTGACCGTGATGCCGTAAGGTCCCCACTCGCCGGCCAGCGCCCGGGTGAAGTTGACCACACCACCTTTGGTCGTGTTGTAGGCGATCGTACAGGCGCCCTCTCCCGTGCTGCCGCGCAGGCCGGCGATCGAGGCCAGGTTCAGTACCCGGCCGTAGCCGCGCGGGATCATCGAGCGTTTGCCCACTGCCTGGGTCAGCAGGAACAGCCCGGTCAGGTTCACGTTGAGCAGCTTGAGCCAGGCATCGAGTGGATAATCCTCGGCCGGCGAGCCCCAGGTCGCGCCGGCGTTGTTGACCAGGATGTCGCAGTGACCGAGCCGTTCGAGCGCGGCATCGGCCAGGGTGCTGACGCCTTCCGGTGTGCCCAGGTCGGCCTCTATGGCCTGGGCCCGGATGCCCAGCCCCTGCAGGTGGGCGACGGCCTGGTCGAGTTCCGGGCGCCGCCGCGCCGCCAGAACCAGTTCAGCACCCATCTCGCCGAGGGCTTCGGCGATCTGCAGTCCCAGCCCGCGCGAGCCGCCGGTCACGATGGCCTTGCGGCCGGCCAGATCGAAGGCCTGTCTCACCGTCATCGCGGCCTCCCTTCAGAACCATTCATCACGCATCTCCAGCGTCGTTGCGTCAAGGGAATCGAGCAGATCGAGCATCGGTCCGATGCGTGGCAGTTCCCAGCGCATGAACCAGCGGGCTGCCTGCAGCTTGCCGAGATAGAAGTCACGCTCGCCGGTCTCGAGCGCAGCGCCGCCGTCGTCGAGCGCCGTCTGCGCAGCCAATGCCTGTTCCAGCCAGACCCAGCCGATCACCCAGTGGCCGAAGGCTTCGAGAAAGACGCTGGCGTTGGCCAGGGTCAGATCCCGATCCTGGGTCGAGTACAGCCGCTCGACCGTGACGGCGATCCGCTCGCCGATCGCGCTGACCTGGTGGCCGGCGGCCAGCCATTCCTCCCCGGCCCCGGCGCTGTGTGCCAGCGTTTCGCTGACCCGGCGAGCGAAAACCCGCAACAGCACGCCATCGTTCAGGCGCACCTTGCGGCCCAGCAGGTCGAGGCCCTGGATGCCGTGGGTCCCCTCGTGGATCGGGTTCAGGCGATTGTCGCGATAATGCTGCTCGACTGCGTAGTCGCGTGTATAGCCGTAGCCGCCATGGACCTGGATCGCCAGGTTGTTGGCTTCCAGGCACCATTGCGAGGGCCAGCTCTTGCAGACCGGCGTCAGCAGTTCGAGCAGGCTGTGGGCCTGGGCCCGCTGCGCTTCGTCGGGGTGGGTGCGCTCGTCGTCGATCAGCCGTGCACAGAAGAGGTTCAGGGCCAGGGCACCTTCGGCCCATGCCTTCTGCGCCAGCAGCATCCGGCGCACGTCGGCATGCTCGACGATCGCGACCTGCGGGGCGGCCGGGTCCTTGCCTTGCGGCGGGCGTCCCTGTGGCCGGTTGCGTGCATAGTCGAGGGCGTGCAGATAGCCGGTGTAGCCGAGCATGCTGGCGCCCAGCCCGACACCGATCCGCGCCTCGTTCATCATGTGGAACATGCAGGCCAGGCCCCTGCCGGCCTCGCCGACCAGCCAGCCGATGGCACCGGCAGCGCCCTGAGGCCGGAAACGGCCCTCGCCGAAGTTCAGCAGGGTGTTGGTCGTGCCGCGATAGCCCATCTTGTGATTCAGACCGGCCAGTGCGACGTCGTTGCGTTCGCCTGCCGAGCCGTCTTCTTCGAGCAGGATCTTTGGCACCAGGAACAGCGAGATGCCCTTGACGCCGGGCACCAGCTTCCCGTCCGAGTCGGGAATCTTGGCCAGCACCAGATGGACGATGTTCTCGCTGATGTCCTGCTCGCCGCCGGAGATCCACATCTTGTTGCCGAACAGCCGGTAGCTGCCGTCGGGCTGGCGTTCGGCCCGGGTGCGGATGTCGGACAGCGACGAACCGGCCTGCGGCTCCGACAGGCACATCGTGCCGAAGAAGCGTCCGCTCATCATCGGCCTGACCCAGCGCTCGATCTGTTCGGGCGTGCCGTGGGCGAGCAGCAGGTTGGCGTTTCCGATGGTCAGGAACGGATAGCCGGATGCCGACACGCTGGCGCCCATGAACCAGGCGAAACAGGCTTTCTCGACCAGGCACGGCAGCTGCATTCCGTCCAGGTCGTAATCCTGGCCTGCGGCCATCAAGCCGGCCTCGCAGAAGACCTTCAGCGCGGCCTTGAGTTCGGCCGGCGTTTGGACGCGCTCGCCGTCGAAGCGGGGCTCTTCGAGGTCGAGCAGCCGGTTGATCGGGTAGAAATGCTCGGTGGCGATCCGCTGGCTGGTGTCGATCGCCGCGTCGAAGGTTTCGCGCGAATGATCGGCATGACGTTCACGCTGACACAGCGCCGTGGCGTCGAGCCACTCGTAGAGCAGGAAATCGAGGTCGCGACGTGACAGGATCCGCGAGGCGATCGGAATGAGAGCTCGGGCCATCGTGAGTCGGCTTCGTGGTCGGAGAGGAGAAATCCCCGGCGCAGGGCCTTGTCGCAGCCCTGGCCGCCGGGTCGAAACGGCTGCCTGCGCGCCGGCTGGCGGGTGTGGCCCGCCATCATGACCGGTGCGCGGCGAGCGCTCAGACGATCTCGAACAGCCCGGCTGCGCCCATGCCGCCGCCGATGCACATCGTGACGACGGCCCATTTGGCGCCGCGCCGCTTGCCCTCGATCAGCGCGTGGCCGGTCAAGCGCTGGCCGCTGACGCCGTATGGATGGCCGACCGCGATGGCCCCGCCGTTCACGTTGAGTCGCTCGGGCGGGATGCCGAGTTGGTCGCGGCAGTACAGCACCTGCACGGCGAAGGCCTCGTTGAGTTCCCAGAGGTCGATGTCCTCGACCTTCAGGCCGGCGCGGGCCAGCAGCTTGGGTACCGCGAACACCGGGCCGATGCCCATTTCGTCAGGCTCGCAGCCGGCCACGGCGAAACCGCGGAAATAACCCATCGGCTGCAATCCCTTGCGCTCGGCGAGCCGGGCATCCATGACCACACAGGCGCCGGCGCCGTCGGAGAACTGGCTGGCGTTGCCGGCGGCGATCACCCCGCCGGGCAGCGCGGGGCGGATTCCCGAGACAGCTTCGTAGGTGGTTCCGGGCCGGCGGCCCTCGTCGTCGTCCAGCGTGACTTCGCGGATGCCGAGCTGGCCGCTGGCCTTGTCGGCGACCGCCATGCTGACGGTGATCGGCACGATCTCGTCCTTGAACTTGCCGGCCTCGGCAGCTGCGCAGGCCCGCTGCTGGCTCTGCGCGCCGTATTCGTCCATCTTCTCGCGCGAGATGTTGTAGCGCTTGGCCACCATCTCGGCGGTCTGCAGCATCGGCCAGTAGATTTCGGGCTTGATCCGCATCATTCGCGGGTCGTGGATCATGTGCCGGTTGGCCTCGTTCTGGACGCAGGAGATCGACTCGACGCCGCCGGCGACATAGACGCCGGCCTCGCCAGCGATGATCCGCTGGGCAGCCATCGCAATGGTCTGCAGCCCCGACGAGCAGAAGCGGTTGACGGTCACGCCGGAGACGGTGACCGGACAGCCGCCGGCCAGCGCGATCTGGCGTGCGATGTTCGAGCCGGTTGCCCCTTCCGGGGTGGCGCAGCCCATCAGCACGTCTTCGACCTCGCCGGCCTCGATGCCGGCGCGTTCGATGGCGGCGCGCACGACATGGCCGCCCATGATCGCGCCGTGGGTCATGTTCAGCGCGCCCCGCCAGGACTTCGCCAGGCCGGTGCGCGCGGTGGAAACGATCACTGCTTCACGCATTTTTCAGTTCCTCTGATGCTCGGTTCGGCCGGCGTTCAGCCGTTGAAAGTCTTGCCTTCGGCGGCGAGCTTCGCAAGCAGCGGTGCCGGGGTCCAGAAAGCTGCGTCGCCGTGCGGGTTCGCTGCGAAATCCTGCATGCGGTTGACGACGTTGTAGAGGCCATACTGATCGGCATACAGCATCGGGCCGCCGCGATACAGCGGAAAGCCGTAGCCGGTGAGATAGATCATGTCGATGTCGGAGGCCCGCATCGCAATGCCTTCCTCGAGGATCCGGGCCCCTTCGTTGACCAGCGCAAAGACCAGCCGGTGGACGATCTCGTCGTCGGCGAGCTTGCGCGGCGTGATGCCGAGCTCCTTGCGATGCTCGTCGATCAGCTGGTCGACGACCGGGTCGGGCAATGCGGTGCGCTTGCCCGGTTCGTAGCGGTAGAAACCGGCGTTGGTTTTCTGGCCGAAGCGGCCAAGCTCACAGATCTTGTCGGCGATCTTCGGGTACTGCATGTCAGGCTGCTCGACGTAGCGGCGCTTGCGGATGTACCAGCCGACGTCGTTGCCGGCCAGGTCGCTCATCCGGAACGGACCCATCGCGAAGCCGAATTTCTCGATCGCCCGGTCGACCTGTTGCGGGCTGGCGCCCTCCTCGACCATGTAGCCGGCCTGGCGGATGTACTGCTCGACCATCCGGTTGCCGATGAAGCCGTCACAGACGCCCGACACCACGCCGGTCTTGCGGATCTTCTTGGACAGCGCCAGGGTGGTCGCGAGCACGTCCTTGGCGGTTTTCTCGCCGCGCACGATCTCGAGCAGTTTCATCACGTTGGCCGGCGAGAAGAAGTGCGTGCCGATCACGTCTTCGGGGCGTCCGGTGAACGCGGCAATCCGGTTCACGTCCAGCGTCGAGGTGTTGGTGGCCAGGATCGCACCCGGTTTCATCACCTCGTCGAGCTTGCGGAAGACCTGCTCCTTGACCGGCATGTCCTCGAAGACCGCCTCGATGACGATGTCGGCCTGGCCGATGTCGTCGTAGCTCAGCGTGGGCTGGATCAGCGCCATCCGCTTCTCGACGTCGTCCGCCGTCATCCGGCCTTTCTTCGCCGAGTTCTCGTAGTTCTTGCGGATCGTGGCCAGCCCGCGGTCGAGCGCATCCTGCTTGACCTCGAGCATCTTTACCGGAATGCCGGCATTGGCGAAGTTCATCGCAATGCCGCCGCCCATGGTGCCGGCACCGATCACGGCGGCCGATTCGATCTTGCGCAGCGGCGTGTCGGCCGGGACGTCGGGAATCTTGCTGGCGGCCCGCTCACCGAAGAAGGCATGGCGCAGCGCCTTCGATTCGGGCGTCTGCACCAGATGCAGGAACAGCTCGCGCTCGCGCGCCAGGCCCTGCTCGAAAGGCAGCTCGACCGCGGCCTTGATCGCTTCGACGCAAGCCGCCGGCGCCGGGTAGTCCCTGGCCACGGTCTTCGCAGTGTTCAGCGAGAACTGCAGGAAGGCTTCGGCGTCGTCATGAACGATCTTCTGGTCGCGCACCTTGGGCAGGCCCCGCTTCTCGTCGACCACCTTCTTCGCGAACGCCACGGCGGCCTCGCCCAGGTTGTCGGCGACGATTTCGTCGAACAGCCGGGTGCCCGCGAATTTCTCGGATTTCACCGGCGTGCCCGAGACGATCATGTTCGTCGCCATCTCGAGCGGCACGACGCGTGGCAGGCGCTGCGTGCCGCCGGCCCCCGGCAGGATTCCGAGCTTGACTTCGGGCAGCGCGATCAGCGCACCGGTGGCGGCGATCCGGAAATGGCAGCCGAGCGCCAGTTCGAGGCCGCCGCCCATGGCCACGCTGTGGATGGCTGCGATCACCGGCTTGTCCGCGGACTCGATCGTGCGGATGACGGTGTGCAGCGTCGGCTCGGCCAGCGCGGCCGGCGTGTTGAACTCGCGGATGTCGGCACCGCCCGAGAAGGCCTTGCCGGCGCCGGTGATGACGATGGCCTCGATTGCAGGGTCACCGAGCGCGCGGCGCAGGCTTTCGATGAGGCCGGTACGCAGGCCAAGGCCGAGGCCGTTGACTGGCGGATTGTTCATGGTGATCACGGCGACGGCACCGTGAGTGGCGTACTGGGTTTGGCTCATGCGTTGATCCCGAGTCAGGTTGAAGAGGGATTGCCGGTTCGGGGCAGGCCGCACACTCGATGTCGGCCAGCCTGACAGTTTAACGTGCCCGCCTGCCGGCCGCGTCAGGCTCCGGACCCGGTCGCCGGCCGGCGGCGAGCCGCGCCCGTCAGACCTCCAGCCACTCCCGGCGCACGCGGGCATCGTCCTTGAGCGCCTGCGGTGTGCCTTCGAAGACGATGTGGCCGCGTCCCATCACGTAGACCCGCTGTGAAATGTCGAGGGCGATCGCGAGCTTCTGCTCGACCAGCAGCACCGAAATGCCCCGCTTTTCGAGCGCCTGCAGATACTGGCCGACCAGCTCGACGATCTTGGGCGCAAGGCCTTCCGTCGGCTCGTCGATCATGATCAGTTCCGGATCGCCCATCAGGGTCCGGCACAGGGTCAGCATCTGCTGCTCCCCGCCCGAGAGCACACCGGCCTGGGTATGCTGGCGCTCCTTCAGGCGCGGGAACAGCCGGTACATGTCGTCGAAGCTCCAGCGCCCCGGTGTGCGCCCTTTCAGACCCAGCAGCAGGTTCTGCTCGACCGTCAGCGCCGGAAAGACGTCACGCGCCTCGGGAACGTAGCCCAGTCCCTGGTGGGCGATCTGGTAGGGCTTGAGCCCGACCACGGACTCGCCGTTGAACTCGATGGTGCCGGTGCTCTGGACCAGGCCCATGATCGCCTTGACGGTGGTCGAGCGGCCCACGCCGTTGCGCCCCAGCAGGCTGACGATCTCGCCCTTGCGCACGGTCAGGTCGACGCCGTGCAGGACGTGGCTCTTGCCGTAGTAGGCGTGCAGGTCGCGGACTTCGAGAATGGTGTCGGACATCGTTCGGGCCCGCCTCAGGCGTCGGCAAACGTGGTGCCCAGGTAGGCTTCCTGGACGGCGCGGTTCGACTTGATGCTGGCCGGAACGTCGGTGGCGATCACCTGGCCGTAGACGACCACCGAGATCCGGTGGGCCAGCCCGAAGACCACGCTCATGTCGTGCTCGACCATGACCAGGGTCTTGCCTTCGGTGACCCGCATGATCAGTTCGACTGCATGGTCGGATTCCGAGCGGCTCATGCCGGCGGTCGGCTCGTCGAGCAGGATCACTTCGGCGCCGCTGGCGATCGTGATGCCGATCTCGAGCGCCCGCTGTTCGGCATAGGTCAGCAGGCCGGCCAGCGCATCGCGCCGGTGCTGCAGGCCGATGCGCTGCAGGATGTGCTCGGTGCGCTCGGCCGCGTCGGCCAGTTTCGACAGGCGGTGCCAGAACGAGTAGCGGTAGCCGAGCGCATACAGGGTCGCGCAGCGGATGTTCTCGTAGACCGACAGCCGGTGAAAGATGTTGGTGATCTGGAAGCTGCGCGACAGTCCCCGGCGATTGATCTCGAACGGCGCCAGGCCGGTGATGTCGCGGCCGTCGAGTTCGATCCGGCCGGCAGTCACCGGAAAACGCCCGGAGATGAGGTTGAACAGCGTCGATTTGCCCGCGCCGTTGGGTCCGATGATCGCGTGGCGTTCGCCCTTGCGCACGTCGAGGGTTACGCCGCGGATGATCTCGGTCTTGCCGAAATGCTTCCGGACGTCGGTCAGCTTCAGCGCCGTTGCGCCGGAAACGGGGGGCATCGCGGTGCTCTCGTGTTCAGCCATCTCAAGCGCCCTGCTCTCGTTTGATCCGGTCTTCGATCATCGTCTGCACGCCACCCCAGGCGTCCATGAAATGTCTGCGGGTCAGGCTGAACAGCCAGCCGCCCGCAGCAAGGATCAGGGCGGCGGCGATCCAGGCCATTGCGCCGCGTGCGTCCAGATCGATGCCGAAGACGCTCACCGTATCGCTCATGCTCATGCCCAGCGTCAGGTGGTAGCTCATCTCGACGACCATGATGACGCCGGCAAGCAGCACCGCCGAAGCTGCCAGCACCTTGGCATAAGGCGTCCAGAGCCGGTTGAAGAGGCCGAATCTGGCCACCCTGAGGTTCATCAGGATCAGCGAGGCGACACCGCCCGGCGCATACATGACGGTCAGCACGAAGAACACGCCCAGGTAGAACTGCCAGGCGTCGGTGAACTCGGACAGCGCCACGGCGAAGTAGATGAAGATCACCGCGCCCAGCACCGGTCCGAAGAAGAACATCGCGCCGCCGATGAATGTGGCCAGCAGCACACCGCCCGAGCGCAGCGCCGAGACGTTCTCGGCCGTGACGATCTCGAAGTTGATCGCCGACAGCCCGCCAGCGATGCCGGCGAAGAAGGCCGATGCGACCACGACCAGGAAGCGCACCCGCTGGGTGTTGTAGCCGATGAATTCGGCCCGCTCGGGATTGTCGCGGACTGCGTTCGAGATGCGTCCGAGCGGCGTGCGCGAAAAGGCGAACATCGCCAGCATCGAGACGAAACACCAGACCGCGATCAGGTAGTAGACCTGGACAGCGGGGCCGTAGCTGATGCCCAGGAACGGCTCGCCGACGACGCGGTCGGTCGAGATGCCGCCCTCGCCGCCGAAGAAGCCCGGGAACATCAGCACTGCGGCAAAGACCATCTCGCCGATGCCCAGCGTGATCATCGCGAACGGCACGCCCGATTTCTTGGTGGTGACATAGCCGAAGATCACGCCGAAGACGGCGCCGAACACGCCCCCGACCAGCGGAATCAGCGAGATCGGGATCCAGACCAGGCCGTCGCCGACCCAGTTCATCGCGTGGATCGCGAAGAATGCGCCCAGGCCCGAGTAGACGGCGTGACCGAAGGACAGCATGCCGCCCTGGCCGAAGATCATGTTGTAGGACAGCGCGAAGACGATCATGATCCCCATCTGCGAGAGCAGCGTGATCGCGAAGCCCTTGGTGAAGACCAGCGGCAGGATCGCGAACAGGATCGCCGTCAGCCCCCAGACCAGCCAGCGCCCGACGTTGTACGGCGCGAATCGAAGGGTCCTGGACATCGCCTCAGCTCTCCCGGGTGCCCATCAGGCCGCGGGGCCGGAAGATCAGCACCAGAACCAGCAGCAGATAGGGGAGCACCGGCGCGATCTGCGAGAGCTTCAGCGACCAGACCGAATACAGGGGCATGTCGGCGCTCACCCGCACCCCCAGGCCGTCGAGGAAGGCAGCCAGCGACCAGTCGAGGCCGATCGCAAAGGTCTGCATCAGTCCGATCAGCAGTGAGGCGATGAAGGCGCCGGCCAGCGAGCCCATCCCGCCGACCACCACCACCACGAAGATGATGGCCCCCAGCAGCGCCGCCATCGACGGCTCGGTCACGTAGGCATTGCCGCCGATCACGCCGGCCAGTCCGGCCAGCGCAGTGCCGCCGCCAAAGGTGAGCATGAACACGCGGGGCACGTTGTGGCCGAGCGATTCGGCCATCTCCGGATGGGTCAGCGAGGCCTGGATGACCAGGCCGATCCGAGTGCGCGTGAGCATCAGCCAGATGGCCAGCAGCATCAGCAATGCGATCAGCATCATGAAGCCGCGGTAAGCCGGGAAGTTGGTCGAGAACACCGTGAACAGCGTGCCGGAGAGCTCGGGCGGCACCCGGTAGGGAACGGCCGCCCGGCCCCAGATGATCTGGACCAGCTCGACGATGATGTAGGAGATCCCGAAGGTGAACAGCAGCTCGGGAACGTGTCCCCACTTGTGGACGCGGCGCAGGCCGTAGCGCTCGACGATCGCGCCGAGCACGCCCACCAGGACGGGCGCCACGAACAGCGCCGGCCAGAATCCGATCCAGGTGCTGATCTGGTAGGCGAAGTAGGCGCCGATCATGTAGAACGAGGCGTGTGCGAAGTTCAGCACGCCCATCATGCTGAAGATCAGCGTCAGGCCCGAGGCCAGCATGAACAGCAGCAGGCCGTAGCTCAGACCGTTGAGCAGCGAGATGACGAAGAATTCCACGATGCGTGCAACCCGGCGACACGGTGCCTGCGGCGACCATGCCCGATGCATGGCCGCCGTTCAGACCCCTGGGGTGTTCTCGGTGTGTTTCATGCCGGGCCCGGGATGCGAAAGCGCACTCCGGGCCCGGCCCTGCCCTGCCTTGCCGTTCAGCGCTTCGGGCGCTTCATGTTGCAGGAAGTGGGCTGGGCGGCCACGTAGGAATCGAGCGTGGCCACCGTGCTCCAGCCATAGCCGGTGTTCTCGATGTCGTGCCGAACCTTCTTGCCATCGATTTTCTGCCAGGACGAGATCACGACGTTCTGCTGCAGCTGGTGATCGCTGGCGCGCATTTCGGCCTCGCCGTTGGGCAGCTGGATCCGCATGCCTTCCATGGCGAAGGCCACGTCGACCGGGTTGGTCGATCCGGCTTTCTTGAAGGCTTCCGACAGCAGCTTGATGCCCGTGTAGGTGGCCATCGTGTAGTAGTCGTCGCTGTACTTCTTCTTGAAGCCCGTGACCAGCTTGTCGCCGAGATCGGAGTCGTTGGTGTTCCAGTAGGCCACCTGGCGGACCCGGCCCTCGCCCGACGAACCCATCTGCGTGCCCACGCCGGTGGTGCCGGCGTAGTAGGTGTAGAAGTTCGCGTTCAGCCCGGCGTCGTTGGCCGCCTTGATCAGCAGCGCCAGGTCGGCGCCCCAGTTGCCGGTGATGATGGTGTCGGTGCCGGCGGCCTTGATCTTGGCCACGTACGGTGCGAAGTCGCGGACCTGTGCGAGCGGATGGCGGTCCTTGCCGACGACTTCGATGTCGGGGCGCTTGCGCTTCAGGTATTCCTCGGCCGAGCGCTCGACGGCATGGCCGAAGGAGTAGTCCTGGTTGATCAGGTAGACCTTCTTGATGTTGTCCTGCTTGGCCATGTAGGAGGTCAGCGCCTCCATTTTCATGTCGGCGTTGATGTCGAGCCGGAAATGCCAGAAATCGCATTTCTCGTTGGTCATCACCGGATCGACCGCCGCGTAGTTCAGGAAGACGATCTCCTTGCCCGGGTTGCGGGCGTTGTGCTTGGAGACAGCGTCGGCCAGCGCGAGCGCCACGCCTGAACCGTTGCCCTGGGTGATGTAGCGGATTCCCTGGTCGATGATCGATTTCAGCGCCGTCAGGCTTTCCTGGGGGCTGAGCTTGCCATCGAAGGGGACGATCTCGAACTTGACGTCACCGGCCCACTTCTCCTGATTGGCGAGTTCGGCAACGTGCTGCCAGCTGCGCATCTGGTTCTGGCCGAGCGGTGCCATCATGCCCGACAGCGGGTCGATCCAGGCGATCTTGACGGTGCCCGACTGGGCCATGGCCATCGGCGCCGCCGTCAACCCGGCAAACGCCAGCGCGAACGCCTTGAACGCGAACTTCTTGCTCATCCATGTCTCCTCATTATGTTCGTACGGATACGACCGGCGGCAAACGGGAAGCCGCTCGCCGCCGATCATAAACGAGATTTCCGGCGCAACAAGCCCGCCGACTCAGGCAGTCGGCAATTTGTAGTCGGCGAACTGCTCACGCAGCCGGGTCTTCAGGATCTTGCCGGTGGCGCCCAGCGGAATCGACTCGACGAACTGCACGTCATCGGGCGTCCACCACTTGGCGATCTTGCCCTCGTAGAAGGCCAGCAAGGCCTCCCTGGTGACCTCGGCCCCGGGCTTCTTCGCAACGATCAGCAGCGGACGCTCATCCCACTTCGGATGCGCGATGCCGATGACCGCGGCATTGGCCACGGCCGGGTGAGCGATCGCCAGGTTCTCCAGGTCGATGGTGCTGATCCACTCGCCGCCGGACTTGATCACGTCCTTGCTGCGGTCGGTGATCTGCATGTAGCCGTCGGCATCGATGGTCGCGACGTCGCCGGTGGGGAACCAGCCCTTGCCGTCGGCATCGTAGACCAGCGGGTCGCCGCCCTCGCCGCGGAAATACTCCTGCATCACCCAGGGGCCGCGCACCATCAGGTTGCCGAAAACCTTGCCGTCCCACGGCAGGCTGTTGCCATCGTCGTCGATGATCTTCATGTCGACACCGAAGATCACGTGCCCCTGCTTCTCGAGCAGCTTCTGGCGCGCCGGTTCGGGCAGTTGCTCATGCTTGAGCTGCAGCCGGCACAGCGTGCCCAGCGGCGACATCTCGGTCATTCCCCAGGCATGGATGACCTCGACGTCGTAGTTGTCCCGGAAGGCCGCGATCATCGCCGGCGGGCAGGCCGAGCCGCCGATCACCGTGCGCTTGAGCGAGCTGAAGCGACCCTTGATCGAATCGACGTGCTGCAGCAAGCCCAACCAGACCGTGGGCACACCGGCTGAATAGGTGACGTGCTCGGCTTCCATCAGTTCGAACAGCGACTTGCCGTCGAGCGCAGGCCCCGGGAACACCAGTTTCGCGCCGACCAGCGGGCAGATGTACGGAAGCCCCCAGGCGTTGACGTGGAACATCGGCACGACCGGCACGATGCTGTCGCGGGCCGAGGCGCCCATGGCGTCGGGCAGTGCCGCCCCGTAGGCATGCAGAACCGTGGAACGGTTCGTGTACATGGCGCCCTTCGGGTTGCCGGTGGTGCCCGAGGTGTAGCACAGCCCGCAGGCGGTGCGCTCGTCGAGTTCGGGCCACCGGTAGCCGCTGTCGCCCTGCGCGAGGAATTCCTCGTAGTTGACGAGGTTCGGGATCTTGTCGGATTTCGGCTGCCGGTCGGGATCGCACATGGCGATCCAGGTCCTGACCGTCGGGCAATGGGCTGCGATCGCCTCGATGATCGGCAGGAAGGTCAGGTCGAAAGCCAGATGCGTGTCGCTGGCGTGGTTGACGATCCAGGCGATCTGTTCCGGGTGCAGGCGCGGGTTGATCGTGTGGATGACACCGCCCATGCCGCCAACTGCGTAATAGAGTTCCAGGTGACGGTAGCCGTTCCAGGCGAGCGTGGCGATCCGGTCGCCGATGTTGCTGCCGCTGCGCATGAAGGCGTCGGCGAGCTTGCGGGTGCGCTCGTGGCAATCGGCATAGGTATAGCGGTGAATGTCGCCTTCGACGCGCCGCGATACGATCTCGACGTCGCCATGGTGGCGGGCCGCATGCTGCAGCAGCGACGAAACCAGCAGCGGCATATCCATCATCAGGCCTTGCATTTGCGATGTCTCCTGGACAGGTTGTACGGTCAGGTCGACGATTCTAGCGACCCTGCGAGGGATACCCTCAACGGAATCGCGCATCGACACTAAAATTCCCGGATGGATGATCGAAATTCCCTGCTAGCACCTGTTCGCGATGCGGCCCGCGCAGGCCCGGGCGGCGCATTGGGCGCGACCGCCGAGGCGGCCGAAGCCGGCGCGCTGCACTTGCCCGGCCTGGCTTTCGACAATCGCTTCGCACGCCTGCCTGCGGGCTTCTTCGTCAGGATGGCGCCGGCGCCGCTGCCCGAACCCTGGCTGGTTGCCGCCTCCCCTGAGGCGGCAGCCCTGATCGGGCTGGCGCCCGAAACCCTGGAAATCCCCGAGTTCGTCGAGTCAATGGCCGGCAACCGGCCGCTGGCCGGCAGCGAGCCGCTGGCGGCCGTCTACGCCGGCCATCAGTTCGGTGTCTGGGCCGGCCGGCTCGGCGATGGCCGGGCGATCCTGCTTGGCGACGCGCGGGGGCCGGATGGCCGCTGCTGGGAACTGCAGCTCAAGGGCTCGGGGCGGACCCCGTTTTCGCGCGGGGCCGATGGCCGGGCCGTGCTGCGCTCATCGATCCGCGAGTTCCTGTGCTCGGAGGCCATGCACGGCCTGGGCATCCCGACCACGCGAGCGCTGGCGCTGGTGGCGTCCGATGAACCGGTGTACCGGGAGCGGGTCGAAACGGCCGCGGTCGTTGCCCGGCTGGCACCCTCCTTCCTGCGCTTCGGCTCCTTCGAGTACTTCCGGCATTTCGACCAGCCCGAGCGGCTGGAACGACTGGGCCTTCTGCTGCTCGACCAGCACTTCCCGGCATTGCGCGATGCGGCCAACCCCTGGCTGGCGCTGCTGCGCGAAATCAGCGAGCGTACCGCGCGGCTGATCGCCGCCTGGCAGGCCGTGGGCTTTTGCCACGGGGTGATGAATACCGACAACATGTCGATGCTCGGACTGACCATCGACTATGGTCCGTTCGGCTTTCTCGACCGCTTCGATCCGAATCACGTCTGCAACCATTCCGACGATCTGGGCCGCTACAGCTATGCGATGCAGCCGAAGATCGGCGAGTGGAACTGCTGGCGCCTGGGCGAAGCCCTCATGCCGCTGATCAGCGCGGCGGGCGGCAGTGTCGACGATGCCAAGGCGGCGCTGGCCGGCTATGGGCCGGCATTCCAGGCCGAGTACGATCGATCGATGCGGGCCAAGCTGGGGCTGCACAGCGCCGGCCCCGACGATGCGGCGCTGGTGCGCTCGGCCCTCGATCTGCTGCATGCCCAGAAAGTCGATTTCACCCAGTTCTTCCGCAGACTGGCCGCCATCGACGCCGATGACGTTCGGTCCGGCGGCCACTGCCGCGACCTGTTTGGCGAGCCGGTCCTGTTCGACGCCTGGGCAGCCCGCTGGCGGACCCGGTTGGCCGAGGAAGGCGCGCAGCCCGCCGACCGGCAGGCTGCGATGAACCGGGTGAACCCGAAATTCATCCTGCGCAACCACCTGGCCGAGCTGGCGATCCGGCAGGCGCGTGAACGCGACCCGACGCTGGTCCGCCGGCTGCTCGCGGTGCTTGCCAGGCCTTTCGACGAGCAGTCCGAACACGAGGACCTGGCCGCCCTGCCCCCTGACTGGGCGCGTCACCTCGCGGTCAGCTGCTCTTCCTGAATGGGGTGATCATGATGAACAAACGTGTCGAACTCAGCGAAGCCGCCTGGCGCGAGCGGCTGTCCGAAGAGGAATTCCGGGTGGCGCGCCGCCACGGCACCGAACGCGCGTTCACCGGCCGCTACTGGAACCTCAAGGACAAGGGGCTTTATCTGTGTGTCTGCTGCCGGACGCCGCTGTTCGAATCGGCCCACAAGTATGAATCGGGCTCGGGCTGGCCGAGCTACTGGCAGCCGATCGACCCGGAGACGATCGCGCTGCGCACCGACAACAGCCTGGGGATGACACGTACCGAGGCACTGTGCGCCATCTGCGACGCACACCTCGGCCATGTCTTCGAAGACGGCCCGCCGCCCACCGGGCTGCGCTACTGCATGAACTCGCTGTCGCTGCACTTCGAGCCGCAGCCGTAGGCTCCGGGCTGCAGCCGCCTCAGGCCTTCTTGATCTTCTCGAGCATCCGGAAGGTGGAGCGCGAAGAGCCTTTGAACAGGCGCTTCAGATACTTGGAAAGGCAGCGGCGCTCGAGCGTGTTGCGACGGGTGCGCGTGCGTTCAGCCATCGAAAATCTCCTGGATCGGGGGACAAAACGAATGATTCTATACTACGCACCGATGAACGACCCCTTCCCGGTACGATGAAACTCCTCTTCGACCTGTTCCCGATCATCCTGTTCTTCGTCGCCTACAAGCTGGTCGACATCTACGCGGCCACCGCGGTGGCGATCATCGCCAGCTTTGCCCAGATCGGCTGGCTCAAGCTGCGCGGCAAGGCCGTCGAGCCGATGCAGTGGATCGGGCTGGTGATCATCGCGGTCTTCGGCGGACTCACCCTGCTGTGGCAGGACGAAACCTTCATCAAGTGGAAGCCGACCGTGCTCTATGGCCTGTTCGCGCTGGTGCTGGCGGGCGGGCGGCTGTTCTTCGGCCGCGACCTGATCCGGGCGGTGATGGGCAGCCAGCTGAGCTTGCCCGATCCGGTCTGGCGCTCGCTGAACCTGGCCTGGATGGGGTTCTTCGTGTTGATGGCCGTTGCCAACATCGTCGTCGCCTACGGGTTCTCGACCGATACCTGGGTCAACTTCAAGCTGTTCGGCACCCTGGGGTTGACGCTCGCCTTCGTGATCCTGCAGGGTCTGTGGATCGGCCGCTACCTCGATCCCGACGACGACGCTCCGAAGGTCGAAGCCGGTGGGGTCGAATCGGATGGCGCGGGAGGCCGCAAATGAGCCGGAAACCCGGTATCGACGAGATCCGCGCCCGGCTCGTCGCGGCGCTGCCCGATGCGACCGAACTGGTGATCGACGACGACAGCGCGGCGCATGTCGGCCACCCTGGTGCGGCCGGCGGTGCGGGCCATTTTCGTGTCCGGATCCGGGCGCCGCGCTTTGCCGGAATGCCCGTGATGCAGCGCCATCGCCTCGTGTATGATGCCCTCGCCGATTGGATGCCGGATCGCATTCATGCGCTTTCCATCGATGCCCAGCCGGCGCCTACCCCATCGCAGTAAAGGATGACGATGCCCTCCACTTCTCTGTCGCTTCGCCTGGCGAAGCTCGCGGCCGTGGCGCTCCTGCCGGTCGCATCGGCCGTTTTTGCGCAGAATGCCGCGGTCGTCAACAGCAAGCCGATCACCACCCAGAAGGTCGACGATTTCGTCGCCATGCTCGTGGCCCAGGGCCAGCCCGACACACCGGAGCTGCGCGCGGCCGTGCGCGAGGAACTGATCGCCCGCGAGCTGTTCACGCAGGAGGCCGCGCGCAAGGGCTTGCCGCGCAATACCGAGGTCCAGAACCAGTTGGCCGTGGTGCGTCAGGACATCCTGATCCGGGCACTGATCCGCGACTATCTGAAGGAAAACCCGATCAGCGACGCCGAACTGGCCAGCGCCTACGAAAGCTTCAAGAAGGACAACAGCGCGCAGGAATACCGTGCCCGCCACATCCTGGTCGAAACCGAGGATGAGGCGAAGAAGCTGCTGGCCGAACTGAAGAACGGCGCAGCCTTCGAAACGCTGGCCAAGGCCTCGAAGGACCCGGGCTCGGGCCAGCAAGGCGGTGATCTCGGCTGGAACACGGCCGACACCTTCGTCAAGGAATTCAGCGACGCCATGGTCGCGCTCGAGAAGGGCAAGCTGGCCGAAGCGCCGGTGCAGTCCCAGTTCGGCTGGCACGTGATCCGCCTGGACGACGTACGCGAGGCCGAGGCGCCGTCACTCGAGCAGGTCGGGCCGCAACTGCGCCAGCAGATCGAGCGCCAGCGCCTGCAGTCGCTGCAGCAGAGCCTGCGCGCGAAGGCGAAGATCGAGTAAGTCGCCGGCCCTGCCGGGGAGCTTCCCTGGCAGGTCGGCGCGCCGGAGTCAGCGCCTGCCAGACTCCGGACGGGCGCTGCGCCGACGCTCGGCAAAGAATTCGCGCAGCAGCGCTGCGCAGTCTTCGGCCAGCAGGCCGCCGGCCGCCAGCGTCTGGTGATTCAGGCGCGGCTGCGCAAACAGGTCGACGACGCTGCCGGCTGCGCCGGTCTTCGGATCGGGCGCTCCCCATGTCACCCGCCGCAGCCGCGAGTGCATGATCGCGCCGGCGCACATCGGGCAGGGTTCGAGCGTGACGTAGAGCTCGCAATCGGGCAGCCGGTAGTTGCCGGCCAGCAACCCGCCGGCGCGCAGCGCACAGATCTCGGCGTGAGCGCTGGGATCGTTCGAGCCGATCGGCTGGTTGTAGCCGGTGGCCAGGACCCTGCCCTCACGCACCAGGACCGCTCCGACCGGAACTTCACCCAGCGTCCAGGCGTTGTGCGCCTGATCGATCGCCAGACGCATCATCGCAGCGTCGAACGCGCTGAAGGCCGGGGGCTGCGCCAGCGGTTCAGTCATCGGAACGCCGCCCGGCGGGCGGAAACGGCCTGTGGCAGAAACCATCCGCCCAGCGAAAACCGCCACGCCAGCGAAAACCACCTGCCCAGGCTGTGAAGACAGCAGCGATAGCTGCGGCCTATTTGATAGATAAATAGTATCAATTTGATTTTTAAAATAGCAATATGTAATATCAATCCGTCCCATCCACACATCAGAAAGGAGCAGCCATGTCCCTGATCAATACCGAAGTCAAGCCGTTCAAAGCGACCGCCTACCACAATGGCAAGTTCGTCGAGGTCACCAACGAAGACCTGAAGGGCAAGTGGTCCGTGGTGGTCTTCTACCCGGCCGACTTCACCTTCGTCTGCCCGACCGAACTCGGCGACCTGGCCGACCATTACGATACCTTCAAGTCGCTCGGAGTCGAGGTCTACGGCGTCTCGACCGACACGCATTTCACCCACAAGGCCTGGCACGACACCTCGGACACGATCAGCAAGATCCAGTACCCGCTGGTGGGCGACCCGACCGGTGTGCTCACCCGTAACTTCGACGTCATGATCGAAGAGGAAGGTCTGGCGCTGCGCGGCACCTTCGTGATCGACCCGGAAGGCAAGATCAAGCTGTGCGAGATCCACGACAACGGGATCGGCCGCGACGCCCAGGAGCTGCTGCGCAAGGTCCAGGCCGCCCAGTACGTCGCTGCGCATCCGGGCGAGGTCTGCCCGGCCAAGTGGACGCCGGGTGCCGAGACCCTGGCTCCGTCGCTGGACCTGGTCGGCAAGATCTGACCGCCCTGTTCCGGAGCCCGCGCTCCAGCTCCTTTCGAAGCGCCCGGGCGCCTGCATGAGGCGCCGGCCCGCAAGCCGCCTGTGCGGCTTGCGGTGCCCGTGCCGCGCAATGCCTTGAACTTCTGCCAGAGGAACCCGTCATGCTCGCCGATGCCATCCGTACTCAGCTCGAAACCTATCTGCAGAAACTCGAACAGCCGATCGAACTGGTCGCCTCGCTCGATGATGGCGCGAAGTCGGTCGAGTTGCGTGAGTTGCTGCGCGAGATCGCCTCGTTGTCGCCGAAGATTGCCCTGCGCGAAGACGGCAGCGATGCCCGCAAGCCGTCGTTTTCGGTCGGCGCGGCCGGCCAGCCGGCGCGGGTGAGCTTTGCCGGCATTCCGATGGGCCACGAGTTCACCTCGCTCGTTCTGGCGCTGCTGCAGGCCGGCGGTTATCCGCCCAAGGTCGAGCCTGCCGTCATCGAGCAGATCCGCGCGCTCGAGGGCGAGTTCCGCTTCGAAACCTTCATTTCGCTGTCATGCCAGAACTGCCCGGACGTGGTCCAGGCACTGAACCTGATGGCGGTGCTCAATCCTGGTGTCCAGAGCACGATGATCGATGGCGCGTTGTTCCAGGACGAGGTCGAGGCACGCCAGATCATGGCGGTGCCGACGGTGTTCGTGAACGGCGAAGCCTTCGGCCAGGGCCGGATGACGCTGGAAGAGATTCTTGCCAAGGTGGATTCCGGAGCAGCCAGCCGCGATGCCGAGAAGCTCGCCGCGAAGGAAGCCTTCGACGTCCTGGTCGTCGGCGGCGGCCCGGCCGGCGCGGCGGCGGCGATCTATGCGGCCCGCAAGGGGATTCGCACCGGCGTGGTCGCCGAGCGTTTCGGCGGCCAGGTGCTCGACACGATGGCCATCGAGAACCTGATTTCAGTGCCGCAGACCGACGGGCCGAAGCTGGCGCGTGCGCTCGAGGCGCACGTGGGCGAATACGACGTCGACGTGATGAACCTGCAGCGCGCCGAGAAGCTCGAGCCGGCCGGCGACGATGGCCTGGCCCGCGTGCAACTCGCCAACGGCGTGACGCTGAAGGCGCGAGCCGTGGTCCTGGCGCCTGGCGCCCGCTGGCGCGAGATGAACGTGCCGGGCGAGCGCGAGTATCGCGGTGCCGGCGTGGCCTACTGCCCGCATTGCGACGGCCCCTTGTTCAAGGGCAAGCGTGTGGCCGTGGTCGGGGGGGGCAACTCGGGTGTCGAGGCGGCCATCGACCTGGCGGGTCTGGTCTCCCACGTCACCTTGCTCGAGTTCGACTCGAAGCTGCGCGCCGACGCCGTGCTGCAGGCCAAGCTCGCGAGCCTGGCCAACGTCACGGTGATCCTCGATGCGGCGACCACCAAAGTGACCGGCGACGGCCAGAAGATGAACGGCCTGGTCTATACCGACCGGATCAGCGGCGAATCGCACACCCTGCCGCTCGAAGGCGTCTTTGTGCAGATCGGCTTGCTGCCGAACACCGACTGGCTGGCCGGCACGGTGGCGCTCAGCGAGCGTGGCGAGATCGAAGTCGACGGGCGTGGCCAGACCTCGGTGCCTGGCGTGTTTGCCGCCGGTGACGCGACCACCACCCCGCACAAGCAGATCGTGATCGCGATGGGTGACGGGGCGAAAGCCAGCCTGTCGGCCTTCGATCACCTGATCCGCAGCTCGGTGCCGGCCCCGGCAGGCGCCCAGAAGCTGGCTGCCTGAGCCTGGCTAACCGAGCCGGCTACCCGAGCCGCCCACCTGAGGAAGAGCCCGCGGCCCCGGCCCTGAAGGATGGATTCCCCGGGCCGGGGGCGTCTCAGGGACGGGCCTGCCCTGTCGTGGCCAGCGGCACCTGATGGACCTGGCCCATCACGGCTTCGAGGGCCGCCGCGCTGCTGAGTAGTTCGAAGTCGCCCCGCGGGCGGCCGATCAACTGCAAGCCTACCGGCCGGCCGTCAGCTGTCTGTCCGATCGGTATCGAGATCGCCGGGCAGCCGGTGAGGGTCAGCACGAAGGTCAGGTACATCCAGTCGATGTAGGAGGTCAGCGGCTGACCGCCGATCTGAGTCGGATAACGTTCGTCAACCGGGAACGGCGGGACGGCGACCACCGGGCAGGCGAGCAGGTCGTGATGCTGGAAGAAGGCGGCCACCCGCATGAAGAGCTCGCCGCGAATGCGCTCGGCACGGGCCAGTTCGGCGCCCTGCTGATTCAGGCCTTTCTCGATGTTCCAGATGATTTCCGCGCAGATCGAGTCGCGGTGGTCGGCCAGCAAGGGGCCGCGCACCGCGGCGACCAGGTTTGCCCGCAGGGCCTGAAACGCCTCGATGCTGCCGGTGAAGTCCGGGCAGTCGCCGGTGACGTCGGCGCCGAGATCGCCGAAGCGCAGTGCGGCCGCCCGGCACAGTTGTGCCACTTCCGGGTCGACTCGGCCGATGCCGAGGTCTGGCGAGAAACCGACACGCTGCGGGCCCTTCGGTTGACGCACAGCCTCGACGAACGGCTGCTTCGAAACCGGCAACGACAGCGGGTCGCGCATGTCCCAGTGAGCCTGGGCATCGAGCATCAGTGCGACGTCGGCCACGCAACGGCCCATCGGTCCTTCGACCCACAGCGGATCGTAAGGGACGACCGATTCGGGCCGCGCAACACGTCCGACGCTGGGTCGCAGCCCGACGATGCCGCAGTAGCTGGCCGGAATCCGCAGGCTGCCGCCCAGGTCGTTGCCGGTGGCCAGCCAGACCATGCCGGCGGCCAGTGCAGCGGCCGAGCCGCCCGACGAGCCCCCCGCCGTCAGCGCCGGGTTCCATGGGTTGCGGGTCGCCCCGAACACGGTGTTGAAGGTATTGGCACCGGCGAATTCCGGGACATTGGATTTGGCCACGGGGATCGCCCCGCGTTGCTGAAGCCGGGCCACGGTCAGGTCTGACTGCGTGGCGATGCGTCCAGCCAGGATCGGCGAACCGCAGGTCGTCGGCAGTCCGGCCAGGTCGTTGTAGTCCTTGACGGCGATCGGCAGGCCGGCCAGCCAGCCGCGCGGATCGTCGTTCTCCGGGCGCCGCAGCGCCTTTGCCGCGTCGCGAGCCGCGTCGAAGCAGCGCAGCGGCAACGCGTTGACGACCGGGTCCAGTGCTTCGATCCGCGAGATCGCGGCGTCGACGAGTTCGAGCGGTGAAACCTCGCCGCGTTCGAGCAGGGCTACCGCAGCGGTCGCACTCAGCCGCCACAGACCCTCTCCTTCGCTGTCCACATGGCTGCTTGCCGGCCCGGCAGGTGATGGTCGATCGAGGTTCATCGTGTGAGCTCTCCTGCTACAAGTATACAAACAGCAATGCGCAACCCAGCAGCAGCCGGTAGATCACGAACGGTACGACGCCGATGCGTTCGAGCAGCTTCAGGAACAGGTCGATGCAGAGGTAGGCGATGAGGCCGGCGGTCAGTGCGCCCAGGGCCAGCGGTGCCCAGTGCACGGGCTCGCCGGAACCGGCCAGCTCGACGATCTGCAGCGCACCGGCCAGCACGATCACCGGGATCGACAGCAGGAACGAGAAACGGGCTGCGGCCGACCGGGTCAGACCCATCATCAGCCCGGCAGTCATGGTCACCCCGGAGCGCGAGGTTCCGGGCACCAGCGCCAGCGCCTGGGCCAGGCCGATGACGGCGATCTCGCGCCAGCCGATCGCGTGTTCGTCGCGGCTGCGCCGGCCGACCGCGTCGGCCCACCACAGCAGCAGCCCGAACAGGATGGTGGTCACGGCGATCACCACCGGATCGCGCAGCAGCGTCCCGACCTCACCCTTGAAAAGCAGGCCGGCGATCCCGACCGGGACCGTGGCGAGCAGCACGGCCCAGGCCAGCCGGCTTTCGCTGCACAGCTCGAAACGGCGTACCGAACGCAGCCAGGCACGCGTCATCGCAGCGAGTTCGCGCCGGAAGTAGCCGATCACGGCGACCAGCGTGCCGACATGGACGGCCACATCGAAGGCCAGGCCCTGGTCCGACCAGCCTTCGAGTTGCGGGACGAGGATCAGGTGTGCCGAGCTGGAAATCGGCAGGAATTCGGTCAGTCCCTGCAGGATGGCGAGGGAGAGAACCTGGAAAATGTCCATCTGGAAGTCCCGTTGTCGCGCCGCACGGTCGCGACAACGGGCGGCATGTCACCGATTGTATCGGTGGCGTGCCCGGGAATCAGGGTCAATCGATCTTGATCCCGGCGAACTTCACGACCTCGGCGTATTTGTCCATTTCGCGGCGCACGAAATCGGCGGTTTCGGCCCTCGAACTGGCCACGACCTCGACGCCCTGCTCGGTCAGCAGGTCGCGAACCTTCGGCTCGTTCAGGATCTCCACGAAGGTCTTGTTCAGCGTATCGAGAATGTTCTCAGGCGTCTTGCCCGGTGCGAAGAACACGAACCAGGAGTTCGACTCGAAATCGGCCAGACCCTGCTCGGCCACGGTCGGCACCTCGGGCAGTTGCGCGACCCGGGTCGGATGCGCCACGGCGATCGCGCGCAGCTTGCCGGAGCGCACGAGCGGTACGACGTTGGGGGTGTTGGCAAAGGCGATCTGCACATTGTTGCCCATCAGGTCGGCGAGCACCGCACCGGTTCCCTTGTAGGGAATGTGCACCATCGACACGCCGGTGCGCTTCTTCAGCTCTTCCATG
>JBAYOD010000006.1:0-35465 GCA_041678445.1 Burkholderiaceae bacterium | reverse complement strand
TGTCTGAGCGCAGCGAGCGACGCGCAAGCGGCGGGAGCGAAGCGAGTTACGCCGCGCAGCCAGGAACCCGAGCACCGAGGGCAGCCCCGCGCAGCGGGGCCAAGCACCCGGCGCCGGCCAGGCCAAGCCCCCCGCACCTTGGCTGCCCGGGACCTCCGGACGCGAAAAGGCATCAGGCTCTTGCACCCGCCTCCGCGACCGCCAGCGCCGTCAGGTTCACGATGCGCCGGATCGTTGCCGACGGCGTCACGATGTGCACCGGCGCGACCGTGCCGAGCAGGATCGGGCCAACCGTGACGCCGTGGCCACCGGTCATCTTCAGCACGTTGAACAGGATGTTCGCGGCGTCCAGGTTCGGCAGGATCAGCACGTTCGTCGAGCCGCTCATGCCCGGTTCGAGGATGAAGCGGCTGCGCACCTCCTCGGACAGGGCCGCATCGCCGTGCAGCTCCCCGTCGGCTTCGACATCGGGGGCGATTCGCCTGAAGATCTCGCAGGCTTCGCGCATCTTGCGCGCCGAGGCACGCCGGCTCGAACCGTACATCGAGTGCGACAGGAAACCCACCTTGGGCTGCACGCCGAAGCGCTGCTGGACGACCTCGGCCGCCATCTTCGCGATTTCGGCCAGCTCGCCGGCGCCCGGATCCTCGTTGACGAAGGTGTCGGCGATGAACAGCGTATGCCGGTCGAGCATCAGGGCGTTGAGCGCCGCCAGGCAGGATGCGCCGGGCCGCCGGCCGATGATCGCCTCGATGTGCTCGAGGTGGGCGTCGTAGCGCCCGACCAGCCCGCAGACCATTCCGTCGGCGTCGTTCAAGCGCACCATCATTGCGCCGATCGCGGTATTCGAGCGCCGCATCACCGCCTTGGCCATGTCGGGCGTGACACCCTCGCGGGCAAGCAGCCGGTAGTAGGCTTCCCAGTACTGTCGGAAACGCGGATCGTCTTCGGGGTCGACCAGGTCGAAGTCGCGCGCCTGCTGCAGGCGCAGTCCCGCACGCTTGATGCGCTGGGCGATGATCGCCGGCCGGCCGATCAGGATCGGCCGCGCCAGGCCATCGTCGACGGCCGCCTGCGCCGCCCGCAGCACGCGCTCGTCTTCGCCCTCGGGATAGGCGATCCGCCGTGGCGAGGCCTTGGCTGCCGCGAACACCGGCCGCATGAACAGACTAGTGTGTGCAACAAAGCGGCCCAGCGAGTCGCGATAGGCGCGCATGTCCTCGATCGGGCGCTCGGCCACGCCGGAATCGGCCGCCGCCTGCGCCACCGCCGGAGCGATGCGCAGGATCAGGCGCGGATCGAAGGGCTTGGGAATGATGTAGTCGGGCCCGAAGCTCAGTTCCTGCCCGGGATAGGCCGCAGCGACCTCGTCGCTGATCTCGGCCTTGGCCAGCGCCGCGATCTCGTGCACGCAGGCCAGCTTCATCTCCTCGGTGATCCCGGTGGCGCCGCAATCCAGCGCGCCACGGAAGATGTACGGAAAGCACAGGACGTTGTTGACCTGGTTCGGATAATCCGAGCGGCCGGTCGCCACGATGCAGTCGGGGCGCGCCGATTTCGCCACTTCCGGCCGGATCTCGGGCTCAGGGTTGGCCAGCGCCAGGATGATCGGCTGGTCGGCCATCGTGCCGACCATCTCGGCTGTCAGCACGCCGGGCCGCGAGCAGCCGAGCAGCACGTCGGCGCCGCGCACCGCATCGGCAAGCGTGCGGGCGTCGGTGTCCCGGCACCATGGCCGCTTCGACTCGTCGACCGAACCAGCCCGGCCGCTGTGCAGCACGCCGCTCGAATCCACGACCAGGATGTTCTCCGGTCTGACCCCGAGCGCTAGCATCATGTCGAGGCAGGCGATCGCGGCGGCCCCGGCGCCAGAAGCCACCAGCCGGATCCCGCCGATCGCCTTGCCCACCAGTTCGAGCCCGTTGATCAGCGCCGCCGCCGAGATGATCGCCGTGCCGTGCTGATCGTCGTGGAAGACCGGGATCTTCATCCGCTCGCGCAGCTTGCGTTCGATGACGAAGCATTCGGGCGCCTTGATGTCCTCGAGGTTGATGCCGCCCAGGGTCGGTTCGAGCGCCGCGATGATCTCGACCAGCTTGTCCGGGTCACGCTCGGCCAGTTCGATGTCGAAGACATCGATGCCGGCAAATTTCTTGAACAGGCACCCCTTGCCTTCCATCACCGGTTTGCCGGCCAGCGGCCCGATGTCGCCGAGCCCGAGCACCGAAGTGCCGTTGGTGACGACACCGACCAGGTTCGCGCGCGAAGTGTACTCCGCGGCCAGCGCCGGATTCTCTTCGATCGCCAGGCAGGCATAGGCGACCCCCGGCGAATAGGCCAGCGACAGGTCGCGCTGGTTGACCAGCGGCTTGGTCGGTGTCACCGCCACCTTGCCGCGCGTCGGCAAGCAGTGGTATTCGAGTGCAGCGTCGCGCAGCGCCGCCTCTGCCGCAGTGAGGGTCCTGCCTGCCATGTTCGTCATGCTGGTCTCCTGGTGTCTGCGCCAGGCGTCCGGGCATGACCCTGGCGTGTTCTTATGTCGGAGCCCGGTCCCTCAGTCCGCGTGCCAGGTCGGCACAGATGTCGGCCGGATCCTCGAGCCCGACTGCCACCCGTAGCATACCCTCACCGATGCCCGCTTCGGCACGTGCCTGGACGGCCATCCGGCCATGCGTGGTGCTGGCCGGATGCGTAATGGTCGACTTGACGTCACCCAGGTTGGCTGTGATCGACAGCAGCCGGCAGGCGTCGACGACCCGCCAGGCGTTGGCGCGGCGCTGGGCGTCGTCGTCACCAGCCAGGTCGAAGGCCAGCACGGCCCCGCCCGCGCGCTGCTGGGTGCGCGCCAGGGCATGCTGGGGGTGGGACGCCAGCCATGGATAGCGGACCCGCTCCACCCCGGGTTGCTCGAGCAGCCAGCGGGCGACGGCGAGCGCGCTTTCGGAGTGTCGCTGCATCCGGATCGACAGCGTCTCCAGACCCTTGGCCAGCAGCCAGGCATTGAAGGCCGACAGGGTCGGGCCGCAATAGCGCAGCACCGGCTGCAGCGTCTCGCTCATGTACTTGTGGCTGCCGAGCACCGCGCCACCGAGCACCCGGCCCTGCCCGTCGAGATGCTTGGTGGCCGAGTGCACGACGATGTCGGCCCCCAGTTCTAGCGGGCGCTGCAGCGCCGGCGTGCAGAAGCAGTTGTCGACGACCAGCGGAATCCCGTGGCGCTGCGCGATCGCGGCCAGCGCCCCCAGGTCGCCGATCTCGGTCGACGGATTCGACGGGGTTTCGAGAAAGAGCAGCCGGGTGTTCGGCCGCACCGCTGCCGCCCAGGCGTCCGGATCGGACACCGGGACATAGCTGGTCTCAATGCCGTAGCGCGCGAACAGCCCAAACAACTGGATCGTCGTGCCGAACACCCCTTTCGCGCAGATCACGTGATCGCCGCTGCCGGTCAGGCTCATCAGCACCGACATGATCGCCGACATTCCCGAAGCCGTCGCCCGGCATTCGTCGGCGCCTTCGAGCGCGGCGAGCCGGTTCTCGAACAGGCGCACCGTCGGATTGCCGAAGCGCGAGTAGATGAACCCCCCGGCCTCGCCTGCGAACTTGGCCGCGGCATGCTCGGCGCTGTCGTGCACGAAGCTCGAAGTCAGGAACATCGCCTCGGTGTGCTCACCGAAACCGGTGCGTTCGGTGCCGGCGCGCACTGCCAGCGTGTCGAACTGCCAGTCGTCACCACCCGCCTGTGTCTTGTCCATCGTCAGTCCCGGGTCGCCGCGGCGAACTGGAGGTTCATCTGGCTGCGCGGCCCATCCTCGTCACCGCGGATCGGCATGGAAAGCTGCCGGCTTTCCAGCTCGTCGAGGTAGGCCGGGGTCACGTCGCCGGTAACGTAGCGGCCATCGAAGCAGGATGCATCGAACTCGCGGAAGACGGGGTTCACGTCGCGCACCGACTGCTTCATGTCCTCGAGGGTCTGGTAGATCAGCGCGTCGGCACCGATCGCCTGCTGGATTTCGGCGTCGCTGCGCCCGTGCGCGATCAGTTCGCCGCGCGTCGGCATGTCGATGCCGTAGACGTTCGGAAAGCGCACCGGCGGCGAAGCCGACGCGAAATAGACCTTCCGTGCACCGGCGTCGCGCGCCATCTGGACGATCTCGCGTGAAGTCGTGCCGCGCACGATCGAGTCGTCGACCAGCAGGACGTTCTTTCCCTTGAACTCGACGCTCATCGCATTGAGCTTCTGGCGCACCGTCTTCTTGCGCACCGACTGGCCCGGCATGATGAAGGTGCGCCCGATGTAGCGGTTCTTGATGAAGCCCTCGCGGTACTGGATGCCGAGCCTCATCGCCAGCTGCATCGCGGAGGGCCGCGAAGTATCGGGGATCGGCATCACGACGTCGATGTCGCCGCGCCAGAGCTCGCGCTTGAGCGTCTCGGCCAGGTATTCGCCCATGCGCAGCCGGGCGTCGTAGACCGAGGCCCCGTCGACGACCGAGTCGGGCCGGGCAAAGTAGACGTACTCGAACACGCAGGGGCTGAGCACCGGCGATTCGGCGCACTGTTCGGTGAACAGCTTGCCGTCGAGGTCGATGAAAACCGCCTCGCCGGGCGCCACGTCGCGCACCAGCCGGTAGCCCAGCCCTTCGAGCGCAACCGACTCCGAGGCAACCATGTACTCGGTGCGCCCACGCTCGTTCTCGATCGCGCCGAAGCACAGCGGCCGGATCCCCCATGGATCGCGAAAGGCCAGCACACCCGCGCCGGCGATCTCGGCCACGCAGGCATAGGCACCGCGCACCCGGGCATGCAGGCCGCGCACGGCGGCAAAGATGGCGGACGCATCCAGCGTCACGCCACCGGCCGCTTCCTGCAGTTCGTTGGCCAGCACGTTGAGCAGCACTTCGGAATCGGATTCAGTGTTGAAGTGCCGCCGGTCGCGCCGGAACATCTGATCCTTGAGCTGCTCGGAATTGGTCAGATTGCCGTTGTGCACCAGCATGATCCCGAACGGCGCGTTGACGTAGAACGGCTGCGCCTCTTCGGAATCGCCCGCCGAACCGGCCGTCGGGTAGCGGACATGGCCGACCCCGCTGAAACCCGGCAGCGAACGCATGTTGCGCGTCCGGAAAACATCACGCACCAGCCCGTTGGCCTTGTGCATGTTGAAGCGCTTGCCCATCACGGTGGCGATGCCGGCGGCATCCTGGCCGCGATGCTGCAGCAGCAGCAAGCCGTCATAGAGCAGTTGGTTGACCGGACTGTCGGAGACTGCACCAAGGATGCCGCACATGCTTTCAGACTCCTGGATCCGGTTCAGGTGCGCCGGACCCTGCTGCGGGTGGATTCACCCAGGGATTCCGGCAACAATGGCTCGACCAGCGTGAGCAGCTCCTCGAGCAACGGTCGGGAGAACGCCTGCTGCCAGGCCGCCTGCTGGTGGGCACCAAGGCCGTGCGCCAGCACGGCTGCGCAGGTCACGATCAGCAGCGCGCGAGCCACCCCGAGCACGGCGCCGAGTGTGCGGTCGACCCCGCCCAGGCCGATCTTCGACAGGGCCCGCGCGAGCACCACGCCGAGCAGTCGGACCAGGACCAGCAGCAGGAAGAACAGCAGCGCCATCATGAACAGCGGATGCACCTGCCAGCCGGTGAGCCCGAGCACCACCGAGGTGGCGATCGGCGCCCCGATCAGGCCGACGACCCAGCCGGCAAGCGCAAACACGGTACGCACCAGCCCGCTGATGATGCCGAGCACGGTCGAAATCAGCAGGGCGGCACCGACGAACCAATCCCATCCGGTCAGCGCGGCAGGATCGATCATGGCAGCGAGACGACCGAGGATTCGATACCGACCAGCGTGAGGCGACCACGTGCGCGATCGGCCGCCTCACGGTCGGCGAACGGGCCGACCCGCACCCGCGTGCGCACGCCCGCCTGGGTCTGGATCTGCTCGGTATAGGACCGGACACCGGCCTTGCGTGCCCGGTCGGCCATGGTGCGAGCACCGTCGGCATTCGCGTAGGCACCGATCTGCAGCGCGAAGCGCTCCTCGGCCGGGGCCGAGGCAGCCGGCGTCTGACCGGCCGGGGCCGTGGTGGCCGGGGCGGCGGCGGTCGGTGCCGGCGGGGCTGGCGCCGGGACAGGTGGCGTCGGCGTACGGGTGCCGGGTGGCGACGTCGGCTGGCTGGTCACCGGCGTCTTGGCCGGAGATCTGGCCGGCGACGCGGGGCGCGGCGCTTCATCCTGCGGCGCAGGCAGCGGCGAGGCCCCAGCCGGTTCGCGCGCCGGCACGGTTTCGGCCGACCTGGCCGATGGGGCGTCGGCCACCGGCGGCGGCACCGGCGCGACCGACGGGGTTTCGGCGCGTGGAATCGTGGCCACGGGTGGAATCGCGCCCGGACCCGGGACGGCGCCGGGTGACGGCGACGCAGGCGGCACTGGCCGCGCGACCGGCGTATCGCGCGACGGAATCTCGAGTTCGACTTCGACCGGCGGCTGGCGTGGTTCGGGATCGAGAACCAGCGGCAGGACGATCGCAGCCAGCAAGGCGAGCGCGGCAGCGCCGATCAGTCTGCGCCGTGCACGCTTCTTCTGAGACAACGCGGGATCGAGCGCAGTGCCCTGACTATCGTTGCGCTTTGCCATGCCTGGAACTGCGATTGGAAGCGGCCCCGCTCGTGAGCACGTCGGCGACCGTCAGGAAAGATCCGAAAACGACGATTCTATCATTCGGCCCCGCCCGATCCTGCGCTGCAACGAGCGCAGCCGACGGTGATTCGAAACTGCTGATCGTCGCCTGCGCCGTCGTGGCGACGCCGGCGTCGAGCAGTCGCTGCGCAATCATCTGGGGGGCGGCCGCCCGCTCGCCGGGCAAGGTGGCCAGCAGCCAGTGATCGACCCGATCTGCAACGGCCGCGATCATCGCGTCGATATCCTTGTCGGCCAGCGCGCCGAACACCGCCCAGGTGGTGGTGAACCGGCCCATGTTGTCGAGATTGGCGGCCAGATGCGCCACGGCGTGCGGATTGTGGGCAACATCGAGCACGATGACCGGTTGCCCGGGCAGCACCTGGAAGCGCCCGGGCAGTTCGACCGTCGCAAACCCCTGCCGGACCGCCTGCTGGGACACTGGCAGGCGACTGCGCAGGGATTCGAGCGCAGCCAGTGCACCGGCCGCGTTGAGCAACTGGTTCGCACCGCGCAAGGCCGGATAGGCCATCGCATTGCGCCGCTGGCCACGCCCGGCCCACGACCATTGCTGATGATCTCCCGAGTAGTTGAAGTCGACGCCGAACAGCCACAGATCGGCGCCGATTTTCCTGGCGTGTTCAAGCAGCGACTCAGGCGGGGCCGGGTCGCTGCAGATCGCCGGCCGCCCCGGCCGGAAGATATGCGCCTTCTCCAGGCCGATCGCCTCGCGGGTCTTGCCCAGCCACTCGGCATGGTCGATGTCGACACTGGTGACGATCGCGCAGTCGGAATCGATGATGTTCACCGCATCGAGCCGCCCGCCCAGGCCGATCTCCAGGATCGCAACGTCCAGTTGCGACTGCTGGAACAGGCGCAGGATGGCCAGCGTCGAGAACTCGAAGTAGGTCAGCGGGGTTTCGCCGCGTGCCGCTTCCACGGCCTCGAACTGCGCCACGAGCGCAGCGTCGTTGGCCGGTTGGCCATCGATGCGGGCCCGCTCGGTGAAATCGACCAGATGCGGCGAGGTATAGGTGCCGACCCGGTAGCCGGCCTCGAACAGGATCGCCTCGAGCATCGCGCAGGTCGAACCCTTGCCGTTGGTGCCGGCAACCGTGATGACCGTGCAGTCGAGGGCCAGGTCGAGGCGCCGGGCCACGGCCCGCACCCGGTCGAGCCCGAGTTCGATGGTTTTCGGGTGGAGTTGCTCGATGCGGGCGAGCCAGGCGGCGAGATCGGGTTTCAGACCAGAGCCTCGGACGGCTGGCGCGTCAGCAAGGCGAGCAGCCGGGCAATCTCGTCGCGCATCTGCCGGCGGTCGACGATCATGTCGATCGCCCCCTTCTCGAGCAGGAACTCGGCCCGCTGGAAACCTTCGGGCAGCTTCTCGCGCACCGTCTGCTCGATGACCCGTGGGCCGGCAAAGCCGACCAGCGCACGCGGCTCGGCCATGACCACATCGCCGAGAAAGCAGAAGCTTGCCGACACCCCGCCCATCGTCGGGTCGGTGAGCACCGACACATAGGGCAGCCTGCGCTCGGACAGCCGCGTCAGCATCGCGTTCGTCTTGGCCATCTGCATCAGCGACAGCAGGCCTTCCTGCATCCGCGCGCCGCCCGAAGCGGCGACCGAGACGAAGGACGCATGCCGGTCGAGCGCGGCCTGCACGCCGCGCGCGAAACGCTCTCCGACCACCGAGCCCATCGAGCCGCCCATGAACTCGAATTCGAAGCAGGCCACCACCACCGGCATCGTCCGGATCGCGCCGCCCATCACCACCAGCGCCTCGGATTCGCCGGTGGCCTGGACCGCCTCCTGGAGCCGCTCCGGATACTTGCGGCTGTCCTTGAACTTCAGCGCGTCGACCGGTTGCACCTCCTGGCCGATCTCGTAGCGGCCCTCGTCATCGAGCAGCATGGCGAGGCGCTGGCGGGCGTCGATGCGCATGTGATGCGCGCATTTCGGACAGACGTGCAGACTGTCTTCGAGGTCGGCCGAATACAGCACGGCATCGCAGGCCGGGCATTTGACCCAGACCCCTTCGGGCACCCGCTTGCCGCCGGCGGGCGTGGCTGCGCGCTTGATGCGCGGCGGCAGGATCCTTTCCAGCCAGGACACCGGTCGCGCTCCTCAGGCCTTCGCCGGGGTTGCGAAGCGCGCATCGAGCGCGCGGCGAACCTCGCCGATGAAGCCACCGACCCGCTGCGCCGCCGCCGCGGCTGCGCCGTCTTCGAGCAGCTGGATCAGCCGGGTACCGATGATCACGGCATCGGCCGCCTCGGCCACCGCGCAGGCGGTATCGACATCGCGGATGCCGAAACCGACCCCGATCGGCAGCGTGCTGCGGGCCTTGATCGCCGTCACCCGCGTCTGCACGTCGGCACGATCGAGGTTGCCGCCGGTGATTCCCTTCAGCGACACGTAGTAGACATAGCCGCTGGCCAGCCCCAGCACCTGCCCGACACGCGCCTCGGTCGAGGTCGGCGCCAGCAGGAAGATCAGGTCGATGCCGCGCGCCTTCGCCGCTTGCGCGAACTCGACCGATTCCTCGGGCGGGTAGTCGACAACGATCAGGCCGTCGACGCCGGCGGCAGCCGCCTCGTCGAGAAAGACTTCGACGCCCATCCGCTCGACCGGATTGGCATAGCCCATCAGCACGATCGGGGTCTCATCATCTTCGAGGCGGAAGCTGCGAACCCAGCCGAAGACGTCGCGCAGCCCGACGCCCTGACCGAGCATGCGCTCGTTGGCGCTCTGGATCGCCGGGCCGTCGGCCATCGGATCGGAGAACGGCACGCCGAGTTCGATGATGTCGGCGCCGTTGCGGGCCAGCTCGCGCATGACGTCGACGGCGAAGTCGCGTTGCGGATAGCCAGCGGTGACGAAGGGGATCAACGCCTTGCGGCCAGTGGCTGCGAGGCGCTCGAAGGTGCTTGTGATTCGTGACATCAGAGCTCGATTCCTGCGCGCTGGGCAACCGTGTGCATGTCCTTGTCGCCGCGGCCGGACACGTTGACCAGGATGATCCTGTCCGGATCCAGCGTCGGCGCGAGCTGGACGGCATAGGCAATGGCGTGGCTGGATTCGAGCGCCGGCATGATGCCCTCGATCCGGCAGCAGTCGTGGAAGGCCTTCAGCGCGGCCTCGTCGTCCACCGGCAGGTACTCGGCGCGGCCACTGTCCTTGAGCCAGGCATGTTCGGGCCCCACCCCCGGATAGTCGAGCCCGGCCGAGACCGAGTGGGTGTCGATGATCTGGCCATCGGCGTCCTGCAGCAGGTAGGTGCGGTTGCCATGCAGCACGCCGGGCACACCGGCCGTCAGGGACGCGGCATGACGCCCGGTTGCCAGCCCCTCCCCGCCGGCCTCGACGCCGACCAGCCTGACCTCCGGCAGATCCAGATACGGATGGAAGATGCCGATCGCATTCGAACCGCCGCCCACGCAGGCGACGACATGGTCGGGCTGGCGGCCGGTCATGATCGGCATCTGGCTGCGACATTCGCGACCGATCACCGACTGGAAATCACGCACCATCATCGGATACGGATGCGGGCCGGCCACGGTGCCGATGATGTAGAAGGTGTCCTCGACGTTGGTGACCCAGTCGCGCATCGCCTCGTTCAGCGCATCCTTGAGCGTGCGCGAACCGGAGGCCACCGGCACCACTTCGGCGCCCAGCAGCTTCATCCGGTAGACGTTCTGCGCCTGCCGGACGACGTCTTCCGAGCCCATGTAGACCACGCACTTCATTCCGTAGCGAGCCGCCACGGTCGCGGTTGCCACGCCATGCTGGCCGGCACCGGTTTCGGCGATCACACGCGGCTTGCCCATCCGCCGGGCGAGCAGCGCCTGGCCGATCGTGTTGTTGACCTTGTGTGCACCAGTGTGATTGAGGTCTTCGCGCTTGAAGTAGATCTGCGCGCCACCGAGCATCTCCGACCAGCGCCGGGCATGGTAGATCGGCGTCGGGCGGCCGACGAAGTGCTCGAGCTCGTCCCGGAATTCGGCGATGAAGGCCGGGTCGACGCGGTAGCGCTCGTAGGCTTCGCGCAACTCGTCGAGCGCATGGATCAGGGTTTCGGCGACGAACACGCCGCCATAGGGGCCGAAATGGCCGTTGGCATCCGGGAGATCGTAGGGTTTCATCGATTGATCGTCTGGCACAGCTTTGCGTCGGCCTGCAGCACTTCGGCCACGAACCGCTCCATCCGCGCAAGTGCCTTGCGGCGCGGATCGTCGGACTGGATGCCGCTCGAGACGTCGACCGCAGACGGTCTGACCGATCCGACCGCGTCGGCAACGTTGCCGGGCGAGAGCCCACCCGACAATATCACCGGCAACGGCCGCGCGGCGGGAATCCACGACCAGTCGAAACCGGCACCGCTGCCGCCGTAGGCGTGGCTGAACGAATCGAGAAGCAAGGCTTCGGCCTGGCCGAAACGATCGAAGGATTCTAGCAAAACATCCGGCGAGCGCATCCGCACCGCCCGCCACCAGGGCAGGCCCGACGGTACCGAGGCGCGACAGGCCTCGGGCGACTCGTCGCCGTGGAACTGGACCACGTCGAGCCCGACCCGGGCAACCGTCTGCCGGACCTCATCGGGCTCGGCGTTGACGAACAGCCCGACCGCAGTCACCCACGATGGCAAGACCCGGCGCAGCGCCCGCGCCGCCTCGGCGTCGACGCAGCGTGGACTGCGGGGATAGAAAACGAAGCCGGCGGCGTCGATGCCGAGTGCCGCCGCGCTGCGCAGGTCGCCGGCATCGGTGAAGCCGCAGAACTTGATACGGGTGCGCATCCACCGGAGTTTACCGCCAGGCAAGGCCGGCGTTCATCTTCAGGCAAACCAGACCCTCAACCGAAGGCCGGCAGCAGGGCCGCAAAGCCCGACTCCGCTGCATCGTCCCACGAGTCGAGCCCGAACTGCGGGTCATAGCGCACCGCATCGAGATACAAGCCGGCCGGCGCAAAGGTCGGGGCCGCCAGCCTCCGGTCGCGGGCGGCCAGCACCTCGGCCGCCCAGGCCACTGGTCGGCGGCCGTCGGCAATCATCAACAGGGTCCCGACGATGTTGCGGATCATGTGGTGCAGGAAAGCGTTGCCCACGAAGCTCAGCAGAAGGAACGGTCCTTGCTCGGCCAGTTCGATCGCTTCGATCCGGCGCACCGGCGACGCCGCCTGGCACTCGGCCGAGCGAAACGAGGAGAAGTCGTGCTCGCCGACCAGCGCGGCGGCCGCTTCGCGCAGGCGGCCGGCGTCGAGCGGCCGGAAGGTCCAGCCGGCGCGGCCGGCCAGCAGCGGGTGGCGGACCCGCGCGCAGTGGATCAGATACCGGTAGCGGCGCTGGCGGGCGCCGTAGCGGGCATGGAAACCGGCATCGACTTCACGGGCGCCACGAACCGCCACCTGCGGCGGCAGGTGGGCGTTGACGCCGCGCACCCAGGCCGACAGCGGGCGCACCGCCTCCGTGTCGAAATGGACCACCTGGCGCAGCGCATGCACGCCGGCATCGGTACGCCCGGCACAGACCGTCGCCACCGGTCCGGCGGCGATCGCCGCCAGCGCCCGCTCGAGATGGTCCTGGACCCCGTTGCCCGAGGGCTGCGTCTGCCAGCCGTCGAAGACGCCGCCGTCATAGGCCAGCGTCAACGCGATCCGCATCGGCAGCCGTCCGGCCCGGCAACGATCAGCTGATGCGTTCGAGCATTGCGCGCGCCTTGCGCTGGTGCTCCTGATCACCGTCGCGCAGCACTTCCTCGAGCAGTTCGCGCGCACCGTCCTTGTCGCCGATCTCCTCATAGGCCGAGGCCAGGTCGAGCTTGGTGGCCATCTCCTGCCATTGCGGCGAATCGGCGCTGCCCGAGCTGAAGTCGAGGGCGCCGAAATCGCCGTCGTCGGCGAGCGCCTGCTCGTGATCGGCCTGCCCGTGTGCAGGCAGCGTGTCTTGAAGGTCGAGCGCAGGCAGCTCGATATGCAGCTCGCCCGCACTGCCCAGGGCCGGCAGATCATCATGGTCGCCGGCCCCGGCGCGCTGGACGGACCCGCCGGCACCCGGCATGCCGACGTGGTCATCGCGGGCATCCGCCAGCGGTTCGGGGTCATCCTCGATGAAGTCGAGCGACGGCAATTCGAAGCGGCCTGCAACGGCCCGCTCGAGCTCGGTGCCAGTCCCCTCCCCGCCGCCCCCATCCAGGAGGCTCCCGCCCGGGTTGTCGGCAGATTCCGAAACCGATCCGGTCAAGCCCCGCACAGCGTCGGCAACATCGTCGAAGCTGCCGGTACCGGCATCGTAGGCCGTCAGTTCATCGGGCCGGCCAATCGAAGTGTCAACGTTCAGGCCAAAGTCCAGCGACGCTCCGGTATCCGGCGCATCGGCCGCCTGCATCATGTCCCGGGTCTCGGCAAACTCGCGGCGCTGATCGTCGGGGCTGCCGTCGCTGACGGGCGAAACCCCCAGGACGATCCCGGTATCGGGCGCCGCTTCATCAGCCTGCGCGAAGCTGTCGAATTCGCCGTAGCCGTCGCCCTCGACCTCCGCCGGTTCGAGATCGTCGGCATCGACCACGTCATCGCCCGGCGCCGCCTCGTACAGCGGATTCGATGCATCGATCGATTCGCCCAGGGCGACCACTCGCGGCCATTCCTCGTTCTCGCCGCCGGTCATCTCGAACATCTCGGCAGCGACCACACCGAAGGCCGCAGCATCGCGGCGCCCGGCCAGGATCTCGAGCAGCTTCATCCGGATCGCCTGCCGCTCCGGCTGCCGGCGCAGCGCTTCGCGCAGGATCTCCTCGGCCTGGGCTTCCCGGCCGTAGGCGATGTAGACCTCGGCCTCGGCGATCGGGTCGACCTCGGTCGGATGGGGATCGGACGCCGTGTCGTGAGCGGTATGCCCGAACATGCCCGTCTCGCCGGTGTCGACCGCCTGCCCACCCGTTGCACCGAACAGCGAATTGGCCGTGAAGGCATCGGCGGCGATCACGCTCTCGTCATGCTCGTCGATTTCGCGACGCCGACGCATCGTGTACCAGCCATAGCCGCCGAGCGCGACGATCAGGGCCACCAGGCCAGGCATCAGCCAGCGGCTGGCCAGCAGTTCGTCGACGAAGCTGGTCGGGACTGGCGCTGGACTCGGCGTCGACACCGGAACCGAAGCGGGTTCGGGCTCGGTCGTTGCTGCAGCCGGCTGCGTGCCGGCTGTCGACGCCAGGGCCGCGACATCGGTCGCTGCCGGGCCGCCGGCCGGTTCGGCGTCCGCCTGACCGACGGAGGCGCGAGCCTGTGCCGAGGCCACACTCTCACCCGGACCAGCGCCGACAGCCGGATCGGCTGCTGACCCGGCTGCCTGCAGCGTGGTATCGGACCCTGCCGTAACAACCCGGGAATCGGCCGGCGCGCTGTCCGCTCCGGCTGCAGTGTCTCCAAAAGAAGACATGGGCGCCGCTGCCGGCTGCGGTGTGCCAGTCTGTGACGCGCCAGCGGCTTGCGTTGCAGCGGCTTGCGTTGCAGCGGGCTGCGGCGACGCGGCGAGCTGCGGCGAAGTCGTGCCGGTGACAGTGGGGCCGGTGGTCGTGGCCACCCGCCCGGCTTCGGCCTGCTGCTGCAGTTCGGCAAGCTGCCGGTTCTTCAGCTCGAGCAGCCTTTGCAGATCGGCCAGGTTCTTCTCGAGCAGTTGCACCCGCTCGGTCTGCTCGCGCAGCGCCGCTTCGGCGGCAACCCGCGTTTCGACCGCCGACTGGCCACCGGCAACCCCGGTGGCAGTCGCTGCACCCGCGCCGCTGGCAGCAGCCGCCTCGGTCCGCGACAGGACGAGTTGGTCCCCCGCCGGCGCCGGCGCCGGTTCGTCGACCCGGGGGCTGACGGTTCCAGCTGCACTGGTGCCGGCCTGTGCCGTGTCGAGCCGGGGTGCGGCATCGGCCAGGCGCTGCCGGTAAGCCTTGAACTCGGCGGCCTCGGCGCGAATCTGACGACGTGCCGCCGCGGTGTCGACTGCACGCATCGCGTCGGCCCCGGGGATCGCCAGCGAGCGCCCCGCATACATCTGGTGCACGGTGCCGAAGAAGGCCCGCGGGTTGGCCTCGTAGATCGCGATGACGGCCTGTTCGACCGAGACATCGGCCGGTTTGACGCGGTTGGCGATCTCGGTAAGCGTTTCCCCGCGCTGGACGGTGACCGAGGCCGGTGCTGCCGGCCGGGTCGCCACCGGCGGTGGCTGGGCCGGCGGGGTCGCACGCGGCTGGACGCTGGATGCCGGAACCGTTGCAGCGACCGGCGCGGGCACCGGTGTCGCCGCGGTCCGCGCCACCGGGGGCACCACGCTGGACAGCACGGTGTTCCCCTCGACGACCTCGCTACCGGCGCGCAACTCGGGCGGATCGAGCAGGAAGGTGTATTCGCGAACGAAACGGCCGTTTGCCCAGTTCAGCTCGACCAGGAGGTCGACGAAGGGTTCGTTGATCGGTGCAGCGGAACTGATCCGCACGAAGGGTCGGCCGTCGGCGCGGCGCTCGACTGCGAAACGCAGCGAGGCCAGGGCCGGATTGAAGCTCATGCCGGCCTGCCGGAACGCATCGGGTGCCGCCAGCCGTGCGGCCAGCGACTCGATTTCGTCGCGCGTGGCCGAGGTGATCTCGACTTCCGCCTGCAGGGGCTGGCCGAGCGCCGATTGCACCGTCAGGCGCCCCAGACCGGCCGCATCGGCAGCATCGTGGACACCGCCGGCCAGTGCCGCGGCAATGGCTGCCGCGATCAACGAGGGCCTGGCTGCGATGCGCCGGAGATCCCGACGCTGAACCCCAGATTTCACGCTCATCCCCAGACATCGCATTAGAGTTTTCAGGCTAGCATCAGCCATTTAGCCACGCAAGCTCATCCAAGGCTGAAACAACGCCGCCTGTCGGTGCAGCCGGACGATCGTCGGCTGGCGGGGTTTCCGTCATTCGAGCAGGATGCGCAGCATCCGGCGCAAAGGCTCGGCAGCCCCCCACAGCAACTGGTCGCCGACCGTGAACACGCTCAGGTAGTCCGGCCCCATCGCGAGCTTGCGCAGCCGCCCGACCGGCACCTTCAGAGTGCCGGTGACGGCGGTCGGCGACAACTCGCGAATGCTCGCTTCACGCTCGTTGGGCACCAGCACGGCCCACTCGTTGGCCCCGTCGATCAGCGTCTCGATGTCGGCCATCGGCACATCGCGATTCAGCTTCACCGTCAGCGCCTGGCTGTGGCAGCGCATGGCGCCGATGCGCACGCACAGGCTCTCGATCGGAATGCGGCCCTCTCCCTGGCCCTGGGCCGGCAGGCCGAGAATCTTGTTGCATTCGGCGTCGCCCTTCCACTCCTCGCGCGAGACACCGTTGCCGAGGTCCTTGTCGATCCACGGGATCAGGCTGCCGGCCAGCGGCGCCCCGAAGAAGCGGGTCGGGAAGGCCTCCGAGCGCATCGTCTCGATGACCTTGCGGTCGATTTCGAGGATTGCCGAAGCCGGGTCGGCCAGCAGTCCGCGCACCGAGTCATGCACGGCGCCCATCTGGGCGATCAGTTCGCGCATGTTCTGCGCACCGGCACCCGAAGCGGCCTGATAGGTCATCGCGCTGATCCATTCGACCAGCCCCTCGCGAAACAGGCCGCTCAGCCCCATCATCATCAGGCCGACCGTGCAGTTGCTGCCGATGAAGTCCTTCCGGCCCTGCGCCAGGGCCCGCTCGATGACATTGCGGTTGACCGGATCGAGCACGATCACCGAGTCGTCCTTCATCCGCAGCGTCGAGGCGGCGTCGATCCAGTAGCCGTTCCAGCCGGCCGCCCGCAACTGCGGGAACATCTCGGTCGTCCAGTCACCGCCCTGGCAGGTCAGGATGACATCCATCTTGCGCAGCGCGTCGACCGAGCTGGCATCGAGCAGCTTGCCGCCCGCCGCGTTCGGCACGTCCGGCGCATCGCCGCCGGCGTTCGAGGTGCTGAAGAACACCGGTTCGATCAGGGCGAAGTCGTTCTCTTCGCGCATTCGCTGCATCAGTACGGAACCCACCATTCCGCGCCAGCCGACCATTCCAACTTTCATCATGTCCTTCTCCGTGCGGACAGCCCGGAGACAGTCCGCATCGCTCGTTCGCTCACAGGGCGGCGAGCACGCAGTCGCCCATCTCCCGTGTGCCGACGACGCGCTTGCCGGGTTCGGCAATGTCGGCTGTCCGGTATCCCTGCGCCAGCACCTTGCGAACCGCCGTCTCGACCCGCTGGGCGGCCGCTTCCTGGCCAAGCGAGTAGCGTAGCAGCATCGCCGCCGACAGGATCGTGGCCAGCGGGTTGGCGGCGTCCTTGCCGGCGATGTCGGGCGCCGAACCGTGGATCGGCTCGTACATGCCGAAATTGCGCGCGTTCAGCGAAGCCGACGGCAGCATCCCGATCGAGCCGGTCAGCATCGAAGCCTCGTCGGACAGGATGTCGCCGAACATGTTGCCGGTGACCATGACGTCGAACTGCTTCGGATTGCGCACCAGTTGCATCGCGGCGTTGTCGACATACATGTGGGTCAGCTCGACGTCACGGTAGCCCTGGTGGACGTCGGTGACGATGTCGCGCCAGAACTGCGTAGTCTCGAGCACATTGGCCTTGTCGACCGAGCAGACCCGGCGCTGGCGCTTGCGCGCCGTCTCGAAGGCCATCTGCGCGATCCGGCGGATCTCGCCTTCGGTATAGCGCATGGTGTCGAACCCCTCGCGCTCACCGTTCTCGTTGGTGCGCACGCCGCGCGGCTGGCCGAAGTAGATGTCGCCGGTCAGCTCGCGCAGGATCAGCAGGTCCAGGCCCGCCACGACCTCTTCCTTCAGCGTCGAAGCATGGGCCAGTTCCGGATAAACGATGGCCGGGCGCAGGTTCGCGAACAGGTCGAAATGCTTGCGCAGCCGCAGCAGGCCCTGCTCGGGGCGCTTGGCGCGCGGCAGGCTGTCGTACTTCGGTCCGCCGACTGCGCCGAACAGGATGCCTTCGGACTGCTCGCACAGGCGCAGCGTGGCTTCGGGCAGCGGATCACCCGCGCTGTCGTAGCCGGCGCCGCCCACCGGCGCCGTCTCCATCTCGATCTCCAACCCATCGCTGACCAGCGCCGACAGCACCCGCATCGCCTGGGCGGTGATCTCGGGCCCGATGCCGTCGCCCGGCAATACCGCAATCTTCATCATCGATCCTTTCGTCTGGAATAAAAAAACCCGACCTGATGCCTCAGGCCGGGCCGTCTCGTGCGCGTCAGCCGGCCCGGGCCAGCAGGAGGCCCGGCAAGGCCCGCCCGTCGATCAGGCGCCCAGCGTATTGGCCAGCCACGGCTGCTCGCGCAGGCGTCTGGCCTCGTAGGCGCGGATCTCGTCGGCGTGGCCCAGCGTGAGGCCGATCTCGTCGAGTCCGCGGACCAGGCAGTCCTTGCGGAACGCATCGATGTCGAAGGCGAAGCTGCGGCTGCCATCGACTGTGCGCACCTGCTGTTCAGGCAGGTCGACGACCAGTTCGAAACCGTTGAACGCATTGACCTGATCGAACAGCCAGTCGACCTCGCTCTCGGAGAGCCGCACCGGCAGCAGGCCGTTCTTGAAGCAGTTGTTGTAGAAGATGTCCGCGTACGACGGCGCGATGATCGCCCGGAAGCCGTAATCGTCGAGTGCCCACGGGGCGTGCTCGCGCGACGAGCCGCAGCCGAAGTTCTTGCGCGTGAGCAGGACCGACGCACCCTTGTAGCGCGGCTGGTTCAGCGAAAAATCCGGATTCAGCGGCCGCTTGCTGTTGTCCATCCCGGGCTCACCGTGATCGAGATAGCGCCACTCGTCGAACAGATTGGGCCCGAAGCCGGTCCGCTTGATGGACTTCAGGAACTGCTTCGGAATGATCGCGTCGGTGTCGACGTTGGCCCGGTCGAGCGGGGCCACCAGACCGCGGTGAACCGTGAGGCTGCGCATGGCTCGATTACTTCTTGGCCGCGCCCTGGATCGATTCGCCGGCCTTCTCGATATCCTTGCCGGCACCGGCAACCGTGTTGCAGGCGCTCAGCGTGATCCCGGCACAGACGGCCAGCATGGCCACGACGAGTCTTTTCATTGGTGTTTCTCCCTGTATCAAAGACGCCGCACGTCGACGAAATGCCCCTCGACTGCTGCGGCGGCTGCCATCGCGGGGCTGACAAGGTGCGTGCGGCCGCCGGTACCCTGGCGGCCTTCGAAATTCCGGTTCGAGGTCGACGCACAACGCTCGCCCGGTTCGAGCCGGTCGGCGTTCATCGCCAGGCACATCGAGCAGCCCGGCTCACGCCATTCGAAGCCGGCGTCGCGGAAAACCTTGTCGAGCCCCTCGGCCTCGGCCTGCGCCTTGACCAGGCCCGAGCCCGGCACCACCATCGCCAGCTTCACGTTCGAGGCCTTGCGCCGGCCGCGGACGACGGCCGCTGCCTGGCGCAGATCCTCGATCCGCGAGTTCGTGCACGAACCGATGAAGACCTTGTCGATGCGGATCTCCGAGATCGGTGTGTTCGGCTTCAGGCCCATGTACTGCAGGGCACGCTCCATGCCTTCACGGCGCACCGGGTCTTTTTCCTTGTCCGGATCGGGCACCCGCCCGTCGACCGGCACGACCATTTCGGGCGACGTGCCCCAGGTGACCTGCGGCAGCAGCTGCGAGGCATCGATGTCGACCACCAGGTCGAAACGCGCCCCCGGATCGGACTTCAGCTCGCGCCAGAGTGCCGCCGCGCGCTCCCAGTCGGCCCCGGCCGGCGCCATCGGCCGGCCCTTCAGATAATTCAGCGTAATGTCGTCGACCGCCACCATGCCCGAGCGGGCGCCGGCCTCGATTGCCATGTTGCAGATCGTCATCCGGCCTTCCATCGACAACGCCCGGATGGTCGAGCCACCGAATTCGATCGCGTAGCCGGTGCCGCCGGCCGTGCCGATCCGGCCGATGACGGCCAGCACGATGTCCTTTGCGCCCACGCCCCTGGGCAGCCGGCCCTCGACCTGGACCAGCATGTTCTTCATCTTCTTGGCGACCAGCGTCTGCGTGGCGAGCGCATGCTCGACCTCGGAGGTGCCGATACCGAAGGCCAGGCAGGCGAAGGCGCCGTGCGTGCTGGTGTGCGAGTCGCCGCAGACCACCGTCATGCCGGGCAGCGTGGCGCCCTGCTCGGGACCGATCACGTGGACGATGCCCTGGCGCCGGTCGGCGATATCGAAATAGGTGATGTCGAAATCGCGGGTGTTCTCGTCGAGGGTCTCGACCTGCAGCCGCGAGACCGGGTCGTCGATGCCGCGCGAGCGGTCGGTGGTCGGCACGTTGTGGTCGACCACGGCGAGGTTGGCCGAAACCCGCCACGGCTTGCGCGACGCCAGCCTGAGCCCTTCGAAGGCCTGCGGGCTGGTCACTTCGTGCAGCAGGTGACGGTCGATGTAGATCAGGGCCGTGCCATCCCCGTCCTGGCGGATGACATGGGCATCCCAGAGCTTGTCGTAGAGGGTGCGCGGCGCAAGCGGCATGGAATCGGTCGGTCAGTCAGAAGGTTGGTTGCAACGGCTTGATTGCAAAGAGCCCTTCATTATGCCACTTGTCAGCGTCGGCGGCGCGCCTGCTCATACAGGGGCATCACCCGAGCCGAATAGACTTCCAGGTCGGCCAGCCGGGTCTCGGCCGACGGGTGGGTGCTGAGGAACTCGGGCACGCTGCCGCCGCCGGCTGCTCCCATCTTGCGCCACAGCGAGATCGCGGCACGCGGATCGTAGCCGGCCCGGGCGGCCAGTTCGACACCGATCCGGTCGGCCTCGGTTTCGTGCAGGCGGCTGTTGGGCAGGCCGAAGAAGGTCTTGTAGAACAGGCTGCCGAGATCCATCGAAACCTGTCCGCCGCCCACCGCCATGACCGCCCCGGTGAGCAGCACCTGGGCACCGACCTGCTCGGAAGCCCGCTCGCGGGCATGTTCGCGCAGCGCATGAGCGATTTCGTGGCCGACGATCGCCGCAATCTCGTCATCGGTCAGCTGCAGCTTCGTGATCAGTCCGGTGTAGACGGCGATCTTGCCGCCGGGCATGCACCAGGCGTTCATCTCGTCGGAACGGATGACGTTGACCTCCCACTGCCACTTCGTGGCCTCGGGCCGGAACGCGGCCACGGTCGGGATCAGCCGGTTGGCGATCGCCCGGACCCGGTTGGTCAACGCAGCGTCGGCGTTCAACGCGCCTTTCTTGCGCTCCTCGCTCAACACTTCCCGGTAGCTCGACTCGGCCTCCTGGCGCAACTGCGCCTCCGAAACGAGCGGCGACATCCGCTGCGTGCGCTCGATGCCGACCGCCCCGCCGGCAGTGGTCTGCACCGACTGGCAGCCGGCGATCAGGCCGGCAGCAGCGATCGCGAGCGACGCCGCGGCCAGCTTCAGGGGCAGCCTCAATGGCAAGCTCAGGGACAAGCTCGGTTGGCGAACCCCACTGCCCCGCCCCGAACTCGAAACCCGAGTCGGATCGTCCTGCCTCGAAAACCGGTCTGCGAGCTTGCTCGTCATCGTCGTTCTCCGTTCTGGGTGTGTGCTCAGCGCAGCGGCGCAGGACCCTCGATCACCGGGGTAGCCGGATTCACGCCTGCATTCTGGGCCCGGTCACGCAGGGCGTGATCGATCAGCACCAGCGCCAGCATTGCCTCGGCGATCGGTGTGGCGCGGATACCCACACAAGGGTCGTGCCGGCCGAAGGTCTGGACCTCGGTCGGCGCACCCTCGAGGTCGATCGAGCGGCGCGCCGTGCGGATGCTCGAAGTAGGCTTGATCGCGATCGACACCCGGATCGGCTGCCCGGTCGAGATGCCGCCGAGCACGCCACCGGCATGGTTGGTCGCGAAGCCCTCGGGCGTCAGCTCGTCGCCGTGCTCGCTGCCGCGCTGTGCGACCGATGCGAAGCCGGCGCCGATCTCGACGCCCTTGACCGCGTTGATCCCCATCATTGCATGGGCGATATCGGCGTCGAGCCGGTCGAACAGGGGTTCACCCAGGCCCACCGGCACACGCTCGGCCACCACATCGATGCGCGCACCCACCGAATCGCCGTCGCGGCGCAGCGCGTCCATGTAGGCCTCGAGCTCGGGCACGATCCCGTCATCGGCCGCAAAGAACGGGTTCTGCGCAACATGGCGCCAGTCGCTGAACGGAATGACGATCGGACCGAGCTGCGTCATGCAGCCGCGAATCACCGTGCCGTAGCGTTCAGCCAGCCACTTGCGCGCGATCGCCCCGGCCGCCACCGTCGGTGCAGTCAACCGCGCCGACGAGCGCCCGCCCCCGCGCGGGTCGCGAATCCCGTACTTCTGCCAGTAGGTGTAATCGGCATGGCCGGGCCGGAAGGTGCGCGCCAGGTTGCCGTAATCCTTGCTGCGCGCGTCCTGGTTGCGGATCAGCAGCGCAATCGGCGCGCCCGTCGTGCGGCCTTCGAAGCACCCCGACAGGATCTCGACCCGGTCGGGCTCCTGGCGCTGGGTGACGTGGCGCGAGGTGCCGGGCCGGCGCCGGTCGAGCTCGTGCTGGATGTCGGCCTCGGTGAGCGCGAGCCCGGGCGGGCACCCGTCGACGACACAGCCGATCGCCGGACCATGCGATTCGCCGAAAGTGGTCACACGGAACAAATGGCCGAGAGTATTGCCTGTCATGCGGATTCGCCTGTCATGCAGATTCCGGCCAGCGGGCCAGCCGCGCCAGCACCCAGGCACGCGGCGTGGCCGCCAGCATGGCGTCGACCGAAGGCGTCTGTGCCGAGCCGAAGACCAGCAGCCGCACCGGAATGGCCAGTTGCGGCATCTTCAGGCCGTGGGCCGCCAGGGTTTCCTTCAGCGCGGCCGCGATCCCGGCCGCCGTCCAGTCGTTCGCCGGCAAGGCCTGCAATCGCTCGGCGAAGCCGCCGACTGCCGCCCGGGCCGCCGGCGTCAGATGCTTGTCGCGCTCGGCCTCGCCGATCGCTGCCGGGTCATGATCGGCGAAGAACATCCGGGCCAGGTCGGCCAGCTCGTTCAGGGTCTGGGCGCGCTCCTTGAGCAAGCCGCAGACCACGGCCAGATCCGGCCCGGCAGACTCCTGGTCGCCGGCCGCCGGCAGGACACCCGCCTGACTCAGCCGCGCGGCAAGCTGTCCGGCCAGCTCCGCATCCGGCATCTGCTTGATGTACAGGCCGTTCAGCCAGCGCAGCTTGTCGAAGTCGAAGCGCGACGGCGAGCGGCTGATGTGCCGGCCATCGAACCACTGGACGAACTGCTCGCGCGAGAACACCTCGTCATCACCGTGGCTCCAGCCCAGCCGCGCCAGGTAGTTGACCACCGCATCGGGCAGATAGCCGTCCTCGTCATACTGCATGACCGAAACCGCGCCATGGCGCTTGGACAGCTTCTGGCCGTCCGGGCCGTGGATCATCGGCAGGTGGCCATACTCGGGCACCGGCGCCCCCAGCGCGCGCAGGATGTTGATCTGGCGCGGCGTATTGTTGACGTGGTCGTCACCCCGGATCACATGCGTGATCCGCATGTCCCAGTCGTCGACCACCACACAGAAGTTGTAGGTCGGCGTGCCGTCCGAGCGCGCGATGATCAGGTCGTCGAGCTCGGTATTGTCGAAAGCGATCGGCCCCTTGACGAGATCGTTCCAGGCCGTGCCGCCACCGACCGGATTGCGGAAGCGCACCACCGGGTTCACTCCCACGGGCGGTGCCGGCAAGGCCTTGCCCGGCTCCGGGCGCCAGCGGCCGTCGTAGCGCGGCTTCATGCCCAGCGCCTCCTGTCCGGCACGCATGGCTTCCAGTTCTTCCTTCGTGCACCAGCAATGATAGGCGCTGCCCTCGACCAGCATCTTCGCGATCACCTCGCGATAGCGATCCATCCGCTGCATCTGGTAGTAAGGCCCCTCGTCGGCGTCCAGCCCCAGCCAGCGCATGCCATCGAGAATGGCCTGCGTCGCCTCCGGCGTCGAACGTTCCACGTCGGTGTCTTCAATGCGCAGCACGAAACTGCCGCCGCGATGACGAGCATAAGCCCAGGCGAACAGCGCAGTGCGCGCGCCGCCGATGTGCAGGAAACCGGTGGGACTCGGAGCGAAACGGGTGCGGACCATGTCGGGAGGAAGCGCCTGAGCGGCAGAGCAGCAAAGGCCTGATTTTACGACAGCGGCGGCGCGCGTCAGGTCAGCGACAGCGAGTGACCGCCGTTGCCGGGAAAGCGCTGCTGCTAGGGTCGCCGCCTGTTCGCCGCCAAGCCGCTCCAGCCCCGAAGTTTGCCTCCGCGGCCGATTTTCCATAGAATCCCGCTTCCCTCCGGGACCGGACTCACCGGTTCCATCCGGGGCGGCTAGCTCAGTGGTAGAGCACTGCCTTCACACGGCAGGGGTCGCAGGTTCGAACCCTGCGCCGCCCACCAGGAAGATCAAGTACTTACGTCCCGAAAGTGGAAGGTCAGTACGTATCCGCCGTCTGCTCCGTGGCTTCCTTCCATGGCCTGATCTTCGCGAGCGTCTTGGCGAGGCTCACCTTCGCGACCTCGGTATCGTAGTCGGCCTGCAGGCGCAGCCACCAGCCATCGGAAAGACCGAAGAACCGGCACAACCGCAGATCAGTGTCGGCGGTGATGGCCCGCTTGCCTGCGACGATCTCGCCAATGCGCTGCGCGGGCACGCCGATCTCCTTTGCCAGACGGTAGTTGCTCATGCCCAAAGGCTTGAGGAACTCCTCGGCAAGCATTTCGCCGGGCAACACCGGCTTGAGTTTCCTGGTCATCTCGTCTTGCCTCAGTGATAGTCCACGATCTCGACGTCTTCGGCGTCGCTTCCGGTCCAGCGAAAGCAGATGCGGAACTGATCGTTCACCCGCAGGCTCCACTGTCCCGCACGATCGCCCTTGAGCTGCTCGAGTCGGTTGGCTGGCGGCGCGCGCAAGTCCTCGAGCCGCTTCGCCAGGTCGAGTTGCTTGAGCTTGCGCAACGCCGGCCGCTCGATGTTGGCGAAGCGCGCCACCCGGCGCAAGCGAAGGAGCGCTTCGGTGTCGGCACACTTGAACGTCCTGATCGCCACGCATGAAATAGTAACGCAGTACGAGATTACTGCTAAGCAGCGCGACTACATTCGACAGTGTCAGTGCAGGCTGCCTTTGTATTGAGGTACATGTACCGTGGATTTCTGCGCATCATAACGAAATGATCAGGAGGTGCCAAACCTCTCCAGTCGTCGCCAGGATCCCGCCCTGCTCGCCTTGGGCAGCGCCATCCGACGAATACGGATCCGGGCAGGGGTGTCCCAGGAAAGACTGGCGCTCATGGCCGACGTCGATCGCAGTTACGTGGGCAGGATCGAGCGCGGGGACAACAACGTGGCGGTCCTGACGCTGCTCAGGCTGGCGAACGCACTCGACGTCAGCCTGGCCGGACTCATGCAGGAAGCGAAGCTTTAGTCGAGCCTGTCGTACCAACGCAGCACACCGCCCACCCGCCATGCGATGATCCGTCGGCCATGAAACCCGACACCGGCCTCAAGCTGCGCCCGCTGGAACGCGAAGACCTGTACTTCGTGCATCAGCTCGACAACAACGCCAGCGTGATGCGCTACTGGTTCGAGGAACCTTACGAAACCTTCGCCGAACTGTCCGCGCTCTACGACGAACACATCCACGACCAGCGCGAGCGCCGCTTCGTGGTCGAACTGGACGGAGAGAAAACCGGTCTGGTCGAACTGGTCGAAATCGACCATGTGCACCGCCGGGCCGAATTCCAGATCGTCATCGCGCCGGAATACCAGGGCAGAGGGCTGGCTGCGCGCGCCACCCGGCTCGCGATGGACTATGGGTTCAACGTCCTGAATCTCTACAAGCTGTACCTGCTGGTCGACCGGGAAAACGACCGAGCAGTGCGCATCTACAAGAAACTCGGCTTCAAGCCGGAAGGCGAGCTGATTCACGAGTTCTTCATCAACGGCTCCTATCGCAACGTGATCAGGATGTACATCCTGCAGCACGAGCACCTGAAGCACAGCACCGCTCAACCCAGCGCCCAGCCCGCCAGCGCCCCCAACCCCACAACGATCACCGGCGACAGCCGTCCGTAGACGAGCAGGCCGAAGGCCGCCAGGCCCAGGCCGAAGTCCAGGCGCCCATGGATGGCGCCGGTCCAGACCGGGTCGTAGAGTGCGGCCAGCAGGATGCCGACCACTCCGGCATTGATGCCGGCCAGCGCCGGGCGGATGCCGGCGCGCTGGCGCAGGGCGTCCCAGAATGGCAGCACGCCGGCGACCAGCAGGAAGGACGGGGCGAAGATCACGGCCAGAAGCACCAGCCCACCCGACCAGCCGCTCAACGGGCCGTGCGCCACCGTACCGAGAAAAGCGGCGAAACTGGTCAGCGGGCCCGGCACGGCCTGGGCCGCACCATAGCCGGCCAGGAACTGCGCGTTGTCGACGACTCCGGTCGGCACGACCACCGCCTGGAGCAGCGGCAGGATCACATGGCCGCCTCCGAACACCAGCGAGCCGGCACGGAAGAATCCGTCGATCAATGCCCAGCCGGCAGAACCCGTGGTGCTGGCAACGACGGGCAGACCCAGCAACAGCCCGGCGAACAGACCGAGCGCGAGCACGGCGCTGCGCCGCGACACGCCAGGGCCGGCGGAAGCAGCCGCGGCCTGCGGGGAACATTCGAGCGGGGCATGTTCGATCAACAGCCGACCCAGCAGGCCGGCGATCAGCATGGCGCCGACCTGGCCCGCAGCCCAGGGCAAGGCCAGCGCGATCAGCGCAGCGAGCAGGGCCAGGCCAGCGCGCAAGCGGTCGGGACACAGCGTCCTGGCCATGTTCATGACCGCTTGGGCGACCACGGCCACCGCGACGATCTTGAGACCTTGCACGGCCCCCGAGGTCGCCAACCCGGCGTGATGGGTGATGCCGTAGGCAAAGGCAACGAGCAGCAGTGCCGATGGCAGGGTGAAGCCCAGCCAGGCGCACAGGGCACCCGGCCAGCCTGCGCGCCGCAGGCCCAGGGCGATGCCGACCTGGCTGCTCGTCGGGCCGGGCAGGAACTGGCAGACGGCGACGAGGTCGGCATAGCTGCCTTCGTCGAGCCAGCGGCGCCGTTCGACGAACTCGGTGTGGAAATATCCGAGATGCGCCACCGGTCCGCCGAAGGCGCTGATGCCCAGCTTCAGGAACGCCAGGAAAACCTCCCAGGCGCGCCCCTGCCGCGTATCCGTCATGTGTTGCCAGCCATGCGCTCAGCGCAACGCGGCCGACGGCAGGAGCAACTCCACGCAATCCGAGCCGCAGGCGCCCGGCACAGCCAGTTCGGGCCGCGGAGTCGGTCGATGCAGCACGGCCCGGGTCGGCACAATTCGCAATGCCGGGCTGTCCGCGTCCGCGAGAGCGGCGACGTCGGCCTGCCCATCCACGATCAGCGAATACCCATCTTCGAATTGGGGTGGCCAGACCAGGCTGACGGCCGATCTGGTCAACATATTGTCCCGGCTGCGCCGGCCGATGCCGGCGAGGACCAGCGCACCGCCTTCCAGCGTCGGGGTAACGGCCACCGCATGTGGCGCACCCTGCGCTCCGGCGCTGAGCAGATAGGCAAAGCGGTACTTCGCCATGGCTTCTGCAAGGCTGTACAGTTCGACAGGAATGCTCATCACAACATCCGGCTGCAGGTCGGATCATCATTGTCGCAGCCCGGCACAACGAATATTTAGATTCATTTAAAATGCATCTATAAATGCGCGCCGGCACACGGGCTGCGGCGTGCATGGCCACACAGGGGAAGGAAGTGCATCGGGAAACCACCTTCAATGACGAGATCGTCCGGCTGTTCCTGCTCGCCGCTGCCGTCTGGGGCGTGATCGGCATGTCGATCGGGGTCTTCGCGGGCGCCCAGCTTGCCTGGCCCGCGCTGAACACCGACATCCCCTGGCTGTCGTTCAGCCGGATCCGGCCGGTGCACACTTTCGGCGTGATCTTCGCGTTTGGCGGCTCGGCCCTGATCGGAACCTGCTACTACGTCGTGCAGCGGACCGGCCATGTCCGCCTGGCCCTGCCCAGGCTGGCCAATTTCACCTTCTGGGGCTGGCAACTGGCCTGTCTGCTGACTGTCATCACGGTGCCGCTGGGCTTCACCCAGAGCAAGGAATATGCCGAGCCGGAGTGGCCGATCGACATCCTGATCGCCGTCGTCTGGGTCTCGTTCGGCGTGGTCTTCTTCACGACCCTGACGCGCCGGCGCATCCAGCACATCTACGTGGCCAACTGGTATTACGGCGCCTTCATCATCGCCGTCGGCCTGTTGCACATCGTCAACAACCTCGTCATGCCGGTGTCGCTGACGAAGTCCTACCCGATCTACTCGGGTGTCGTCGACGCCATGGTCCAGTGGTGGTACGGCCACAACGCGGTGGCTTTCTTCCTGACTGCCGGCTTCCTGGGGATGATGTACTACTTCGTGCCGCGCCAGGCCCAGCAGCCGCTGTGGAGCTACCGCTTCTCGATCGTCAACTTCTGGGCGCTGATCTCGATCTACATGTGGGCGGGTTCTCACCACCTGCTCTATACCGCCCTGCCCGACTGGGTGCAGTCGGTCGGCATGGCGTTCTCGCTGGTGCTGCTGATGCCGAGCTGGGGATCGGCGGCCAACGGCCTGCTGACCTTCAACGGCTCCTGGCACAAGCTGAGAACGGATCCGGCCGCCCAGTTCATGGTGGTGGCCCTGGTCTTCTATGCCGCGTCGACCTTCGAAGGGTCGATGATGGCCATCAAGTCGGTCAACTCGCTGTCGCACTACACCGACTGGACGGTGGCGCACGTGCACTCGGGCTCGATCGGCTGGGTGGCGATGATCACGATCGGATCGCTGTACGCGATGGCGCCGCGCGCGCTGGGCCGGCCGGCCATGCATTCGAAGAACGCCATGGCCCTGCACTTCTGGCTGCACACCGGCGGCCTGCTGCTGTACATCGTCGCGATGTGGATCGCAGGGGTCACGGCCGGCGTGATGTGGCGCGCCACCCTGCCTGACGGCTCGCTGGCCTATTCGTTCCTGGCCAGCCTCGAAGCGGTCAAGCCCTACTACGTCGTCCGCTTCCTGGGCGGCCTGATGGTGGTTTCGGGCATGGTCGTCATGGCCTGGAACCTCTGGCACACCGCCGCCGATGCGCGCGCGCACCTCATCGTGCCGGTCCCGATCCCGGTTCCCGAACCGGTCGCCCAGCAGTTTCCGTTGCCGCGTCCCGCGACAGCCTGAGGACTCCGACATGGCAGGTGGTTACAAGTATTTCGAGAAGATCGAGAAGAACGCCGGCTTGCTCGGCGTGGGCATCGCAATCATGGTCTCGATCGGCGGGCTGGCCGAAGTCACCCCGCTGTTCATGCGGGCCCAGGCAGTGACGCCGCCGGCGCATATCCAGCCCTACGACCCGCTGCGGCTGATCGGCAAGGACATCTACGTGCGTGACGGCTGCTATCTGTGCCATACGCAGATGATCCGTGCCCAGCGCTTCGAGGTGCAGCGCTACGGCCCGCACTCGACGGCCGACGAGTCGTTCTACGATCGTCCCCACCAGTGGGGCTCCAAGCGCACCGGCCCCGACCTCGCCCGGGTCGGCGGCAAGTACTCCGACGAATGGCACAGGCTGCATCTGCTCGACCCGCGTCAGGTGGTGCCGGAGTCGAACATGCCGGCCTACAAGTGGCTGGATGGCACCCGGCTCGACCCCGACGATGTCCAGGCGCGCATGCGCGCGCTGCGCCGGCTCGGCGACCCGTATTCCGACGAGGACATCGCCTCGGTCCCGCAGGCGCTGGCCGGCAAGACCGAGATGGACGCATTGATCGCCTACCTGCAGGGGCTGGGGGTGAGCCAGGCGCCGGCACCGGAGGCTGCGCACGGAGACGGGAGCTCCCGATGAGTACGACCTGGGGCTGGGTCGCCGGCCTCATCACCATCGTCCTGATGGTCGTGTTCCTGGGCATCTGGTTCTGGGCCTGGCGCGCGCGGCACAAGCGGGTTTTCGACCGGATGGCGCAACTGCCGATGCAGGACAGCGATGCGCCCCATTCAGACGAAGAGGAAGAGCAAAGATGAGCACCTTCTGGTCCCTCTGGATCATGGCGCTGGTGACCTTCAACCTGGGAATCACCCTGTTCCTGTTCCTGTGGGGAATGCGCGTGCACATCCCGACCCTGTCCGATGGCACGACCGGCCACGTCTGGGCCAACGGCGCGTTGCGCGAAGGCGTCCGGCCGCTGCCGCTCTGGTGGGTCCTGGTGTCGGCCGCCATGTTCGTCATCGGCATCGGCTACCTGGTGCTGTACCCGGGCTTCGGCAGTTACCAGGGCCTGATCGGCTGGTCCTCGCAGGGTGAACTTGCGCGCGACACGGCAAAGATCGAGGCCAGGCTCGACCCGCTGATGAGCAGCTATGCGCAGCGCCCGGTCGAAGAGCTCGCAACCGACCTGGCGGCCACTGGAATGGGTCACCGGCTCTTCGTCGACAACTGTGCGGCCTGCCATCGCACGAGCGCCCGCGGCAATCCGGTGCTGGGCGCCCCCAGGCTCACCGGCGGCGCCTGGCTCTATGGCGGCGACGGCGAGACCCTGCTGACCAGCATCCTGGATGGCCGACGCGGCGCCATGCCGCCGATGGGCGAGATCCTCGGCAGCCAGGGCGTCGAGGAAGTCGCGCAGTATGTGCTCAGCCTTTCCGGACGAACGGGCGATCCGGTGAAGGCAGCGCTGGGCAAGGAGAACTTCGCCAGTTGTGCCGCCTGTCACGGCGCGGACGGGAAAGGCAACCCGCAGGTCGGCGCACCCGATCTGACGGATCCGGTCTGGCTGTACGGCGGCAGCCGCGCGCAGATCGAGAAAAGCATCCGTGATGGCCGCAGCGGTGAAATGCCGGCCTTTCGCGGCCGCCTGACCGAAGCCGAGGCCCGGGTCATCGCAGCCTGGGTGTATCGGCAGTCGAATCCGGGCATCCGGGCGCAATGAGCACCGCAGCAAACCGCGACAGCTGGTACCGTCAGCCGGTGGTCTGGCTCGGTACGCTGATCCTGGCGGCGGTACTGGCCGGCTGCGTGTGGATGATCGTCATGGCGATGCGCTACCCCGACCCGCCGCTGGATCCCGATGCCACTCAGATCCTGAAGATGCGGCTGGAGCGATCGGCGGTGGGCACCGCGCCGCGATGAGCATTCTGCCGATCATGATCCTGCTGTCGCTGGTGGTCACGGCCGGGGCCGCGCTCGCCTTCTTCTGGGCGGTCGATCACGATCAGTTCGACGACCTGCAATCGCCGGCCTTCCTGCCGCTGCTCGAAGAGGCGGCGCCGACCGCCCCACCGACAAGCACCCCGTCAGGCAACCCGGCAGACGATCCGGGCCACCAGTCAGCTGATCGCGGCGAACGCGCGCCCTGAGCTGACCGCAGCTTCGCCGCGAGCGTCCTGGCACCGGACCGGGATCTGCCAGGCCAGCCGCCGTCCGCGCTTTTGCTGATCTGAATTAGCGCAGCCGACGCGCCCTGCGGATTATCATGGCCCTCACTTCCGTTGCCTCACCGGCCTGAACGATCGTCATGCCGGCCTTGGACGACTGCCATGCTCCGCTTCGATGTTCCCCCGGTCCATGCCAATGCCGCCCGCCTGGACGCCCTGGTGACCTTCCTGATCTGCCTGCTCGCGTTCGGGCTCGAACTGCCCTGGCTGATGGCCATCACGGCAGTGACCGGATTCGTCCGGGGTTTCTTCAGCCATGCGCGCTGCCCGCTTCACAAGGCATCGCTGAGGCTGCTGCAACGCTTCGACGCCGCCGGCGCAAAGGAAAACGCCGGCGCCAAGATGTTCGCCGCGAAGCTGCTGTTCATCGCCAGCGCCGTGAGCCTCGTGCTGTGGCTGGCCGGCAGCACCTTGTGGAAAGTGCCTGTCGGCGTGCTGCTGGTCTTCTCCTTCGCCGAGTGGGCATTCAAGTTCTGCGCGGGCTGCTGGGCCTACACACTCTGGTTCCAGATGCGCGGACAGTGAGATGCAGGCAGAGCTCAGGCCTGCGCCCCGGTCAGACGCCGATGCCTTTCATCCCTTCGGCCGTATAGCGCTCGCCGGCGGCCGCTCCCGGCGGCAGCGCAGCCGACAGCTCGGCCAGTTCGCCCGCATCGAGACTCACCTCGATGGCCCCCAGGTTCTCCTTCAGGTAAGACGTCCGCTTGGTACCCGGGATCGGGATGATGTCCGGACCCTGCGCAAGCAGCCAGGCAATGGCCAGTTGCGCGGGCGTGCAACCCTTGCGCTGCGCAAAGTTCCGGACCCGCTCGGCAAGCTCGAGGTTGTGCGCCAGGTTATCGCCCTGGAAGCGCGGGTTGGAGCGACGGAAGTCGTCGGCAGCAAGCTGGCCGGGATCAGCGATGCGTCCGGTCAGGAAACCGCGGCCGAGCGGGCTGTAGGCCACGAAGCTGACGCCGAGTTCGCGGCAGGCGGCCAGCATGCCCTGTTCCGGGTCGCGTGACCACAGCGAGTACTCGCTTTGCACGGCTGCGACCGGATGCGCGGCATGCGCGCGCTTGAGCGTCTCTGGCGATACTTCGCACAGACCGATTGCACCGATCTTCCCTTGTTCGATCAGCCTTGCCAACGTGCCAACCGATTCTTCGATCGGCACCTCGGGAGCAATCCGGTGCAGGTAGTACAGATCGATGCGGTCGGTGCCGAGCCGCTGCAACGATGCCTCGCAGGCTTCACGGATGTAGTCCGGTGAATTGTCGATGCGCCGCTCGTAGGCTCCCGGCCGGCGCACGATCCCGAACTTCGTCGCCAGATGGACCTGGTCGCGGCGGCTCTTCAGGAAGCGGCCGAGCAGGATCTCGTTGTCGCCGAAACCATAGATGTCGGCCGTGTCGTAACTGTCGACCCCGGCGTCGAATGCCGCCTGCAGGGTGCGCAGCGACTCGGCCTCGTCGGTCGGACCGTAGAACTCCGACATGCCCATGCAGCCCAGCCCGATCGGAAACACCTCGCGACCGTTGCGCCCGATTCTTCGCTTGCTCTTCAGATCCACCTCGTGCCCTCCTGCGCTGCCTTCCGGCTCGTTTACCCGAGAGACTGATGATAGGCCCCACCCCGGCCCACCCCGGCCCAGCCGATTCCGGGGCTAAGATCGACGCTTCGACGATCCCTGTACACGGACACCCGGACCATGCGCTTCGACACCCTGCTTTACGACCTCGACGACGGCATCCTGACGATCACACTGAACCGCCCCGACAAGCTGAACGCGTTCACCCCGACGATGATGAACGAGCTGATCGCCGCCTTCGACCGGGCCGACGCCGACGACGCCGTCCGGGCCATCATCGTCACCGGCGCCGGCCGGGCATTCTGCGCCGGTGCCGATCTGTCGGCCGGCGCCAGCACCTTCGACTATGCCGCGCGCGGCGACCGGCCGGAGAAGCGCAGCACACCCCTGCTGGCCAATGGCGAACCCGATCTCAGCCACGAATCCGTGCGCGACGGCGGCGGCCGGCTCACGCTGCGCATCTACGAGTGCCTGAAGCCGGTGATCGCCGCGATCAACGGGCCCGCCGTCGGGATCGGCGCCACGATGCAGCTGCCCATGGACATCCGGCTCGCCTCCAGCGCCGCCCGTTTCGGCTTCGTCTTCGCGCGCCGTGGCATCACGCCCGAGGCCTGTTCCTCGTGGTTCCTGCCGCGCCTGGTCGGGATCGGCCAGGCCCTCGAATGGACCTATACCGGCCGGGTCTTCCCGGCCGAGGAAGCGCTGGCCGGCGGCCTGGTATCGGCCGTCCACGCCCCCGACGCACTGCTGCCGGCCGCGCGGGCGCTGGCTCGCGAGATCGCCGACAACGCCGCCCCGGTCTCGGTGGCGCTGACCCGCCAGATGATCTGGCGAATGGCGGGCGCCGACCATCCGATGGAAGCCCACAAGATCGACAGCCGGGCGATCTACATGCGCGGGCGCATGGCCGATGCCAGGGAGGGTATCGGCGCCTTCCTGGAAAAACGCCCGGCCCGCTTCACCGACCGGGTCTCGGCCGACATGCCGGCCTTCTTCCCGTGGTGGGCCGAGCGCCGCTACGAATGACCGGCAACAGCCGGTCTGGAGGAGGCGCCGACAGCAAGCACCGGCCGGGAGTTCAGTCCTCGTCGGGCTTGACCAGCAGCTTCGAGCGGCGCCGCTTGATGACCACCGGCGGCGCTGCCGGGCCGGCATTCAGCCCGCCCTGGTTCGCGCCGCTGCGCAGCCCGAGCGGAGCACGCATCGGAGCCCCCTCATCGGACAGCGCCCGCCCGGCCGGCAGCAGTGCCGGCTCGGCGGGTGGCCTGAGCATGACCCTGCGTGGCCGGTCGGCCTGGCTGCGCGGCATGCCGCGCTTGGGCCGGGCCAGCGAGCGTTGCACCGTGGCCGTGGCCTGGTGATACAGCGCGATGGCACCGGTTTCGGTGGCCAGCAGCAACATCCGGCCATCGAAGGACTGGATGCGGCCTTGCAGGCGCGTGCCCGAGACCAGATAGATTTCCACCCGGCTGCGCTCGCGACGAAGCCGGTTCAGGAACATGAATTGTGCGTTTTCGGTGCGGCCGTCACTGCGGACTTTTGCACTCTTTTCGCGTTGGGCAGTCTGAGCCATGGTTCAGCATTCTAAAGCGCAACGGCCGACCGGCGTGCACATGAGTGCATGATTCACCTGCGAGCCGTCCCATCGTGATAGCTTGACGTTCCGGATTCCCGCTGGAGACCCTGATCGTGAACTATCGTTGCGCACACCGCTGGTCATTCCGTGAGTGGGCCGGCCCGCTCGAACCGACCGAGGAACAGCTTGCCACACCGGTCGGCCGCGAGGTCACGATCCGCGTCACCCACTGCGGCATCTGCCATTCCGACCTGCATATCCAGGCCGGCGGCTTCGACATGGGCGGCGGCCGGTTGTCCTCGCTCGAACGTGCCGGCACCCGGCTGCCGGTCACCATGGGCCACGAGATCGGCGGCGAAGTCGTCGAGGTCGGCCCCGAAGTCGACGGCGTCGCACCGGGTGACCGGGTCATCGTCTATCCGTGGCTGGGCTGCGGTGAATGCCCGACCTGTCTGAGTGGCGACGAACATCTGTGCCCGAAAACAGCGCGCAACCTCGGCATCCAGCTGCCCGGCGGCTTCGCCGACCTGGTGCGCGTGCCGCACCAGCGCTACCTGGTGCCGATCGGCAGCCTCGACCCGGCACGCGCAGCCACCTTCGCCTGCGCCGGCATCACGGCCTGGGGCGCGATCCGCAAGCTCAGCCCGGCCAGCGCCGAAGACTGGCTCGCCGTGATCGGCTGCGGTGGTGTCGGGATGACCGCCGTCGCACTGTTGTCGGCCACCTCGCCGGCCCGCATCGTGGCCATCGACCCCGACCCGGCCAAGCGCGAAGCCGCTCTGGCCAACGGCGCCAGCGCCGCCTTCGACCCGCTTGAACCCGATGCCGCCCGCAGCATCGGCAAGGCCTGCAGCGGCCAGATCGCCGGCGCGATCGACTTCGTGGGCGCCGAGAACACCGCCTCGCTGGCAGTCAATCTGGTGCGGCGCAATGGCGAGGTCGTCATCGTCGGCCTGTTCGGCGGCGAGTTCCGGATGCCGCTGCCGATGTTCGCCCTCAAGTCGCTGACGATCCGGGGTTCCTACGTGGCCGGCCTGCCCGCGCTGGGTGAACTCGTCGAACTGGCCCAGCGGGTCGAGCTGCCGGCCACACCACTCACGCTGCGGCCGTTGGACAGCGTCAATCAGTCG
>JBAYOD010000005.1:0-37298 GCA_041678445.1 Burkholderiaceae bacterium | reverse complement strand
TCGCGCTGCGCGCGACAGCCAGGAACCCTGTGCGCCTCGGCTGCGCACAAGGCGCCGGCCAGGCGAAGCCCCCCGCCCCTTGGCCGGCGACGCTGTGCCATCTGACGGAAACCCATCCGGGCACCGCGGCAATCCGGTTGCCGATGGCGAGCACCTTGCCGGCTCGCAGGCGGCTGTCATGCCGGCCTGCAGCTCGCGCAGCCCGACCGTGCTGCCGAGTCAGGTTTGCTGCCGAATCAAGTTCACTGCCGAGTCAGGTTTGCCGCCGAGTCAGGCTCCGGTCGTGCAGCCTGGCCGTACCGAGACCGCTTTGCGTTCGATCCCAAGCCACTGTCTGCCAGGACGCGGGGCGAGGCTTTCGGCGCCCGCCTTGTGCGCAGCCGAGAAGCGCAGTGCTCGTGGCCTGCGCGCGCAGCGCGCACCAACAATCTGACTTGCCGCCGCCTGTCTGAGCGAAACGAACGAAGCGAAGCGTAGGGAGTGCAGCGAGTTCGGCGGCAGGCCACGAGCGCGAGCATCGCAGGGCACCCCGCGAAGCGGGGCAAGCACCCGGCGTGCGCCGAAAGCCTCGCTCCGCGTCCTGGCCTGCCGCTCCCCGGCGTTTGAACGCGAAGTGGTTGAAAGGCCGGCCTGACTGACAGGCCGGCCCGGATCAGCGCGGGATCAGTCGTCGCTGCCGCCGAAGATGCCCAGCATCATCAGCAGGTTGCTGAAGACGTTGTAGACACTCAGGTAGATCGACAGCGTGGCCGTCACGTAGTTGGTCTCGCCGCCGCGGATGATGCGCTGCAGGTCGTACAGGATGAAGGCCGAGAAGATCAGGATGGCCAGCGTCGACACGGTCAGCGTGAGTGCCGGCATCTGCAGCCAGATGTTGGCGATCGCGGAGAAGAAGATCACCAGGAAGCCCATGAACAGCCAGCGGCCCATGCCGGTGAAGTCGCGCTTGGACACGGTGGCAACCGTGGCCATCACGGCGAACACGCCGGCGGTGCCGCCAAAGGCGGTCATGATCAGGCTGGCGCCGTTCGACATGCCGAGCACCGCGCCGATCAGGCGTGACAGCATCAACCCCATGAAGAAGGTGAAGCCGAGCAGCAGGGCCACGCCCACGCCGCTGTTCTTGAACTTCTCGATCGCGAAGAAGAAGCCGAAGGCGACGGCCAGGAACATCATCAGGCCGACGAAGGGGCTGCCAGCGAAGAAGCTGAAACCGGTGGTGACGCCGATGTAGGCGCCCAGTACGGTCGGAATCATCGACAGGGCGAGCAGCCAGTAGGTGTTGCGCAGGACGCGGTTGCGCGTGGCCGCGCCCAGGGCGCCGGTCGCGCTGCCGAAGCCCGGCTCACGCAGTTGGTTTTGCTCGTATGCCATCAGTTTGTGCTCCTCAGGGAAGTGGTCCGAATGTAGGGCCGAAGCTCGCGGGTTTCAAGCGATTCCTTCGAATTCCGAAGGATTTTCCATGACGGTCGCGAACTGCGCGTATGTTAAACTCAACGATTGCCCACGATACGTGGGAATGCACGAAATCTTGGGCCAAGCTGCTCATTTTTCAAGATATTTTCATCAATCCCTGTCTTTGATCCTTCTGACAGCGCTTCGCTGCAAGCCACCTGGAACCTGGAACGAACATGGCCGTCGAACGTACCCTCTCGATCATCAAACCCGACGCCGTCGCCAAGAACGTCATCGGACAGATCTACTCGCGCTTCGAGGGCGCCGGCCTCAAGGTGGTCGCTGCCAGGATGATGCATCTGTCGCGCGGCGAGGCCGAGGCTTTCTACGCCGTGCACCGCGAGCGGCCGTTCTTCAAGGATCTGGTCGAATTCATGATCTCGGGTCCGGTCATGGTGCAGGTGCTCGAGGGTGAGGGCGCGATCCTGAAGAACCGCGACCTGATGGGGGCCACCGACCCGAAGAAGGCTGCCGCCGGCACGATCCGGGCCGATTTCGCCGACAGCATCGACGCCAACGCCGTGCACGGTTCCGATGCGCCGGAAACGGCCAGTGTCGAGATCGCGTTCTTCTTCCCGGCGATGAACGTCCACTCCCGCTGAATACAGAGAGCATGCCGGAAGCGCTGGCGCCCGCGGTCAACCTGCTCGGCTACGATGCCGACAGCCTGGCCGGATTGTGCGCCGGCTGGGGGCAGAAGCCGTTCCGGGCGCGCCAGTTGATGCGCTGGGTCCACCAGCGCGGGGCGGCCGATTTCGACGCGATGACCGACCTCGCGAAGGATTTTCGCGCGTTGCTGGCTGCCCGCGCCGAGCTGGCCGTGCCCGCGGTCGTGCGTGATCACCGCTCGACCGATGGCACGCGCAAGTGGCTGCTCGACGTCGGCGGCGGCAATGCCGTCGAGACGGTCTTCATCCCCGAGGCCGAACGCGGCACGCTGTGCGTGTCGACCCAGGCCGGCTGCGCGGTCAACTGCCTGTTCTGCTCGACCGGCAAGCAGGGCTTCTCGCGCAATCTGCAGGCCCACGAGATCGTCGCGCAGCTCTGGCATGCCAACCGCGAACTCGGCGCCTACGCACGCGCCGAAGGCGTGGCAACAGACCGTGTCATCAGCAACGTGGTGTTCATGGGGATGGGCGAGCCGCTGCAGAACTATGCGGCGACGCTGACCGCCCTGCGCATCATGCTCGACGACAATGCCTACGGCCTGTCCCGGCGGCGCGTCACGGTCTCCACGTCGGGCGTGGTGCCGATGATCGACCGGCTGCGCAACGACTGCCCGGTGGCGCTGGCCGTGTCGCTGCATGCGCCCAACGACGCGCTGCGCGACGAACTCGTGCCGCTGAACCGCAAGTATCCGCTTGCCGAATTGCTCGCGGCCTGTCGCCGCTATCTCGATCGGGCGCCGCGCGACTTCATCACCTTCGAATACGTGATGATCGACGGGGTCAACGACTCCGACCGGCATGCCGGAGAACTGCTCGGGCTGGTGCGCGATCTGCCCTGCAAGTTCAACCTGATTCCCTTCAATCCATTCCCTGGCTCGGGGTTGCGCAAATCGAAACCGGAGCGGGTCAAGGCTTTTGCGCAACGCCTGATCGATGCCGACATCGTCACGACGGTGCGCCGCACCCGTGGCGACGACATCGATGCGGCTTGCGGACAACTGGCCGGCGAGGTCCGGGACCGCACCCGCTTGCATGAGCGGATGCAGCGCGCGTCGCGGGTCATCGGTATCGCGGAGGCGCGGTGAGTCGCGGGGCAGGACAGTACCGCACTCATCCGGAAACCGGCGCGCCCGGTGCCGCCCGGTTGCTGTCCGCCTGGCTGCTGGCTGTGCTTGTCGCGCTGCTGCTGGCGGGCTGCGCCGGCCCGGGGGAGCGCACCGGCGCATCCGGTGGCGCGCTCGGGGTCCTGCCCGATACCGGCGAAGAGACCGACACCCGGCGGCGGGCCCGGATCCGCGTCGAACTGGCGGCCGGCTATTACCAGCAGCGCAATCTGCAGGTCGCGCTCGAGGAGCTCGGTCAGGCCCTGCGCATCGATCCCGCTTATCCGGCTGCCTACAACATGCTCGGGCTGGTCTACATGACCCTGGGCGATGTGCCGCGTGCCGAGGAGAGCTTCGAGCGCGGGCTGGGCCTCGCCGCCAATGACGCCGAGCTGAACAACAATTTCGGCTGGTTCCTGTGCCAGACCGGGCGTGAGCGCGAGTCGATCGCGCGTTTCGAGCGGGCCCTGAACGATCCGCTGTACCGCACGCCGACGGTCCCGCTGCACAATGCCGGCCTGTGCTCGGAGCGGCTCGGTGATGTCGAGGCCGCCGAGGCCTACTTCCGCCGCGCCTTCGAGGTGGACGTCTCGAATCCGGTGGCGATGTACAACCTTGGCCGCATCTATTTCGGCCGCGGCCAGCATGAACGTGCCCGCTTCTATGCGCAAAGGCTGATCACGATGTTCGAGCCGACTGCGCAGACGCTGTGGCTGGCGCTTCGGGTGGAGCGGGCACTCTGCCATCGCGACGCCGAGGCGAGCCTGGGCCTGCAGCTGAGGCGACGCTTCCCGGAATCCCAGGAGGCCGGGTTGCTGGCGTCAGGGAGATATGGTGACTGAGCAGACGGGAATCCCTGCCGAAGACACTGCGGAGGCTGCTGCGGCAGTCCTCTCCGAACCCGCCCAGCTGGTGGCGGCGCGCCAGGCGGCCGGTCTGAGCGCTTCCGAGGTTGCCGGCCGGCTCGGCATGGCGACCCGCCAGATCGAAGCGCTCGAACGCGGCGACTGGCAGGCCCTGCCCGGCCAGGCTTTCGTGCGCGGTGCGCTGCGCGCCTACGGCAAGACTGTCGGTGTCGACGTCTCGGGGCTGCTCGCCGGTCTGGGTGGGCAGGTCGCGGCGCCGGCGCTGCGGCAGTCGACTTCGCTCGAGCCGTCGATTTCGCGAGGCGGGTTTGCCGGGGGGGCGGGCGGCGTCGGCGGCCGTCTTGCCTGGATCGTGTTCGGCATTGCGGCCGTCATCGCGATCGTTTTCTATTTCGGACGCAACTTCGAACTCGGCAGCGACGAGGCGGTGTCCGAATCGCTCGCGCTGCGCGCCAACGGTGCGGCGTCGACCGACGATGCGGCCGGCACGGGTTCGCCGGGCCTCGCGATGCGTGATGTTCCCGCCGCGCAGGACACCGCGAGCCAGGCCGGCTCGGATGCCGGCGGGCCGGGCGGCGGCATCGGCACGGATATCGGCGGGGGCGCTGCCTCGGGTGCCGCGGCCGGGATGGGCGCCGGGGCTGCCTCGGGTGGCGAGTCGCTGACGCCGTTGGCCCCGCTGATGCCGCTGGTCCCTGCCGCGGGCGGGACAGCCTCCGCCGAGGCGGCGCCGGCGGGTACCGAGGCCGGCGGCGCTGGCTCGATCGCCGGTGCGCCGGGTGTTGCCGGTACTGCAGGCGGGTCGCCGGGAGCGGGCACAGGTGATGGGCGGGCCAGCGCGCCGACCTCGACGAGTTCGACGCTGAAGCTGAGCTTCGAGCGCGAATCCTGGGTCGAGATCCGCGATGCGGCAGGCAAGGTGCTGCTCACCGGGACCCAGCCGGCCGGCAGCGAACGACAGCTCAGCGGGGAGCGGCCGCTGTCGCTGGTGATCGGCAACGCCAGCTACGTGCGCCTCGAGCGTGATGGCCAGGCCGTCGATCTTGCAGCGCGGGCACGCAACGGCGTCGCCCGCCTCCGGCTCGATTGAGGCTTCTGCAGGAGTTCCGGTATGAATGACGCGGTCATGTCCGGCGTCTCGATCGAGACGCCCATGCCGGTCGGGCCGGTGCCGCGCCGGTCGGCCCGGCAAAGCGTGGTGCGCTGGGGAATGCGCGCGGTCCGGGTGGGGGGCGATGCACCGATCGTCGTCCAGTCCATGACCAATACGGATACGGCCGATGCCGCAGCGACGGCGCTGCAGGTTGCGGCGCTGGCGCGTGCCGGCTCCGAACTGGTCCGCATCACCGTCAATTCACCGGCGGCGGCCGCAGCAGTGCCGGACGTGCGTGCCCGGCTCGACCGGATGGCGGTCGACGTGCCGCTGATCGGCGACTTCCATTACAACGGCCACAAGCTGCTTGCCGACTTTCCGGACTGCGCGCAGGCCTTGTCGAAATACCGGATCAACCCGGGCAATGTCGGTGCCGGGCGCCGGCGCGACGACAATTTCGCGCAGATGATCGAGATCGCCTGTCGCCACGACAAGCCGGTCCGCATCGGCGTGAACTGGGGCAGCCTCGACCAGAGCCTGCTGGCCCGGCTGATGGACCTGAATGCGACCCGGTCGACGCCCTGGACGGCCAGCGCGGTCATGCGTGAGGCGCTGGTGACGTCGGCGATCGAAAGCGCGCAGCGGGCGGTCGAGCTGGGTCTGCCGGCCGATGCGATCTGTCTGTCGGCCAAGGTTTCGAACGCCCAGGACCTGATCGCCGTCTATCGCTCGCTGGCGGCCCGCTGCGACTGGCCGCTGCACCTGGGCCTGACCGAAGCCGGGATGGGCAGCAAGGGGATCGTCGCGTCGACGGCGGCCATGGCGGTCCTGCTCCAGGAGGGCGTCGGCGACACGATCCGGGTCTCGTTGACGCCCGAGCCGGGCGGCGATCGCAGCCGCGAGGTCGTGGTTGCCCAGGAAATCCTGCAGTCGCTGGGCCTGCGTGCATTTGCGCCGGTCGTGGTCGCCTGCCCGGGCTGCGGGCGCACCAGCAGCACCTTCTTCCAGGAACTCGCGCAGAAGATCCAGGCCTATCTGCGCGAGCAGATGCCGGTCTGGCGGATCAGCCACCCGGGTGTCGAAACGATGCAGGTGGCGGTGATGGGATGCGTCGTCAACGGGCCCGGTGAAAGCCGGCATGCCGATATCGGCATTTCGCTGCCGGGCTCGGGCGAGGCGCCGGTTGCCCCGGTGTTCGTCGATGGCGAGCGCACCGTCACCCTGAAAGGCGACCGGATCGCCGAGGAGTTCGAGGCGATCGTCGAAGACTATGTGCACCGGCGCTACGGCGCCCGGCAGGCCGCGGAGCAGGATTCGGCCGACTGAATGCCCTGGCGGGGCCGTGGCCGCGGATCGGTCGCCGCCTGCCGGGGGATGGATGGCTACAGACGAAGAAGCGATGCACGAAGAAGCGATGCACGAAGACATGGACAGGAAAGCCCCGCCGCAGAAACTCGGCGGCGTGCGCGGGATGAACGATGTGCTGCCGGTCGACGAGCCCTTGTGGCGGGCGCTCGACGAGGCGGTGGCCGACACGATGCGGGCCTATGGCTATCAGCAGATCCGCACGCCGATCGTCGAGCACACGCGGCTGTTCGTGCGTGGCATCGGCGAAGTGACCGACATCGTCGAGAAGGAGATGTACTCGTTCACCGATTCGCTGAACGGCGAAGACCTGACCCTGCGCCCCGAGAACACGGCCGGCGTGGTGCGCGCGGTGATCGAGCACAACCTGCTGTACGATGGCCCGAAGCGGCTCTGGTATCGGGGCCCGATGTTCCGTCACGAGCGGCCCCAGAAGGGGCGTTACCGGCAATTCCACCAGGTCGGCGCCGAAGCGCTCGGCCTGGCCGGTCCCGACGCCGACGCCGAGGTCATCCTGCTGTGCCAGCGGCTCTGGGATCAGCTCGGCCTGACCGGCCTGTCGCTGGAGATCAATTCGCTGGGCGCGGCCGACGAGCGGCGCCGGCACCGGGCGGCGCTGGTCGCTTACTTCGAGGCGAATGCCGATGCACTCGATGCCGATGCCCGCCGCCGCTTGCACAGCAATCCACTGCGTATCCTCGATACCAAGAATCCGGAGATGCGGGCGCTGGTCGAGGCCGCGCCGCGGCTGATCGAGTTCCTGGGCGATGAATCGCTGGCCCACTTCGAGCAGTTGCAGGCCCTGCTGCGTTCCCAGAACCTGCCGTTCCGGATCAACCCGCGCCTGGTCCGGGGGCTGGACTACTACAACCTCACGGTCTTCGAGTGGGTGGCCGACATCGGGGGCACGCCGCTCACCGTCTGCGGCGGTGGCCGTTATGATCCGCTCATCGAAATGCTGGGCGGCAAGCCGGCGCCGGCCTGCGGCTTTGCGCTGGGCGTCGAGCGGGTACTCGAACTGATGCGCGAGCAGGCCGGGGTGCCGGCCGCTGCGCAGTGCGAGGTCTATGTCGTGCACCAGGGCGTTGGTACCCTCGAGGCGGCGCTCCAGGCTGCCGAGCGGCTGCGTGACGCGGGCATCGACGTGCTGCTGCATTGCGGCGGAGGCAGCTTCAAGTCGCAGTTCAAGCGCGCGGATGCCAGCGGCGCGAGTCTGGCGCTGATCCTCGGCGAGAACGAACTGGCGCGCAACGAGGCTTCGCTGAAGTGGCTGCGCGAGCCGGCGGGCGAGGCGCGCCAGCAGACGCTGCCGCTGGCCGGCCTGGCCGATGCGCTGATCGATCTGATTGCCGGCGACGCCGGAAACTGACGGACACCGACAACGGACAACGGAACAGCAGATGGCTTACAACCTAGAAGAACAGGAACAGCTCGACGCACTGAAGGCGTTCTGGCAGAAGTACGGTGGTTTCATCCTGACCGTCGCGTTGGTGGTTTCGGCCTCGTTTGCCGGCTGGCGGGGCTGGCAGTGGTACCAGACCAACCAGTCCGTGCAGGCGTCGCAGGCCTACGAGCAGTTGCGCAGCGCCGCCACGGCGCAGGATGTCGCAACGGTGCGCGAGGCCGCGGGCCGGATCTTCGCCGACTATGGAAGCACGGCCTGGGCGCAGATGGCGGCGCTGGTCGCTGCCGACGCCTATCTCGAGGCCGGTGACGCGAGTGCGGCGAAGATTCCGTTGCAGTGGGCGATCGATTCGGCGCAGGATCCGGCCTTCCGCGACCAGGCCCGGCTGGCGCTGGCTGCCATCCTGCTCGACGAGAAGAACCACGCCGCCGCGCTCGCGCTGCTGCAGGCGCCGGCCGAGAAGAGCTATACGGCGATCTTCGCCGATCGCCGCGGTGACATCCTGATCGCCCAGGGCAAGACGGTCGAGGCGCGCGCAGCCTATCGGCAGGCGCTCGATCTGCTGGGCGCCGACAGCGCGCTGCGTCGGCTCGTCCAGGTCAAGTTCGATGCGCTGCCCGGAGGCGCGGCATGATCAGCCCGGCTGCGCGCCGCCTCTGGCTGGCTGGCGTCACGCTGGCGCTGGCCGGTGCGCTGAGTGCCTGCGGATCATCGAAGAAGACGCCGTTGCCCGAGCTGCCGGCGGTCACCGGCTCGGCCGGCCTGTCGCTGGCCTGGAGCCGGCCGATCGGCCCGGGCGGCGCAGGTTTCCAGCCGCTGGTCGTCGACGACAGCATCATCGCTGCCAGCCACAATGGAGTCGTGACCCGGCTCGACGCCGCCAGTGGCAATCCGCAGTGGCGCAGCGAGTTGCAGACCCCGCTGATCGCCGGCGTCGGCAGCGATGGCCATACGACGGTCGTTGCCGCGCGTGACGGTGCGCTGATCGCGCTCGATGCCGAAGGGCGCCAGAAATGGCGCACACCGGTCGGCGCCGAGATCGTCACAGTCCCGGCGGTCGGCCTCGGACTCGTGATCGCGCGCAGCAGCGACAACCGGGTTTCGGCCTGGGATCTGGAAACCGGCAAGCGGCGCTGGAGCTTCGAGCGCCAGCCGCCGGCGCTGGTGCTGCGCCAGACGGCCTCGATCGCGATGGATCCGGGCAACGCCTATGTCGGCCTGCCGGGCGGCCGGCTGGTCGCACTGTCGCTGCAGAGCGGGGCGCTGCGCTGGGAGGCGGCGATCGGCCTGCCGCGCGGCTCCAACGAGATCGAGCGGATCGCCGACGTGGTCGGTTCACCGCTGGTCAGCAGTCGGGAGGTCTGCGCCGCGGCGTGGCGAGGCCGCATTGCCTGCCTCGACGCGTCGACCGGGCGCACGGCCTGGGGGCGCGAGTTCTCGGCGGCGGCCGGCATCGATCTCGATTCCTCGCAACTCGTGGCGGTCGACGCCGACGGGGCGCTGCATGCGTTCTCGCGCTCGGGCGCGAGCTTCTGGCGGCAGGACGCGCTCAAGCGTCGCCAGCCGTCCGCGCCGCTGCTTGCCGGCGAAAGCGTGCTGGTCGGCGATTCGCTGGGCCTGCTGCACCGCTTGGCGCGCGACGACGGGGCCTTGCAAGCCCGCCTGGCTACTGACGGCAGCCCCGTCACCGGCGCCCCGGTGCGCTGGCGGGGACTGGCCTTCGTGCAGACCCGGGCCGGCACCCTGTACGCCGTCGCACTGGATTGATGTGGCCAGACTCCCGGTACTCGCCCTGGTCGGGCGCCCCAACGTCGGAAAATCGACACTGTTCAACCGGCTGACCCGCAGCCGCGCGGCGCTGGTGGCCGACGTGCCGGGCCTGACCCGCGACCGTCAGTATGGTCGCGGTCGCGTCGGCGAGCGGGCCTTCATCGTCATCGACAGCGGCGGTTTCGAGCCGGTTGCCAAGTCCGGAATCCAGGTCGAGATGGCGCACCAGACGCGCCAGGCGGTGCTCGAAGCCGATTCGGTCGTCTTCGTGGTCGACGGCCGGGAAGGGCTGACGCCGCATGACATGGAGATCGCGCGCGAACTCAGGCGCACCGCCCGGCATGTTTTCGTGGCGGTCAACAAGACCGAGGGCATGCCACGCATGCAGGTCGCCGCCGAGTTCCATGAACTCGGTCTCGGCGATCCGTTGCCGGTGTCGGCGGCCCACGGTGACGGGGTGCGTGAACTGGTCGAGATCGCTTTCGAGCACATGGGCGACGCGGGACTGCCGAAACCGGAGCCCGACGAGGACGAGGCGGATGGCGACGTGCCGCAGGCCGGTGCCGGCGAACCAGGGGAGGGTGCCCCGGCGGCCGATGGCGGGACGCCTCCGCGGGTCCGGGTCGCGGTGGTCGGCCGTCCGAACGTCGGCAAGTCGACGTTGATCAACGCACTGATCGGCGAGCAGCGGCTGATCGCCTTCGATCAGCCGGGAACCACCCGTGATTCGGTGGAGATCGAGTTCGAGCGTGCCGGTCGGCCCTACACGCTGATCGACACCGCCGGTCTGCGCCGGCGCGGCAAGGTCACCGACATGATCGAGAAGTTCTCGGTGCTCAAGAGCCTGCAGGCGATCGAGGACAGTCATGTCTGCGTGCTGCTGCTCGACGCCTCGGAACCCGTTTCGGAGCAGGACGCGACGATTGCCAGCTACATCCTGGAAGCCGGCCGTGCACTGGTGCTTGCCATCAACAAATGGGATCTGGCCGATGCCGAAACCCGCGAGCGGCTGCGCAACGAAACCGAACGCAAGCTGCACTTCCTGCGTTTTGCCAGGCAGTTGCACCTGTCGGCGCTGAAGGGGCGGGGGATCGACCCGCTGCTGCGTGCAGTCGACGCGGCCTATGCGGCGGCCACGGCGAAGCTGTCCACGCCGCGCCTGACGCGCGCGATGCAGGCGGCCGTCGAGAAGCAGGCGCCACCGAAGAAGGGACCGTTCCGGCCCAAGCTGCGCTACGCCCACCAGGGCGGGCGCAATCCGCCGGTCATCGTCATCCACGGCAGCGGACTGGACAACATCGGCGATACCTATCGCCGCTATCTCGAAGGCTGGTTCCGCGACGCCTTCAAGCTGCAGGGGACGCCGCTGCGCATCGAGTTCAGGTCGTCCGTGAATCCCTATGTGTGAGATATTGATAGGGTAGAGTTGAATTCGGAGCCATTGCACGCATATCGGCTCCATGTTGGCCTCATCATCCTCAAACCACGATAACCAAAACCGGAGTCGCCATGAGCAACAAAGGGCAGCTGCTACAAGACCCGTTCCTGAATCTCCTGCGCAAGGAGCATGTGCCGGTCTCCGTCTACCTGGTCAACGGGATCAAGCTGCAAGGACAGATCGAGTCGTTCGACCAGTATGTGGTTCTGCTTCGCAACACCGTGACGCAGATGGTCTACAAGCACGCGATTTCGACCGTCGTGCCGGGCCGCCCCGTGAACTTCCAACAGGAAAACCAGGAAAACTGAGCGCGAACCTTTCCCCCTCCCGTTGCCTGCTGGTCGGCCTCGCCCTGGGTGGCCGGCCCCGCAGCGAAGATTCCCTCGACGAACTCGACGCGCTCGCCAAGTCGGCGGCGCTCGTTCCGGTGTCCCGGATCATCGTGCGTCGTGGCCGGCCTGATGCCACGCTGTGCATCGGCTCGGGCAAGGCCGACGAGATCGGCGCGCTGCTGGCTGAAGACGGGATCGAACTGGTCCTGTTCGATCATGAGATCACCCCGGTTCAGCAGCGCAACCTGAACCGGCTCTGGAACGTTCCGGTCATGGACCGGACCGATCTGATCCTCGCGATCTTCGCGCGGCGCGCCCGCAGCCATGAGGGCAAGCTGCAGGTCGAACTGGCCCGCCTCGAACATCTTCGTGCGCGCCTGGTGCGCGGCTGGTCACACCTCGAGCGCCAGCGCGGCGGTATCGGCGTGCGCGGCGGCCCGGGGGAGAAGCAGATCGAACTCGACCGCCGGATGCTCGGCGACCGGGTGCGCCGGTTGCGCGCGCAGCTCGAACAGCTCAAGCGCCAGCGCCGTACCCGGCGGCGCGCGCGCGATCGTCGGCCGGCCTTCGCGATTTCGCTGGTCGGCTACACGAACGCCGGCAAGTCGACGCTGTTCAACCGGCTGACCCGCGCCGACACCTATGCTGCCGACCAGTTGTTCGCCACCCTCGATACGCTCACGCGCCGGTTGCGGCTCGAATCCGGTGTCGATGTCGTGCTATCCGACACCGTCGGTTTCGTGCGGGATCTGCCGCATGCGCTGGTCGAAGCCTTCACTGCCACGCTCGAGGAAACCGCGGATGCCGATCTGCTGCTGCATGTGGTCGACGCCTCGGCTCCGGACCGCGACGCCCAGATCGCCGAGGTCGAACGGGTACTCCGGGAGATCGATGCGGCCGACGTGCCGAGGCTTACCGTCATGAACAAGATCGACGTTGCAGGCCAGCCGGCACGGGTTGCCACGGATGCCTGTGGTAGCATCGACCGGCTTTGGGTCAGCGCCGTCTCCGGAGACGGTGTCGATGCCTTGCGCGAAGCGATCGCGGCACGGGTTGCCGAGTGGCGCGCCGAGCGGCAGGCCCTGACCGGGAAAGCTGCTTCCGAGACCCTCCCGATCGAAGCGTCGGCTGGCTGAGCGGCTGGCAGCCCCGGAGGCCGCTAGCTTTCCATTCCGGATGCACGAGTTCCTGTTTCCGAACTTCGATTCCCTTCACCCGATTCTCGAAACGCGACCCTGAACAATGTGGAAGTCAGTCCGCGCGATCTTCTCCCTGAACGACCCCGGCTGGGGACGTGGCAGTGGCGGTGACAATCAGCAGCGCCCGCCGCAGCGTCCCGGCCAGGGGGACGGCCCTCCCGATCTGGATGAACTCTGGCGCGACTTCAATCGGCGCCTGAACAGCCTTTTCAGCCGCAAGGGCGGCGGCAACGGTCCGCTGATTCCGCGCGGCGGGGGCGAAGGACCGTCGATGAAGGGCGCTGGCGCAGGTCTTGGCCTGATCGCGATCGTCGCGCTGCTGCTCTGGCTGGGCAGCGGCTTCTACATCGTCCAGGAAGGCCAGGCCTCGGCGGTCTTGCGCTTCGGTGAATTCAAGCAGCTGATCGATCGGGCCGGCTTCACCTGGCGGATGCCGTATCCGATCGAGAGCAACGAGATCGTCAATACCCAGCAGTTGCGTACTGTCGAAGTCGGCTATCGCAATGCCGTGCGCAACAAGACGCTGCGTGAGTCGCTGATCCTCACCCTGGACCAGAGCATCGTCGACCTGCAGTTCACGGTCCAGTACCGGATCGGCAATGCCCGTGACTACCTGTTCAACAATGTGCTCGGGCCGGTGCCCGAGGACATCGTCAGGCAGGCTGCCGAGACCGCAATGCGCGAGGTCGTCGGCCGCACCGGCATCGACCAGGTGCTCTATGAACAGAAGGAGCAGGTCGCCATCGATGCGCTGGGCCTCATCCAGGGCATTCTCGATCGCTACCAGATCGGGATCAGCGTCGTCGACGTGACCATCCAGCAGGCCCAGCCGCCCGAGCCCGTGCAGGCCGCGTTCGAGGACGCCAACAAGGCGGCCCAGGACCGCGAGGGCCTGATCAACGAAGGGCTCGCCTACGCCAACGACGTGATTCCGCGCGCCCGCGGTACGGCGGCCCGCCTGCTCGAGGAGGGGGAAGGCTACCGCGCCCGGGTGGTGGCTGCCGCGCTCGGTGATGCGAACCGCTTCGACGCCATCCTCACCGAGTATCTGAAGGCCCCGCAGGTGACCCGCGAGCGCTTGTACATCGACACCATGCAGCAGGTCTTCACGAATGCCAGCAAGGTGCTGATCGACTCCAGCGCCTCGGGCAACCTGCTCTATCTGCCGCTCGACCGGCTGATGCAGCAGCCGGGCCAGGCGGGTGCGACGACCGCGCAGCCGATGCCGCCGGCCCCGACGACATCGCCGGCTCAGCCGACGCCCCCCCGCCTCGACGGCCTGCGCAGCCGCGAACGCGATACCCGCTGAGCGACGGAGGCCCTCTCATGAATCGTCTGTTTCCGCTTGCCCTGGGCGCGCTGGTCGCGCTGGCCATCGCGATCTCCTGCCTGTTCGTCGTCGATCAGCGCCAGTTCGCCGTCGTCTATGCGCTGGGTGAAATCCGCCACATCCACGACAAGCCCGGCCTGTATTTCAAGCTGCCGCCGCCGTTCCAGAACGTCGCCTATTTCGACAAGCGCATCCTGACGCTGGACAGTCCGGACAGCGACCGCTTCATCACGTCGGAGAAACTGAACGTGATGATCGACACCTTCATCAAGTGGCGGATCGTCGATCCGCGCGAGTTCATCCGCTCGGTGGCCGGCAGCCAGCAGATCGCCGCCGACCGGATCTCGCGCAGCCTGCGTGATGCGCTGAACAACGAGGTGGCCCGGCGTACGGTGGCCGACGTGATCTCGAATGCCCGCAACGAGATCGTCGAGAACGTGCGCATCAAGGTCGATTCCGACTCGCGGCAGATCGGCGTTGCGATCGTCGACGTGCGCCTCAAGCGGGTCGATTTCGCGCCCGAGGTCCAGGAGCGGGTCTACGCGCGCATGGAGTCCGAGCGCAAGCAGGTCGCCAACGAACGGCGCGCAACGGGTGCGGCCGAGTCCGAGCGCGTGCGCGCCGATGCCGATCGGCAGCGCGAAGTCATCCTGGCCGATGCCTACCGGCAGGCCCAGGAGATCAGGGGTCGCGGAGATGCCGAGGCCACGGCCACCTATGCAGGCTCGTTCGGCAAGAATCCGGAATTTGCTGCCTTCTATCGCAGTCTCGAAGCCTATCGGGCGTCGTTCCGTAATCGCAGCGACCTGCTGGTGGTCGATCCGTCGGCCGAATTCTTCCGTTTCTTCTCGGATTCCGGCGCCCGTCGCTGAGCCGGGGCGCCGGCGCGCGACGGTGCCGGCGTCAGCGTTCGTTCGTGTTCGGGGGAGTGGTGGACAAACTGATCTCGGCGCTCGGTCTGATGCTGGTGCTCGAGGGCCTGTTGCCGATGATCGCGCCGGCGCGCTGGCGCGAGGTGTTCCTGCAGGTCATGCGGCTCAAGGATGGGCAGATCCGCTTCATCGGAATGAGTTCGGCTTTGCTCGGCATCGCCTTGTTGCTGATCTGATTTAAAATCAAAGGTTTTGCCAACGGGGAATCCCGCCATGCTGCGCTGGCTGCTGCCAGAGAATATTGCCGACGTACTGCCGTCGGAAGCGCGCCGCATCGAAGAGCTCCGGCGCCGCCTGCTCGATCTGTACCGTTCGTACGGCTACGAGCTGGTCATGCCGCCGATGATCGAGCACATCGAGTCGCTGCTTACCGGTTCGGGTCGTGACCTGGGCTTGCGTACCTTCCAGCTGGTCGACCAGATGTCCGGGCGCACGCTCGGGCTGCGCGCCGACATCACGCCGCAGGTCGCGCGCATCGACGCCCACCTGCTGAACCGCACCGGTGTCGCGCGCCTGTGCTATGCCGGATCGGTGTTGCACACGCGGGCCACCAACCCGTTCGCGACCCGCGAGCCGATCCAGGTCGGCGCCGAAGTCTATGGTCATGCGGGCCTCGAGGCCGATCTCGAGGTGCTCGAACTGATCGTGCGCTCGCTGGCCGTGGCTGATTGCCAGCGCGTGCGCATCGACCTCTGCCATGTCGGCGTCGTGCCGGCCCTGCTGTCGCTGCATGGCCCCGTGCCCGGGCTCGACGAGGAAGACCTGTACGCGCTGTTGCAGGGCAAGGATCAGCCGGGGCTTGCCCAAGCCACTGCCGCGGCGCCCGTGGCCCTGCGCGACGCGCTGCTCGCGCTGCCCGAGTTGTATGGACGGCTCGACACGGCTGCCGCCGATGGCGGGCCGCTGGCGCGGGCACGCCGCCTGCTGCCGCAGACCGGGCCGGTATCGGCGGCCCTGGACCGACTCGAGCGGCTGGCTGGTTCGCCGATCTGGCAGCGCTGGCCGGGCGTCGAGCTATCGGTCGACCTGGCCGATCTGCGTGGCTACCGTTATCACAACGGTACGACTTTTGCCGTCTACGTCGACGGCCTGCCGCTTGCGTTGGCGCGCGGCGGGCGCTACGACGATGCCGGCCGGGTGTTCGGCCGCGGCCGGCCGGCAACCGGCTTCTCGCTCGATCTGCGGGCACTGGCCAGCCTGCAGGCGAGCCAGCCGCCGGTCAGTGCCGTGTCGGCGCCCTGGTCGGACGACCCGGCGCTGGCCGATGCCGTGGCCGGGCTGCGTGCGGCCGGCGAGATCGTGATCCAGGCGCTGCCCGACAGCGAACAGGAACAACAGGAATTCATCTGCGACCGGGAACTGGTGGCCGACGGGGACGGCCGCTGGATCGTTCGCCCAATGCAACAGGAACAAGTGGTATGACCAGGAACGTAGTGATCATCGGCACCCAGTGGGGCGACGAAGGCAAGGGCAAGCTCGTCGACTGGTTGACCGGAATCGCGCGCGGCGTGGTGCGCTTCCAGGGCGGCCACAATGCTGGCCATACACTGGTCATCGGCGGACGCAAGCAGGTGCTGCGGCTGATCCCGTCGGGCATTCTGCGCGAGGACGTGACCTGCTACATCGGCAACGGGGTCGTGGTGTCGCCGACCGCGCTGATGCAGGAAATCGATGAGCTCGAGCAGGCCGGTGTGTCGGTGCGCGAGCGTTTGCGCATTGCCGGTACGGCTTCGCTGCTGCTGCCTTACCACGTCGCGCTCGACCAGGCGCGCGAGGCGCAGCGCGGCGAGGCCAAGATCGGGACGACCGGCCGTGGCATCGGTCCGGCCTACGAGGACAAGGTCGCGCGGCGCGGCCTGCGCGTCCAGGATCTCTACGATCCGGCAGGCTTCCGGGCGCGCGTCGAGGAAGTGCTCGATCTGCACAACTTCACGCTCAAGCATTATCTCGGGGCCGAACCGGTCGATGGCGGGCAGATCGTCGACGAAGCCCTGGCTCTGGGCGAGCGGGTGCGGCCGATGGTGGCCGACGTGCCGGCGCTGCTGGCGCAGGCGATGGCCCGTGGCGAACCCCTGCTGTTCGAAGGGGCGCAGGGGGCGCTGCTCGACGTCGATCACGGCACCTATCCGTTCGTCACCAGCAGCAACTGTGTGGCCGGAGCGGCGGCCGCCGGTGCCGGGGTCGGGCCGCAGGCCCTGCACCGGGTGCTCGGGATCGTGAAAGCCTACGCGACACGCGTCGGTTCCGGCCCGTTCCCGACCGAGCTGCACGACGAGGTCGGCAAGCGCCTGGCCACCGTCGGCAAGGAGTTCGGTTCGGTGACCGGCCGCCAGCGCCGGTGTGGCTGGTTCGATGCGCCGGCGCTGCGCCGCTCGGTTCAGCTGAATGGCATCGACGGGCTGGTCGTCACCAAGCTCGACGTGCTCGACGGGCTTGACACCGTCAGGCTCTGCGTGGCCTACGAGCAGGATGGCGAGCGGCTCGAACTGTTGCCCTTCGGCGCCGACCAGTTGGCGCGTTGCACGCCTGTCTACGAGGACATGCCGGGCTGGCACGAGAGTACCGTGGGCGTGCAGGACTGGGACCGGCTGCCGCTGAATGCGCGCCGCTACCTCGAGCGGATGGCGACGCTGGCCGGCGTTCCGATCGATCTGGTCTCCACGGGCCCCGATCGCGACGAGACCATCCTGATCCGCCACCCGTTCCACTGAGCTGATGAAGGATCTGCATGTCTCGTGGGACGAGTACAACCGGCTGATCGAGAAGCTGGCGCTGAAGATCTGGGAATCCGGCTGGTCCTTCGACGCGATCGTCTGCCTTGCACGCGGCGGCCTGCGTGTCGGTGACGTGCTGTCGCGGCTGTTCGACAAGCCGCTCGGTGTCCTGTTCACCAGCTCCTACCGGGAGGACGCGGGGCGGCGCCAGAGCCAGCTGACGATTGCCGAGCATCTGAGCAGCGCGATGCCGCTGCCCGGTTCGCGCTGGCTGCTGGCTGACGATCTGGTCGACTCCGGCGCCACGCTGGTCGAAGTCGTTCCGGCGCTCAAGGCCCGCTATGTGCAGGTCGAGGAGATCAGGGCTGCCGTGCTGTGGACCAAGGGTTCGGCAGTGGTGCAACCCGACTACTGCATCGAGTATCTGCCGTCGAACCCGTGGATCCACCAGCCCTTCGAGGAGTACGATCGGATGCGGCCAGCTGACCTGAAGGCGCGCTGGGGGTGAGTTTCCGCGCGGCGCCCGGCCGGCTCGAACGAAAAGAGCCGCTTGCGCGGCTCTTCGAATCTGGTGCCCAGAAGAGGACTCGAACCTCCACAGTGTTGCCACCGCCAGGACCTGAACCTGGTGCGTCTACCAATTCCGCCACCTGGGCTGCGGTCTCGAAACAGGCGACAGGACCTGTTGCGAGGAGTTTGCGACCGACCGGGTCGATCGCTGCAGAAGGCGCGAATTCTAATCCACTGCGGGGATTTGTCAAATCGACATGGTGAGCGCGTGACGAAAAAAGCCTGGTACGCGCCGACGCGCGAAGAGATCCTGGAATGCCTGCGCAGCGCCGGCGTGCCGATGACGCCGGCCGAACTGGCCGGGCAACTGGCCGTCCCGGCCGATCACGTCGCTTCGCTCGACAAGCGGCTGGCCGCCATGGAGCGCGACGGCCAGCTCCTGCCCAATCGCAAGGGCGTTCTGCTGCTGGCCAGCAAGCTCGACCTGATTGCCGGCCGGGTGCAGGGTCACCGCGACGGTTTCGGTTTCCTGATTCCTGACGCCGGCGGCCCCGACCTGTTTCTGTCGCCGCGGCAGATGCAGAAGGCCATGCACGGCGACCGCGTGCTGGTCAAGCAGAGCGGCTACGACTCGCGCGGACGGCCCGAAGGCCGGATCGTCGAGGTGACCGAGCGAGCCAACCGGCGGCTGGTGGGCCGTTTCCTGAACGAGCGCGGCGTGACCATCGTCGTGCCCGAAGACCAGCGGATCAAGCACGATATCCTGATTCCCCCCGGTGAGAGCCACGTGGCCGAGCATGGCCAGGTGGTCAGCGTCGAAATCGTCGACCCGCCGGCCAATGGTGCGCCGCCGATCGGACGGATCGTCGAAGTGCTCGGAAACATCGAGGATCCGGGCATGGAGATCGAGATCGCGGTACGCAAGTTCGACGTGCCGCACGTGTTCAGCGAGGCTGCACTCGCGCAGGCGACGGCACTGCCCGGCGCGGTCCGGCCGGCCGAGCTCAAGGGCCGGATCGACCTGCGCGACATCCCGCTGGTGACGATCGACGGCGTCGACGCGCGTGACTTCGACGACGCCGTCTACTGCGAGCCGATCGATGTGAAGCCGGGTGGCGAGTCGGTCGGAGAGCGGGCCGGGGAAGCGGCTGGTGAGCCGGCCGGAAAGGGTGAAGGCGAGGGCGCCGGCGAGGGTGCCGGCGACGGCGGTGCAGGGGCCGGGGGGTCGGCCCGGCAGGGGTTCCGGCTGCTGGTGGCGATTGCTGACGTTTCCCACTACGTACAGTCCGGCCAGGCCCTGGATCTCGATGCCGCCGAGCGCAGCACTTCGGTTTATTTCCCGCGGCGGGTGATCCCGATGCTGCCCGAGAAACTGTCCAACGGTCTGTGCTCGCTGAATCCCCAGGTCGACCGACTGGTGCTGGTCTGCGACATGGTCATCGACGGCAGCGGGCGGCTCAGGGCCTACCAGTTCTACGAAGCAGTGATGCACTCGGCCGCCCGGCTGACCTACGACGAGGTCTGGGCGATGCTGTCGGGCGGACCGACACTGCAGATCGCCTCGGACAAGCTTGCCCTGCTGCCGCAGCTGCACACGCTGCATGCGCTGTACCGGGTGCTGGCCAAGGCGCGCGAGCGGCGCGGGTCGATGGATATCGATACGATCGAGACGCAGATTCTCTGCGATCCGGCCGGGCGCATCGAGCGCATCGAGCCGCGGCCGCGTACCGATGCCCACCGGCTGATCGAGGAGTGCATGCTGGCGGCCAACGTCTGCACGGCCGACTTCATGCAGCGGGCCCGCCATCCAGGCCTGTACAGGGTCCACGAAGGCCCGACCGCCGATCGGCTGCTGAACCTGCGCCAGTTCCTGCGCACGGTCGGACTGAGCCTGGGAGGGGGCGAGTCGCCGTCGCCGCGCGACTATGCCGAGCTGGCTGCGCAGATGCGGCCGCGTCCCGACCATCTGCTGCTGCAGACGATGTTGCTGCGTTCGATGCAGCAGGCCGTCTATTCCCCGGAGAACCTCGGTCACTTCGGTCTGGCCTACGATGCCTACGCCCACTTCACGTCGCCGATCCGCCGCTATCCCGACCTGCTGACCCATCGAGTGATCAAGGCATTGTTGCGAAGCAAGCGCTATATGCCCCCGCCACTGGCAGTCGACGAGGACGTCGAGGCCGGAGCCGGGCACAGTCGAGGCAAGGCGGGTGCGGCGCCGGCGTCTGCCGAGGTGTCCGAGCGCTGGGTGCAATGGGGCTTGCGCTGCTCGGCCAACGAGCGGCGTGCCGACGAAGCCTCGCGCGACGTCGAGGCCTGGCTCAAGTGCATGTACATGCGGGAGCGGGTCGGAGAGTCCTTTTCAGGGCGCATTACCGGCGTGGCGCCTTTCGGCATTTTCGTCACCCTCGACGAGTTGTACGTCGAAGGCATGGTGCATGTTTCGGAGCTGGGCGGGGAGTATTTCCAGTACAGCGAATCCGGCCACGAACTGCGCGGTGAGCGCACGGGCCTGCGCTTTCGGCTGACCGATCCGATCGACATCCAGGTGTCACGCGTCGACCTCGAGGCCAGGCGGATGGAGTTCCGGCTGGTGCCCCGCACGGATTACCGAAGCCTCGGGCGCGAGCGCCAGCGCGGTGGCCGCGACGAAGCCCGCATGCGCGCCGCGCAGGCGTTGCCGCTGCCTGCGGAACCGGTTGCGGGCGCTGCGAAACCCGAGTCTCCGGGGGCTGTGCCCGCCAAGGCTTCGAAGACTGACAGGCCTGCGAAGGCCGGCAAGGCTTCAAAGGCTGCCAAGGTTTCGAAAGGTGGGAAGGCATTGAAAGCGGCGAAGCCGTCCAGGACCGGGGGGACGTCGAAAGCGGCGACGCCCGCCGGCACCGCGCGCAAGCCGGCCAGCCGCCGGCGCGAGCGAAACTGAACAGGAACGAATGTGCTGATCTACGGGTTTCATGCCGTGCTTGCACGGCTCAAGCGCGCGCCGGAGTCGATTCGCGAACTGTACGCCGATGCCGGGCGTGAGGACGCACGCATGCGCGAACTCCTGCGGCTGGCCGAACAGACCGGCCTGCGCCCGCATCGCGTCGACAGCGAGCGTCTCGAGCGCCTGTGTCCACGCAAGCGCCACCAGGGGGTGGTTGCGCTCGCCGACGCGTCGCTGCCGGCCGTGACGCTCGATGCCTTGCTCACGTCGGTCGAGGCGCCTGCAACACTGCTGCTGCTCGACGGGGTGACCGATCCGCGCAACCTCGGCGCCTGTCTGAGGGTGGCCGATGGTGCCGGCGTGGCGGCGGTGATCGCGCCGAAGGATCATGCCTGCCTGCTGACCGAGGTTGCAGTGCAGACGGCAAGCGGCGCGGCCGACAGCGTTCCCTACATCATGGTTACCAATCTCGCGCGGGCGATGGATGCGATCGGCGAAGCGGGGTTCTGGCTGCTCGGTACGGCCGACGAAGCCGAACGCTCGATTTACGACGAGGACCTGAGCGGTTCGATCGCCTGGGTGCTCGGTGCCGAGGGCAAGGGTTTGCGCCGGTTGATCCGCGAACGCTGTGATGCCCTGGTCGGCATCCCGATGCTGGGCCAGGTCAGCAGTCTCAACGTCTCGGTGGCGGCCGGCGTGGTGCTGTACGAGACGCTGCGCCAGCGGCGGCCGGCAGACCCGTTCAAGGCTGCCGCGCGCGGCGCCTGAATTCCCACGGAGGTTCCGGGTCGCGCGCCTGCCACAGGCCGCTGCGCTGGGTCCGGGCTGCGCCAGCCGCCTGCGCGTAGCGCTTGCGCAGCAAGGGCGGCAGGTCGCCGTCATAACGGATGAAGTGCCAGGCCAGACCGGCCTCGAGCATCGCCAGGGCGACGTCGTTGCCGTCGGCATCGACGCGCGCCACGAGCCGGCCCCACGGATCGGTCTTGATCGGCGTGAGCCACAGCGGCTGTCCGTCGAGGAGGGCACGCAATTGCCGGCGGGCGACATCCGACCAGGGCTGGCTGCGTTCCGGGGCGTCGATCCCGGCGATCCGGATGCGCAGCCTGCTGCCGTCCTGGCGGCGGACGCTGAACGAATCACCATCGTCGACGCCGATCGACCGGGCCGCGAAGGCCTTGCCCTGAAGGGCCGGGGTCGCGAGGCCCGAGCGCGCCGCGGACAGCCCCGGAACCGCCAGCAGGCTTGCGGCGAGCAGGCCCGCAGCAAGCAGGCGGCGCCGGCGGGCGCGCGCCGCGGGGTTCACCGGAAGACCAGTACCGGGATGCTCGAATGCGTCAGCACCTTGTTGGTTTCACTGCCCAGCACGAGGGCGCTCAGCCCGCGGCGGCCGTGCGAGGACATGAAGATCAGATCGCAGGCCTTGTCACGGGCCAGGTCGATGATGGCCCGGTATGGCTGCGTATGCCGGATCGACACGGCTTCTGATTCGACACCGGCCTCTTCGGCCTGTTTCTGGGCGGCGCCGAGCACCGACTTGGCGGTTTCCTCGGTTGCCTTCATGAACTCGGCAAACGACGCCTGACCGGCGGCCGGGAACTCGGCAAAGGCCGGCGGGATGTATTCGGGCATGACGTGGAGGATGGTCAGCTTCGCGCTGGTTTCCCGGGCGAAGTTGATGGCCTTGGCGACGGCCTCGTTGGACAGCTCGGAACCATCGGTCGGAACCAGGATGTGCTGATACATGGTCATTCTCCGTCGTGTCGTTGTCAGGATTCCCTGCCGGCGGCAGGCGATTCTGCGCCGCCGTCGTCCATCCGTAATCCTAGGGTAGACACGCCGGATTGTGTTGATTCCGGGCAAGCGCGTCGCTGCTCGCGGCGGGCGGTCGCGAGCAATCCGCCACAGCGCGGTCAAGAATTGCCGCCCGGCAACCGACAGGGCCATGATTCCGATCAAGACATGGATTCGTCCTTGCGGGCAGGCATCTTGTTACACAACGTTACCGAACGTTGCAGGCCAGCCATCGGCCAGCGGCTCTGGCTCGGTAGATTCGATCCTGACAGGACATTGATCTACGACAGGAAATGGAGTCTTCGATGCTACAGACCGCCCGTTCGATTGACCCGAGGTCTGACCGACCCGCCGCCGGCAGCCGGATGCGTTCCGCAAGCCGTTCGGTCACGGACGTCGGAGTCGGTGGCCTGGCCGTGCTCGAGCCGCTGCTGCTGCGCGTGGGCAGTGCCCGCCGGCGCGTACGCCGCGGCGAGTATCTGTTCCATGCCGGGGTTCCTTTTCACGCGCTGTACGGTATCCGGGCCGGCTCGTTCAAGACGGTGCTGCTGACCGAGGACGGGCGCGAACAGGTAACCGGTTTTCACATGGCTGGCGAAGTGCTCGGGCTGGAGAGCGTCGGTTCGGAAGTCTGTGAAGGCGATGCGGTGGCCCTCGAGGACAGCGAAGTCGTCGAGATTCCCTTTGCCGAGCTCGATGCGCTGGCCAGCCGTGACCCGTCGCTGCAGCGTGAGCTGTTCCGGCTGCTCGCCGGCGAGATCCAGCGCGAACGTGCACTGATGCTGCTGCTCGGATCGATGAGGGCCGAGGAGCGGTTGGCGGCCTTCCTGCTGAACCTGTCCAAGCGCCTGTCGGCACGAGGCTGGTCGGCAACCCAGTTCCTGCTGCGGATGACCCGCGAGGAAATCGGCAGCCTGCTCGGGCTGAAGCTCGAAACGGTCAGCCGCATCCTGTCACGCTTCCAGGCCGAGGGTCTGATCACCGTACGCAACCGCGAGATCACGATCATCGAGATGTGTGCGCTGCGGGCCGTCATCGGCCGCGCCGACACGCGTCGCGAAATCGCTGGCTGACGGACCGGGACCGGCTGCCTGCTGCCGGCCGGGGATCATTTTCCAGGTGCGCGCAGTGCCGGGCCGTCGAGTGCCCGGCGCACCATGCGGGCGAGCTGGGCGATCGGGTAGGGTTTGCCGAGAACGCCGATGCGTCGGTCGAGTTCGTCCTGCACCGGCATGGCACTGCGGGCATAGCCGGATGTGTACAGCACCCTGAGGCCGGGTCGGCGCCGCAGCGCCTCGCGGGCCAGCCCGGGTCCGTTGATCCGGCCGCGCAGCATGATGTCGGTGAACAGCAGGTCGATGCCCGGCTCGCGTTCGAGCAGCTCCAGTGCATCGGCGGCCTCGCTGGCCTCGAGGACCCGATAGCCGAGTTTGCGCAGGAATTCGACGGCCACTGCGCGGACCGCCTCGTCGTCTTCGACTGCCAGGATGGTTTCGTCACCGCTGCGGAGCTCCGTTTCACCCGCCGCCGCCGGCGGGCTCTCGCCATCGTCGGTTGCCGGCAGGAACAAGCGGATCGTCGTGCCGATGCCCGGCTCGCTATGCACGGTGACATGCCCGTCGGACTGCTTGACGAAGCCATAGACCAGACTCAGGCCGAGTCCGCTGCCCTTGCCGCTGCCCTTGGTAGTGAAGAACGGTTCGAAGGCGCGGGCCAGGACTTCGGGCGGCATTCCGCTGCCCGTATCGCTGACCGCGATCTCGACGTAATCTCCGGCCGTGACCTCGACATTACGGGCGGCATAGTCGTCGTCGAGGCGCTGGCGACGCGCTTCGAGGGTGAGCCGCCCGCCTTCGGGCATGGCATCGCGGGCGTTGACGGCGAGGTTGAGCAGGGCGGTGTCGAGCAAACCCGGATCGGCCCGCGCATGAGGCAGGTCGGGGGCGTAGACGGTGCGCACCTCGATCCGGGCCCCCAGCGTGCGCCGCAGCACATCGGCCAGGGATTCGAGAAGCTGGCCGATCTGGATCGGCCTGGGCTGCAGGGTCTGGCGCCGCGAGAAGGCCAGCAGCTTGCGGGTCAGGTCGGCACCCCGGCCGGTGGCCCGCATGGCGGCGCGGGCCAGCTTCAGCGAGAACGGATCCTCGAGCCGTTCCTCGAGGATCTGCAGATTGCCCGAGACGACCGTGAGCAGGTTGTTGAAGTCGTGGGCCACGCCGCCGGTGAGCTGGCCCAGTGCTTCCAGGCGCTGCGACTGGAACAGACGCTCCTCGGCGTGCTCACGCTGCAGCATCGCGCCCAGCGTGTTGGCCAGGGCCTGCAGGAAGCTGGCGTCGTCGCGCGTGAAGCTGCGCCGGCCTTCGTCGCAGACGCCGATCACGCCGGCGCGGCCATGCTCGCCCGGGATCGCGCAGATCATCAGGCCGGCGTCGACCCCTTGCTCCAGCCGGTCGGCGGTCACAGCCTGGCCGGCGGTACGCTGGATCGTGAGCGGCGAATCGAGCAGCAGCAGTTCGTCGGCAGGAATACCGTCCGGGTTCTGCCAGCGTTCGTTGATCATCGCGACCACCGGCGCCAGCTGCGCATCGTCGAAACCGATCGTCGCTGCGACGGTCAGGCCGGCGCGCTGCGGGCTGCAACGCAGCAGCAGCGCACGTCTGGCGGCCAGATGCAGGGTAGCCAGCCGGCAGGCTTCGCGCTGTACGGCCTCGACATCCTTGCTCATCAGCGCCTGGCGGCCGAATTCGGCGATCGCCGTGGCCTGGCGGGCATGCACGGCGCTTTCGCGTGCCCGTCGCAGCTCGGAAACATCCCGGACGTTGGCGCAGATCAGCGTCTCGTCGCCCATCGGAAACGGACTCAGGCTGATCTCGACCGGAAACTCATGGCCTTCACGATGCAGGGCCCACAGCGCCAGGTTCATGCCCATCGGGCGTGACTCGGGCTGGCGACGGTAGTGGTTCCGGTAGCGGCGGTGATTGTCGCGGAAACGATGCGGGATCAGGTCCTCGATGCCGAGTGCGCGCAGGGCATCGGCTTCGTAGCCGAACAGGTTTTCGGCCTGGCGGTTGGCCAGCCGGATCCGGCCTTCGGCGTCGATCACGATCAGTGCGTCCGCCGCCGTGACGAAGATCTGCTCGTAGAGCCCGGCCAGGGTGAGCGGAGCCGCGTGCATCAGTCGCTGCTCACCCGCGGGGTGAAGATGTAGCCGACGCCGCGCACCGCCTTGATCATCTCCGGGCGGGCCGAGTCGTTCTCGATCTTGCGGCGCAGGCGGCCGACCTGGACGTCGATGGAGCGATCGTACGGGCCGGCTTCGCGATGATGGATCAGGTCCATCAGCGTGTCGCGCGACAGCACTCGGTTCGGATTGCGCACGAAGGCGGTCAGCAGGTCGAATTCGCCGGTGGTCAGCGTCACGGCTTCGCCGCTGGCGCGCCACAGTGAGCGTGAAGCGAGATCCATTCGCCAGCCATCGAAACTCAGGCTGGTGCAGTCTTCGGCGTCGCTGCCGGCTGCCTCGGCAACCGGCAGGCGCAGCCTGCGCAGCACGCTGCGCACACGGGCCAGCAGCTCACGCAGGTCGAAGGGCTTGGCGATGTAATCGTCGGCACCGACCTCCAGGCCGATGATCCGGTCCACGGCTTGCCCCCGTCCGGTGACGATGATGATGCCCATGGCCGGGTTCTGGGAGCGCAGGTCGCGAGCCAGGGTCAGTCCGTCTTCGCCGGGCAGGCCCAGGTCGAGCAGCACCAGCTCGCAAGGCGTCTGCGCGAGCGCCGCGCGCATCTCGTTGCCGTTGGCGACCGTTCTGACGTCGAAGCCGTAGCTGGACAGATAGTCGCCGAGCATCTCCCGGATGTCCTCTTCGTCGTCGACGACGAGCAAGCGTTCTTCCATTCGTGATGTTTCGATCGGCGGGCTGCCCGGGGCAGCGACCGCTCGGGATGGTGTCCGGCCGATTCTAGCCGACCCGGAAGCCGGTTCCCGGCTCCCGGAGCAGGCGACGCAGCCTGTCCGGATCGACCGGCTTGCTGAGCAGGGTGGCGCCGATCGCGGTGCAGCGGTGGGCCAGGCCGGGATCGAGCTCGCCGGTGACCAGGATCCGGTGCGCCTGAGGATGCTGTTCGCCGGCCCGTGCCAGTACAGCCAGGCCATCGAGCTCGCCCGGGAGGCGGAAATCGGAGATCACGAAGGCCAGCGGCGCCGGGCGTGCAAGCATGGCCAGCGCGGTCTTCGCGTCGGCGGCGTGCGCGACTTCGAGATCCGAGTCGGACAGCCAGACGAGGAAGGCATCGGCCAGCAGCGTGTCGTCTTCGACCAGGAGCAACTGTCGGCGAGCGGCGGGCAGCCCGGTGGGAGGGATGGGTACAGCGGGCGCGGCCGGTGCAGCAGTTTCGATCGGGGTTGCGTCGCGGCAAGCGGGACAGGCAGGACGACCGGCAACCGGCCAGACGGCTGCTTCGTGAAAGCGCAGCGTGAACCGGCTGCCGCGGCCCGGCCGGGAGCGCAGCGTGACGGCGGCCTCGTGCAGTGCGGCGATCCGCTTGACGATGGCCAGGCCCAGTCCCAACCCGCGCTCGCGCTGGCGTGACACATTGTCGACCTGGTAGTGGTCGTCGAAGATCCGCTCGTGGTGGCTGGCGGCAATGCCGCAACCGGTATCGGTGACCGACAGCTCGAGCTGTCCGGCGACGCGGGCACCAACCGTGATGCGGCCATGCGCGGTGCAGTTGAGCGCATTGTCGATCAGCTCGTTCAGCATCCACGAGACCAGCTTCGGATCGAACCGGGCCACGCAGCCGCAGTGCCGGGTACGGATTTGCAGTCCGCGGGAGGCTGCCCGGGGTCTTGCCGCACTGGCCAGTCGGTCGATCAGCCGATCGACCGGGGTCGGCTGCGCGGCGATGCGGACGCGGCCGCTGTCCAGTTGCGACAGTTCGAACAGACGGTCGAGCAGGGCATTCAGCGCGCCGACCGAATGGCGCAGGCCGTCGAGCGCCGGCGCAAGCTCCGGATCGTCGATCCTGCCGGACAGCAGGTCGGCATTGAGCGCAAGGGCTGCGGCCGGCTGGCGCAGGTCGTGGCTGGCCATGGCGATGAAGCGGGACTTCGTCTGCCTGGCCGCCCGTTCGCGTTCGCCTGCGCCGGCCAGCGCCTCGACGAGGCGGCGATTCTCGCCAGCGGCAGCCCTGGCCCGCCGGCTCAGATCGTCGTGCCTGGCTGAACAGGCGGCGGCCATGACGGCGAAGCCGGCGATGCTCCAGGCGGCGAGGACGGTGCCGGGCTCGTCGAGCTGCCACCACGCCAGGGCGAACTGGCCGGCGCAGCCTGCGAGCTGGAGCCGGTAGGCCGATTCCCGGAAGGCCGGACCCGGCAGTTCGCGGAAGGCGAGCGCACCCACCAGGCCTGCGCAGGCCGCCAGGCTCAGGGCGATGCGCTCAGGCCAGGGCAGCCCGGCCAGGAACAGGGTGGCGGCAGCGCCCGCCACAAGGCCTGCCAGCGCGGCTTCGAGGGACTGGAACCGCCACCCGGAAGCGGAGCGGCCAAGGGGCAGGCCCGACCTCGACGAGCGTGTCAGCAGGCCGGCCGAGATCACCAGGACGGAAACGCCGGCCCAGCCCAGGAGCAACCAGGCGGGCGCAGTGCCTGCGGCCAGGACGGTCATCCACAGGGTGACGGCGAGGGCCGCGGCAGCGCCTCGGCAGGCCTGGTATGTCCGGTGTCTGCCTGCCAGTGCAGCGTCTGCCGCATCGCCCATCGCTTCCCCGCTGCCGGTGACCGTCTCCCCGGCAGTCTAGGAAAATCCCGGCTGGCTCGCGTCAGCCTTTCGGCCTAGGTCGTTCGGCAGCGGTCAGCGGGCAGCCCCGCAGGGCCGTCGGGTGGGTCGACGGCCTCAGCCGCACTCGCCCTGATGTCCGCAGGCGGTGCAGAACATGCAGCCGTCCTTGCGGATATAGGCGTGGGCACCACAGGACGGGCAGGCCTGGCCGGCGATCAATGGCGTGGCAGTGGGCACGACGCTGGGCGTGCCATCCTCGGGCAGCGCCAGGGCGCCGGCTCCGCCGATGGCCCGGCCGTCGCTGTCCAGCAGTCCGAGCACCTTGTAGCGGTGCAGGATCAACTGGGCGACATAGGCGACCGTGCTCGGATACACCTGCTGGCGCGACTCGCCCGGGATCTGCGCCCAGAACGAACCGTTCAGCTCGCCGAAGCTGAGCAGCTTGCGCAGCTTCAGGCCGATCCAGTTGACGTCGACCACGTGCATGTCCAGCGACAGCAGCTTGCACAGGCCGTCGAGCACTTTCGGATAGTCGCCGGACAGCCAGATCGAGTACGGGCGACGCGACCCGTCCGGCAACTGGAGTTCCTTGACACCGAGGACGAAGTCGTCGCCGGTGGCGGCGTTGCTGATGTCGGCTGTCCAGGACAGCGTGCCGAGCGGGCCCGACTTCGGCTCCTTGCTGAACATCAGGGCGTCGAGCATCGGCGTGGGCTGGGTGTCCAGCGAGTCGAAGGTGCCGAGTTCCTCGCAGCGATGGCGGACAATCTCGGCGAAGGCGGCGACCACCCCCGGCGACCAGCGGATCTCGCCCTCGGGCGGGAAGGGCAGTTGCAGCGGCTGCTCGTCGCGAGTCCTGGCCAGTGCATCGAGCTTGAGCTTGAGCCAGGCGCGATCGTTCGAGCGCATGTCCATCGACAGGGCCTTGGCGATGGCACCGAGCCCGCGTGGCTGTTCGTTGCCGTTGACCCAGGTTTCGAAGGGCAGGCTGCGTACCGCCTTGCTGCCGTCGAGCCGTTCGACCGTTTCCTCGGTCTGGCCGATGAAGATACAGAACGACACCCGGTCGTCGAGCGGCTCGAACATGTAGGACCAGGCCATGTTGCCGGCGGCCAGGCGGGGCCGGCTCGGCCAGCGCAGCGACGACAGGGCCGGGTGCGGCAGCTTGTCGAGCCGCAAGCGGCGGTCGGGCTCTTCGCTGAGGTCTTGCGGCTGCTGGGCCGACTGTGTGCTGCCGACGCTGAGCACCGAGCCGATCACCGAGTTCGGCCGGTAGGTCGTGATCCCTTTCAGACCGGCCTTCCAGGCTTCCAGATACAGGGTCTTGAACTCGTCGTACGGATAATCCTCGGCGACGTTGACCGTCTTGCTGATCGCCGAGTCGACATAGGGCTGGACGGACGCGCTCATCCGCATGTGGTCGAGCGCCGAGATCTGCATGGCCGACACGAAGTAGTCCGGCAGCGCACCGACGTTGCCGCCCATGTGGCGGAACAGCCGGTAAGCGAAATCCTCGACCTCGTATTCCTGGCGGCTGCCGTCGGGCATCCGCTTGCGTCGGGTGTAGGTCCACGAAAAGGCGGGCTCGATGCCGCCCGAGGAGTTGCCGCCGAAGGCGATCGAAATGGTTCCGGTCGGCGCAATCGACATCAGGTGCGAGTTGCGGATGCCTTCCTCGCGGATGCGCTGCTTCAGGGCCTCGGGCAGGCGCGAGGCGGCGTGTGGCTCGGCCAGGTACTGATCGGCGTCGAACAGCGGGAAGGCGCCGCGCTCGCCGGCCAGCGCAACCGAGGTCTCGTAGGCCGTGTCACGCATCCGGGCGGTCAGCTGGGCGGCGAAATCACGACCCGCTTGCGTGTCGTAACGCAGCTTCATCATCGTCAGCGCGTTGCCCAGGCCGGTGAAGCCGAGCCCGATGCGCCGCTTGGCCTTGGCTTCGTGGTCCTGCGCCGGCAGCGGCCACAGGGTCAGATCGAGCACGTTGTCGAGGGCGCGTACCGCGATCGAGATCACCCGGTCGAAGCGCTCGAAATCGAAGCGGGGCGCTTCGCCGAACGGGTCGGATATGAAGCGCACCAGATTCAGGCTGCCCAGGTCGCAGCAGCCGTAGGGTGGCAGGAACTGCTCGCCGCAGGGATTGCTGGCTTCGATCCGCTCGCAGTAGGAGAGGTTGTTGTCGCGATTGACCCGGTCGATGAAGATCACGCCGGGTTCGGCATGATTGTAGGTGGAGCGCATCATCGCGTCCCACAGCTCGCGGGCCTGGATGGTCCGGTAGACATGCTTGCCGTCAGCCCGCGCCGTCGGCGTTTCGCCGGCATCGAAGGGCTGCACCGCATGGACCAGCTCGAACGGCGCGTCGTCGTTCACCGCCTGCATGAACTCGTCGGTGACGGCCACCGACATGTTGAAGTTCGACAGCGAGCCGTCACGCTTGGCGTTGATGAATTCCTCGACGTCGGGGTGGTCGACGCGCAGCACGCCCATCTGGGCGCCACGTCGCGAACCGGCCGATTCCAGCGTCTCGCAGGATTTGTCGAACACCCGCATGTACGAAACCGGACCCGAGGCGCGCGAGCGGGTTCCGCGCACCAGCGCACCCTTGGGCCGGATCGACGAGAAATCGTAGCCGACGCCGCCGCCGCGGCGCATGGTTTCGGCGGCTTCCTGGAGCGCCGCGTAGATGCCGGGGGTGCCGTCGTCTTCGTGGCCCCAGACCGCGTCGCCGATCGGCTGGACGAAACAGTTGATCAGCGTGGCCTGGATGTCGGTGCCGGCGGCCGAGTTGATCCGGCCGGCCGGGATGAAACCGTTCTCCATGGCCCAGAGGAACTCGGCCTGCCAGTGCTCGCGCTGAGCCGGTGCTTCGAGCGCGGCCAGTGCACGGGCCACCCGCAGGCGGATGTCGTGGACGGTCCGTTCATCGCCCTTGGCGTATTTTTCGAGAAGTACATCGATCGTGACTTCCTGTTCGGGTAGCGCGGTCAGTACGTTCTCGAGCTTCATCTGGATGTTTTCCTCTTCGATGCGCGGCGGGCACGAGCCGGCGGCGGTCACTGGATGGGTTCGGCGCAATGCGTTCGGCGGACATTCTAGCCGGGTCCCGCCCGGAACTGCCGCCAGCGGCCCCGGCGCCACGGAGCGCCGGGGTTCAATCCCTGGAACGGGGTCGGGAATGGCCGCTCCGGGCGGGTAGCGGATGGCGAGCTGGCTAGAATCCCCTTTCGATGAGAGAGGATATGGACCGTACCCAAACTCCCACCTGGAACATCTGGCACATCGCGGCGATCCTGCTGCTGACGATGCTGGCGCACGACGTCTGGCAGGGATGGCGCACGGTCGAGCCCTTGCCCTACAGTGAATTCATGCAGCAGCTCGAGGCCGGCAACGTGGCCGAGATGGACGTCTCCGAGGACCGGATCCAGGGCGTCCTCAAGCGTCCGCTGGCCGATGGGCGCAGCCGTTTCGTCACCGTGCGGGTCGATCCCGCGCTGGCCGGTGAACTGGCCAGCCACGGGGCGAGCTTTCGCGGCGTGGTGCAGAGCACCTGGCTGCGCGACCTGCTCGGCTGGGTCCTGCCGATCCTGGTCTTCTTCGGCATCTGGATGTTCGTGCTGCGCAAGCTCGCCCAGCGCAGTTTCGGCGGACTGGGGGGCGGGGGCGGCCTGATGTCGATCGGCAAGAGCCGTGCCAAGGTCTACGTCGAAACCGGGGTGGGCGTGAGCTTCGACGATGTCGCCGGAGTCGACGAGGCCAAGGAGGAACTGCGGGAGGTGGTCGGTTTCCTGAAGGATCCGGATCAGTACGGACGGCTCGGCGCCCGGATTCCGAAGGGCATCCTGCTGGTGGGGCCGCCGGGCACCGGCAAGACGCTGCTGGCGCGCGCGGTGGCCGGGGAGGCCGGCGTACCATTCTTCTCGATCAACGGCTCGGAGTTCGTCGAGATGTTCGTCGGGGTCGGAGCGGCGCGTGTGCGCGACCTGTTCGAGCAGGCCCGCCAGAAGGCGCCGGCCATCATCTTCATCGACGAAATCGACGCGCTGGGTCGCGCCCGGGGTGCTTTCGGCTTCGGCGGCGGCCATGACGAGAAGGAGCAGACGCTGAACCAGTTGCTGGCCGAACTCGATGGCTTCGATCCCAAGTCGGGGGTCGTGCTGCTGGCGGCCACCAACCGCCCCGAGATCCTCGATCCGGCGCTGCTGCGCGCCGGGCGCTTCGACCGCCAGGTGCTGGTCGACCGGCCCGACCGGGTCGGGCGGGTCCAGATCCTGGGCGTGCATCTGCGCAAGGTCAAGCTGGCCGATGACGTCGACCGTGAGCAGGTTGCGGCGCTGACGCCCGGCTTCACCGGCGCGGACATCGCCAACCTGGTCAACGAGGCGGCGCTGCTGGCCACGCGCAATGGCCGGGATGCCGTCACGCTGGCCGATTTCACCGGTGCGATCGAGCGCATCGTCGCCGGGCTCGAGAAACGCAACCGGCTGCTCAATCCGCTCGAACGCAGGATCGTCGCCTTCCATGAAATGGGCCATGCGCTGGTGGCGATGGCGCTGCCGGGGTCCGACGTCGTCCACAAGGTCTCGATCATCCCGCGGGGCGTGGGCGCGCTCGGCTACACGATCCAGCGGCCGATCGAAGACCGTTTCCTGATGACGCGCGGCGAACTCGAGCGCAAGATGATGGTGCTGCTCGGCGGGCGGGCAGCCGAGGAACTGGTGCTCGACGACATTTCCACCGGCGCTGCCGACGATCTGGCCAAGGTGACCGACATCGCCCGCAGCATGATCATGCAGTACGGAATGGATGACACGCTGGGCAACCTGGTCTACGAGAATCCGCGCTCGGCTTTCCTGGGCACCCCCGAACCGGTGGCCGAAGTGCGCCGGCATTCCGAGCAGAGCGCACAGCGCATCGACGAGGCCGTGCGTCAACTGGTTGCCCGGGTCTACGCCCAGACGCTGGCACTGCTGGAGCGCGAGCGCGACCGGCTCGAGCGGGGCGCGGCCCTGTTGCTGGAGCGCGAAACCCTCGACCAGGCCGACCTCGTGGCACTGCGCGAGGAAGTCGGCGTTACGGAGAGTGATCGATGACCCAGGTGACGGCTGGCGCACTCTGCCAGTACTGCGATGCCAGTCAGTTCGCGTTCGAGACGACCGATTCGCTCGAGCCGCTGACCGAAGCCTTCGGCCAGGAGCGGGCGATCGAGGCGATCGACCTGGCGGTCGGGATTCGCCACAGTGGCTTCAACCTGGTCGTGCTCGGCGACCCCGCTACCAGCAAGTTCGAGGCCACCCGCAACCGGCTCGCGGCGATCGCCAGAGGCCGGCCTCGGCCCGACGACTGGTGCTACGTCAACAACTTCAGCGAAGCGCATCGCCCGCACGCCTTGCGCTTGCCCAGCGGTCAGGGGGCGGGGTTCCGTCGCGACATCGGGCAACTGGTCGAGGAGCTGCTCGGTGCGATTCCGGCGGTTTTCGAAAGCGACGACTATCGTTCCCGGGTCGAACAGATCGATGCGCAGTTCGGCAGCCGCCAGGAACAGGGTTTCAACGAACTGGTCGAAGAGGCCCGCAAGCACGGCATCCTGTTGCTGCGCACGCCGAACGGCTTTTCGTTCGCGCCCGACAAGAACGGCGAGGTGATGCCGCACGAGGAGTTCGAGGCGCTGCCGCAGGCCGAGAAAGACCGCGTGGCGCAGGCGGTCCAGGAACTGCAGGAGAAGCTGCAGCGGCTGCTGCGCCAGATCGTGCAGTGGCGGCGCGCGTATCGCGACGAGATGAAGCAGTTGAACCGGGAGGTCACGACCTTCGCGGTCGGCGGCATGGTTGATGACCTGGTACGCCGCTACGTGGCCCTGCCCGAGGTGGTCACCTGGCTCGAAGCCCTGAAGGAAGACGTGATCGAGAATGCCGACAGCTTCCGCGCGCAGGGTGAGGCGACGCCCCAGCAGCCCGGTGCGCCGCAGGCCGAGGCCCTGCCGCCGCTGCGCCGCTACGAAGTCAACCTGCTGGTCGGCGACGATGACCGGCAGGGGGCGCCAGTCGTCTCGGAAGAGAATCCGACCTATACCAATCTGGTCGGCCGGATCGAGCACCTGGCGCGCTTTGGCGCCTTGCTGACGGACTTCGGGCTGATCAAGCCCGGCGCGCTGCACCGCGCCAACGGCGGTTATCTGCTGCTCGACCTTCGCAAGGTGCTGATGCAGGGGCTTGCCTGGGAAGCCCTCAAGCGAGCCCTGCACACTGGCGAGATCCGCATCGAGTCGCCCGGCCAGTTCTATGGGGCGGTCAGCACGGTCTCGCTGGAGCCGCAACCGATTCCGCTCGACATCAAGGTGGTGCTGTTCGGTGACCGGACGCTGCAGATGCTGTTGCAGGCCTACGATCCTGATTTCGTCGAGCTGTTCAAGGTGGCGGCCGATTTCGAGGACGATGCGATCGCCTCGTCGTCCTCGCTGCCGGTCTATGCTCGGCTGATCGCGACGATCGCCCGCAAGGTCAGTTCGCTGGCCCTCGATCGCGAGGCGGTGGCGCGGGTCGTCGAGTTCAGCGCCCGCCTGGCCGACGACGCCGGCAAGCTGAGCCTGCATCGATCGGCGCTCGAAGACCTGCTGATCGAAGCCGATTACTGGGCGCGCAAGGACGAACGCTCGCTGATCGGCGCCGAGCAGATCCAGCGCGCGCTCGATGCCAGGGTCGAGCGCAGCGACCGCATCCGCCGGCGGATGCAGGAGGCGATCCTCAACGGCACGATCATGATCGACACTGCCGGGGCCGAAGCCGGGCAGATCAACGGCCTGGCAGTCTATTCGGTCGGCAACCTGGTCTTCGGGCAACCCACGCGGATCACTGCGACCACCCGGATCGGCGATGGCCACGTCATCGACATCCAGCGCGAGGCGCAGATGGCCGGGGCGATCCACTCCAAGGGGGTCATGATCCTGAGCGCCTTCCTGGCCGCCCGCTATGCCGCCCGTCAGCCCTTCGCGCTGAATGCGAGCCTGGCCTTCGAGCAGACCTACGGACCGGTCGACGGCGACAGTGCCTCGCTCGCCGAAGCCTGTGCGCTGGTGTCGTCGCTGGCCGGCGTGCCGATCCGGCAGAGCTGGGCGGTCACCGGCTCGATCGACCAGCGCGGAGAGGTCCAGGCGATTGGCGGGGCCAACGAGAAGATCGAGGGTTTCTTCGACCTGTGCGCGGCCCGTGGCCTCGACGGCCGGCAAGGCGTGCTGATTCCGCATGCCAATCTGCGCCACTTGATGCTCAGACGCGAAGTCGTCGACGCCGTGGCCGCCGGGCGTTTCGCGATCCATGCCGTGGCGACCTTCGATCAGGCCATTGCGCTGCTGACCGGCGAGACCGACATCGACACCAAGGTGCGCGCCCGGCTGGCCCAGTTCGTCGAGCTGACCCGCGAGTTCGGCCGGCAGCGCCTTCGCGGTCGCAGCGGCGGGCGGGCATGAAGCGCGCGGGGGACGCAATGGCAGCCTATCGGATGGCGCCACATCGGGACGGCGCGACGGCCATGAGCGCGGCAGCGCAGTCGGGGCAGGCATCCGGCCGGGACGGTGCCGGCCGTCCGGGTGAGGGCGCGGCGCAGCCGCGGATCTGGCTGGCCGTCGACGCGCTGGAGCGCAGTGAGATACCACTGGGCGCGGCACTGGCGCTGGCGCGCCTGCTCCGGGCCGAGCTCAGCGCGCTGTTCGTCGAGAACATCGACCTGTTCCGGGTGGCAGCCTTTCCGCAGACCTTCGAGATGCGGCTGTTCGGTGCGCGTTCCGGCGGCCTGTCGGCCGACGAGCTCGAGCATGTGCTGAGGGCCCAGGCGCGCGCGGTGCGCCGCCAGCTCGATCAGGCGGCGCTCGCCAGCGGGGTGCGCTGGCAGTTCGAGACCGCGCGCGGCCGGATCGTCCAGCAGGCACTCGATCGGGCCGGTGCCGCGGACTGGGTCGTGGTGCCGGGCCTGGCCGTTGCTACGGCGCTGGCGCTCGGTCAGCGCCGGCCGCCGGGGGCTTCCGGCCGGACGGCCGGGATCCGGAGCGGCCTGCCGCGCGAGATCTGGGCGGTGCCGGGTGCCGGGCCCGATGGCTGGCGCGCGCTCGAGCGCGGCCGGCAGCTGCTGCAGGGCAGGGGCCGGGTGCTGATGCCCGCTGAGCCGGCGGCGGCCGAGGCCTTGCGCCAGGGGCTGCGTGAGCGTGGCTGGCAGGATCTGTGGCGCGAGGCCAGCCTGCAGGATCTGCAGCGTGTCCGCTCGGCGCCCGGCGGGGCCGATGCCGGTCTGCTGCTGTTGCCCAGGCCGGTCGACGCGGTGCAGCGGGCGCAGCTCGAGGCGCTGTGGCGACGGGCGGGCTGGCCGCTGCTATTGCTCTGAGAAGGGCTTCCCGAGAAGGGCGGGTTTCCATTCTCTGGAAAGGGTGCAGCTTCCGTGGAAAGAAGCGATGCCCCCGAAACTGGAACTCCCCTCCCTGGTCGTCTTGACAGCCTGTGGGAGTTTGTCCATACTCTCGCTTCTGTGCTGATCGCGAAGAGCTGCAAATGCGGTGCGACGGCGGGATGGATTTGAGCTGATCTTTAACAATCAACAGCCGATAAGTGTGGGCGTTTGTGCAAGAGGCGCCAG
>JBAYOD010000004.1:0-39343 GCA_041678445.1 Burkholderiaceae bacterium | reverse complement strand
GGTGCCGAGGGCGTCGCGCGCGAGGACGTCGAGGACGATGAACTTGCCGGAGAGCTCGGCGGGGTCGATGCGGGGGTTGAGGATTTCGACGACCTGGACGGGTGGGTGTTCGCTGCGCACGGCGTTGATGAGGTCGGCGAGCAGTTCGGGGCGCTGGGTGAACAGGCGCTTGAAGACGAAGTCGTTCCTGGGGTCGAGCAGGGCGGGGGGCATGGTGAGCGACGGGCGAAGGGCGGAGGAAGGCGGCGCGGTGCGCTGGGGGTGTCGCGCCGGATCGGGACGCTTGTGAAGCGTTGTACGCCGCGCCTGGGGCCGCGTCGATCGAACGTTCGGGTTAGACCCAATGCTGTACAGATGCGAATTCACGGCACCGCTCATGCTGCCGAGCCCGCCCGGGCCGATACCGCTTTGCGTTCGCTCGCCGGCCACTGTCTGCCAGGACGCGGGGCGAGGTTTTCGGTGCACACCGGGTGCTTGCCCCGTCAGTGGACAGCGGGCTCCCTTTGTTCGCCGATCAGGGCTTCCGAGTCGAAGCGCTGCTGGTTCGCCCGGTGCAGGGCGATCACGGCCACCATCATCGCGGCGACGAAGAAGCCGAACAGCACGATCACGACGTTCACGCCGAAGCCGAACTTCAGCAATCCGGCGTACAGGCCGAGCATCAGCAAGATGCTCAGGTTCTCGTTGAAGTTCTGCACCGCGATCGAGTGACCGGCACTGAGCAGGACGTGGCCGCGATGCTGGAGCAGCGCGTTCATCGGCACGACGAAGAAGCCGGCCAGCCCGCCGACCAGGATCATCAGCGGCCAGGCGGCCCACTGGGTGGTGACCAGCGTCATCATCGGCACCAGCAGGCCCATGGCGACACCGACCGGAAGCACCCGCAGCGAGGCGCGCAGGCGGATTGCCCGGGCTGCCCAGATCGCTCCGACGGCGATACCCAGGGCCACGACACCCTGCAACAGGGCGGCCTTGTCGAGGGTCATGCCGAACTGGACGCGGGCCCAGTCGAGCACGATGAACTGCAGGGTGGCTCCGGCCCCCCAGAACAATGTGGTGACGGCCAGTGAGATCTGGCCGAGCTTGTCCTTCCACAGGACGCAGCAGCAACGGCTGAAGCCGGCGATCAGTTTCAGCGGATTGCGCTGCTGGGCCGGGTAGCGTGCGCCGGTATCGGGAATCCGCAGATTGAACCAGGCTGCCAGCAGGTAGCACAGCATGATGACGACCAGCGCCATCTCGGCGGGGGTGCCCAGGCTGCGGCCGATCAGCGGGAACTCGAACGAGGCCAGCAGCCCGTAGACCGCGGGACTGATCAGCGCACCGCCGAGCACGGTGCCGAGTACGATCGAGCCCACCGTCGTGCCTTCGATCCAGCCGTTGGCGGTGACCAGCTTCTCGGGCGGCAGCAGTTCGGTCAGGATGCCGTACTTGGCCGGAGAATAGGCGGCAGCGCCCAGGCCGACGACCGCGTAGGCCAGCAGTGGATGAACGGAGCAGAACATCAGCGCGCAGCCGGCCAGCTTCACCGTGTTGCTGATCAGCATGACCCGGCCTTTCGGCAGGGAGTCGGCAAAGGCGCCGACGAAGGGTGCCAGCGCCACGTACGAAACCGTGAAGAAGAGTTTGAGCAGCGGGGTCAGCCAGCCGGGCGCGGCCATCTCGATCAGCATCGCGATCGCAGCGATCAGCAGCGCATTGTCGGCGAGCGAAGAAAAGAACTGCGCTGCCATGATCGTGTAGAACCCGCGCTTCATCAGGATGTCATTGCTCTTGTCTCCTTGCCGTAATGACGACCCGGGCGCGGTAGCCGCCGTGGAAGGTGCGGCAGCGTTATACCATGCTGGCTATGAGCCGTCCGATTCTTGCCACAATCTCGGTCGCTGCGATGCGGCACAACCTTGCACGGGCGCGTGCCCGCGCACCGGGTGCGCAGGTCTGGGCCGTGATCAAGGCCAACGCCTACGGCCACGGGCTGGCAGCGGCCCTGGCGGCCTTCGAGGATGCCGACGGCCTGGCCCTGGTCGAGTTCGACAAGGCGGCCGCCCTGCGCAGCCTGGGCTGGCGCAAACCGGTCCTGATGCTCGAAGGCGCTTTCGAGGCTGCCGACGTGGCCCAGGCGCGGCGCGAGCGCCTGTCGCTGATTGTGCACGAACCCGGTCAGCTCGACTGGCTGGCCGGGGTGGGTGGCGATCCGGTCGTTCCGGTCTACCTGAAATTCGACAGCGGCATGCGGCGCCTGGGTTTCGACGCGGCCGGGCTGCGCAGCGCCCATGCCCGGCTGAGCAACTTGCCGGGCGTGGCCTGCCGCGGCTTTGCGAGTCATTTCGCCAATGCCGATCTGGCTGGCGGCACCGACGCGGCGATCGCTGCTTTCGACGCGGCCGTTGCCGATCTCCCGGGCGAGCGCTCGCTGGCGAACTCGGCGGCCGTGCTCGGTGTGCCGCCGGCCCATCGCGACTGGGTCCGGCCTGGCGTCATGCTTTACGGCGGATCGCCGTATGCCGATCGCAGCGCTGCCGACTGTGGCCTGCGACCGGCGATGCGGCTCGAGTCCCGGCTCATCGCGGTGCGCGCACTCGGCCGCGGCGACGCCATCGGCTACGGCTCGACTTTCGTCGCCGATCGGCCGATGCGGGTCGGCGTGGTGGCCTGCGGCTATGCCGATGGCTACCCGCGCCATGCGCCCACCGGCACGCCGATCGCGGTGGCCGGCCGGCTGACCCGGACAGTGGGGCGTGTATCGATGGACATGCTGTCCGTGGATCTCGATCCGGTACCTGGGGCGCAGGTCGGCGATGCGGTCGAACTGTGGGGCGGCCCCCGAGTGGCGATCGATGATGTGGCGGCTGCTGCCGGCACGATCGGCTACGAGCTGATGTGCGCGCTGGCGCCACGGGTGCCGGTCGTCGTCGACGAAGGCCGGGACTGAGCCGTGGCGCGTGCCCGGACCCGTCATGTCTGCAGCGAGTGCGGCGGCGAGACCCCCAAGTGGCAGGGACAGTGCCCCCATTGCAACGCCTGGAACACGCTGATCGAGACGGCCGTGGAACCGGCTGCCGGCCGGGGGGGGCATCGCTACCAGTCGCTGGCACCGACCCAGGCGGTCGTGACCCTCGATGCAGTGCCCGAGGAGGACGTGCAGCGTTTGCCGACCGGCAGCGAGGAGTTCGACCGTGTCCTTGGCGGCGGGCTGGTCGAAGGGTCGATGGTCCTGATCGGTGGCGACCCGGGCATCGGCAAGTCGACGCTGCTGCTGCAGGCGCTGGCCCACCTGTCGCGGATGCGCGAGGTGCTGTATGTCACCGGCGAGGAATCGGCTTCACAGATCGCGCTGCGGGCGCGCCGCCTGGGGGTGGATCGTGCGCGCCTGCCCCTGCTGGCCGAAATCGAGCTGGAGCGGATCACCGCGACGATCGAGACGCAGCGTCCGGCCATCGCCGTCATCGACTCGATCCAGACCCTCTATTCGTCGCAGCTTCAGTCGGCGCCCGGCTCGGTGGCGCAGGTCCGCGAATGCGCGGCCCAGCTCACCCGGTTGTCCAAGCAGCTTGGCGTGGCAATCGTGATGGTCGGCCATGTGACCAAGGAAGGCACCCTGGCTGGCCCGCGTGTGCTGGAGCACATCGTCGACACCGTGCTGTACTTCGAGGGCGACACCCATTCGTCGCACCGGCTGGTGCGGGCGTTCAAGAACCGGTTCGGTGCGGTCAACGAACTGGGCGTCTTCGCGATGACCGATCGCGGTCTGCGTGGGGTATCGAATCCGTCGGCCCTGTTCCTGTCACAGCACGAGCGCCAGGTTCCGGGTGCCTGCGTGCTGATCACCCAGGAGGGAACACGTCCGCTGCTGGTCGAGGTCCAGGCGCTGGTCGACAGTTCGCAGATGGCCAATCCGCGCCGTCTGGCGGTGGGCCTCGAACCGAGCCGGCTGGCGATGCTGCTGGCCGTGCTGCATCGTCATGCCGGTCTTGCCTGCCATGACCAGGACGTCTTCATCAATGCGGTCGGTGGCGTGCGGATCGGCGAACCGGCAGCCGACCTGGCCGTCCTGCTGGCGGTCGTATCCTCGTTCCGCGACCGTGCGCTGCCGCGCGGGTTGGCGGTGTTTGGCGAGGTGGGTCTGGCCGGCGAGATCCGGCCGGCGCCGCGTGGCCAGGAACGCCTGCGCGAGGCGGTCAAGCTGGGCTTCTCGCGGGCGCTGATCCCGAAGGCGAACGCGCCTCGGAAAGCGATCGAGGGCCTGGAGATCGTGGCGCTGGAGCGGGTCGAGGAAGCGCTCGAGCGCGCCTGGGACTAAAGCTGCCCGGCGGTTGCCTGTTCGACCGGGCCTTCGTTGGCCACTGGAGTGGTTTTCGGATCGGGTCGTGCCGCGGCATCGGTGGCCGGGTCGGCGGGCCGACCCTGCGCCAGATAGGCGCAGGTGCGCACGATGTGGTGGCCGATGCGTTCGAGCCAGCGGAAGGTATCGGTGCGCGTCAGTACCTGGGCAGTCGTCGCGATGCCGGGCAGGGCATGAGCCAGCGCGTTGTGGCGATGGTGGTGCGCCCGTTCGGTCAGTTTTTCGGCTTCGGCCTCGAGTTCCGCCGTGAAGGCGCCGAGATCCTTCTGGGCCAGGCCCTGGCGGGCGAGCGCGATGATCTGCTTCGAACCGTCGATCGCCCAGTCATAGACCGGATCGGACAAGTCGACCCCGGCCTCGAGCAGGTCATGCATCCGCAGTCTGAACCTCAGCAGGTGGTCGATCGCATGCAGCTGGGCGACCCGCTGGTCGGCCCCCGCCTGGTCGTCGGGTGCAAGCTGGATCCGGCTGATGAAATCATAGATCTCGTCCAGGGTCTGGGCCGTCTGGGCCAGGCGCGGGCCGAGCGAGGCGCGCCCGCTGCCGGACAGCATGGTGCCGTAGAGGACCAGCATGCGGCCACTGATCGATTCGAGTGCGCGCTCCGAGGCTTCCAGGGCCACCGACGGGATCGACAGCAGCGAGGCGTCGAGGCGCTGGGTCAGGACCGCGCCGCGGGCCGGCAGGATCCGCTGGACGAGTTTCGCGAAGGGCTCGACGAAGGGCAGGAACAGCAGCACGCCGACGCTGATGAACAGGGTGTGGAAGGCGGCCAGGCTCATTGCGCCGACGCTCAGGCCGGCATGGTCTTCCAGCCATTCGATGGTGTGCAGGAACATCGGCAGCAGGGCGATCGCGATCAGGCCGACGACGGCGTTGAACAGGATGTAGGCCAGCGCGGTGCGCTTGGCGTAGATCGTGCCGCCGATGGCCGACAGCGAACCGGTAAGCGTCGTGCCGATCGCGGCGCCGACCACCAGCGCAGCCGCCTGGTCGAAGCTGATCGTGTCGGTGTGCAGCGCGGCCAGGAAGGTGGCGATGGCAGCGGTCGACGAGTGCAGCAGGACGGTGATGGCGAGTCCGGCCAGCATGGCCAGCAGCCGGGCGCCGATTCCGCCGACCGGCACGGCGGCCAGATCGACGACGCCGGCCACTTCCTGCATGCCGTTTTGCAAGGTGTTCAGGCCGACGAACATCAACCCGAAACCGGCCATGGCCATGCCCAGCGCCTGGAGGCGGCCGTGCCCGAGCAACTTGAGCAGGGCGCCGATGCCGATCAGCGGCAGCGTATAGAAGCCGAGATTGATCTTCAGTCCAAGCCCGGCAACCAGCCAGCCGGTGGCGGTGTTGCCCAGGCTGGCGCCGATCAGCACGCCGATCGCCTGCGAGAAGCCGATCAGCCCCGAGCTGACGAAACCGATCATCGTGAAGGTGGTGGCTGTCGACGACTGCAGCACCATCGTGGCCAGCGTGCCCGATGCAAAGGCCTTGACCGGGGTGCCGGTGAAGCGGGCCAGTCCCTGCTTGACGGTGTCGCCGCCAAAGGCCAGCAGGCCGTCGGAGAGCAGCATCATGCCGATCAGGAACAGGCCGATGCCGCCGATGAAGGGAAAGACGATGGCGAGAATGGAAGGGATCAACGAGTTTGCGCGCAGGGGTCGACCGGGATCCGGCCAGCAGGCCCGGCAAGCGATCTAGTCTAGTCCAGCAGCGTCGTTTTTTGCGTGCGGACAAGACCGCAGGTGACGGAAGGCGGTAACAGTGATCGTTTCCGTGTCTCTTCCATGTCCGTGTCCGTCATGACGACTTCCGATCCCTTCGACTGGGTGCCGCTCTCCGATGCGGCGCAGGCCAACCAGATTGCCAGCTACGACCAGATGCGACGACGCTGTCCGGTCGCGCGCAGCGAGGCGCTGCACTGGTCATTGCTGCGCCACGCCGATGTGCTCGAGGTGCTCGGCGATCCGGATACGTACAGCAATGCAGTCTCACAGTACCGGTCGGTGCCCAACGGCATGGATCCGCCCGAACATGACGTCTACCGGGTCCTGATCGAACCCTTCTTCAGTGCGGAAGTGATCCGCGACTTCGAACCGGCCTGCCGGCGGATCGCGCAGCAATGTGTGGCGGCCCTGCCTCGCGGCGAACCCGTCGAGATGGTGGTGCGGCTGGCTTCGGAGTACGCATTGCAGGTGCAGACTGCCTTCATGGGCTGGCCGGTTCAGCTGCACGAGCCGCTGCGCCAGTGGGTGCTGCGCAGCCAGCACGCGGTCCGCTCGGAAGACCGGGAGGCCAGCGCCGAGGTGGCGATGGAGTTCGACGGCTACATCCGGGCGATTCTCGCCCAGCGCCGTGCGGCCGGCCGTGCCGGGGAAGCCGGCGACGTCACCGACCGGCTGATGGCGCTGCGCATCGATGGCGAGCTGCTGCCTGACGAGGACATCGTCAGTATCGTGCGCAACTGGACGGTCGGCGAGCTGGGCACGATCGTGGCCTGTGTGGCCATCCTGGCTCACCACCTGGCCAGCCGGCCGGCGCTGCAGACGATGCTGCGCCAGACGCCGGGACAGCTGCCGGCGGCGATCGACGAAATCCTGCGCCTCGATGCACCGCTGATCGCCAACCGTCGGGTCGCCCGTCGGGATGCCGTAGTCGGCGGGCGGCAGATCGCCGCGGGTGAGCGCATCACGGTGCTGTGGGCGTCGGCCAACCGCGACGAGGCGGTGTTCGGCGACCCCGACGAGATCCGCCTCGATCGCGACCCTTCGCTGAACCTGTTGTACGGCGCCGGCCTGCATGTCTGTCCGGGGGCGCCGCTGGCGCGCCTGGAACTGGATCTGATCTGCGAGGCGCTGCTGACCGGCACCCGCTCGCTCGAACCGGTTCCGGGCGCGCCGGCGCAGCGGGCCGCCTATCCGGCCGGAGGCTATTCGCGCCTGCTGCTGCAACTGGCGTAGCGCTGCAGGATCGCGTCGGCCGTGGCCGCTGCGCTGCGCACAGCCGCTTCCAGCGTGGCCGGGTAGTCGGGCCAGAGCCAGTCGCCGGCCAGCCACAGATCCGGGTGGGTCTCGAGCAGATGGTCGCCACGCAGCCGAGGCCGTTGCGGCGTGCAGCGGAAGGTGGCGCGGCGTTCGGTCACGACCCGGATTTCAGCCGGAGGCGGGCAGCCGGGTCCGGCCGCGAGCTGGTCGGCCAGACCGGCGGCGACCACGTCGCTGGTCAGCCCGCCCAGGCGGCTCGCCAGGCTGATGACGATGCCGGCCAGCCGGGCCCGGGCCTGCCCATTGTCGATGAACCCGCGATCGAACAGCCACTGGCCATGATGATGCCGGACCGGGTCCTCGTCGAGCAGTTGCCAGCGGGGCAGCGCCGGGCTGCGGTCGGCCGGCCACAGCGCCCAGCCGGTGGCGATCGGCTCGGCTTCGAATTCGCTCAGGCGCCCGCAAGGCAAGCCGGAGTCGGTCAGCAGGCGGGCACTTGCCCAGGGGGGGAGCGCAAGCACGACGATGTCGAAGCGGCGCGCCGTCTGCTCGACCGGGATCAGCCAGCCCTTGCCGGCAGCGCGCTCCAGCCTGCGCACGCTCGTGCGCAGGTGCGTCCGGGCGCCGAGGGCCTGCAGCCTGGCCAGGGCGGGCTCGGGCAGCAGAGTGCCGAGCGGGGCGTCGGCAAGCATGAAGTCCGAGGCGCTGCGTGAGCCGCCGAGGGTGTCGCGCAGCACGGTCACGAAGGTGGCGGCGCAGGCCTCTCCGGGCAGCGTGTTGAGGGCGCCGATGCACAACGGGGCCCACAGCCGCTCGATGAGCCGGGCCGGCTGGTCGAGGCGTGCCAGCAGGCCGGCAACGGTTTCGCCGGGCAGCACGCGCCAGTCGGCCTGCTGCAGGCGCCGGATTGCCTTGAAGGCCGCGCTGCGTCCGCCCGGGCCCAGGCCGCGCGCCGTCAGCAGCGCCCAGGCCAGATGCAGCGGGGCGGGCAGGCGGGCGGCGCGCAGGCGCAAGCCCGCGGCCGACTCCAGCGCCAGGGAGACCCGTTCCAGCCGGGGGGTTGCGCCGAGCGAGTCGATCAGCGCCAGGCTGTCCCGATAGGCGCCGACGATCAGGTGCTGCCCGTTGTCGACATCGAAGCGCCCGAGCGAGGTCGCCAGCGAGATCGTCCGGGCGCGGCCGCCAGCGTTGGGGGCCGCTTCGAACAGCTCGACTGTCAGCCCGGCCCGGGCCAGCGTCAGCGCGCTTGCCAACCCGGCCCAGCCGGCACCCACCACGGCGGCGCGCGGCGGGCTGGGGCCTGCGTGGCCGGCGTCGGTGCGGCTCACACCCGGGGCGGTCGGCTGCTGACGAAGGTGCGCCAGGCCAGCCAGAGCTTGCGGATCGGTGTCAGCGAGGTGTGCCGGTCGAGCACCAGGAAGCCGTCGCGTTCGATCTCCTCGAGCAGGGTCACGTAGATTGCGGCCATCATCAGGGCAGGGCGCTGGGCGCGGCGGTCGGCTTCGGGCAGGGTCGCGAAGGCCGCCCGGTAGTGGCTGCGGGCCCGGTCGGCCTGGAATTTCATCATTGCGCCGAAAGCCGGGCTGTGACGAGCGGCCAGGATGTCGTGGACCGGCACTTCGAAGCGCTGCAGGTCTTCGATCGGCAGGTAGATCCGGCCCTTGCGGGCATCCTCGCCGACATCGCGGATGATGTTGGTGAGCTGGAAGGCGAGGCCGAGTTCGTGGGCGAAGTCGCGGGTCGCCGCTTCGGTAGCCGAGAAGATGTTGGCCGACAGCTCGCCGACCACGCCGGCGACCCGGTAGCAGTAGAGCCGCAAGCCCTCGAAGTCGAGGTAGCGGTTCTGGTCGAGGTCCATCTGCATGCCGTCGATGATCTCGAGCAGCTGCCGGCGGCCGATCGAGCAACTGTCGAGATGGGGCTGCAGCGCGTGGGTTACCGGATGCTGGGGGTTGCCGGCAAACAGGCTCTCGATCTCCCCGCGCCACCAGTCCAGCCGGGCACGTGCGACACCGGCATCAGGCGTGTCATCGACGGTATCGTCGACCTCGCGGCAGAACGCGTACAGGGCGGTGATCGCCCGGCGGCGCGCGGGCGGCAGGAACAGGAAGCTGTAATAGAAGCTCGAACCGCTGCGTGCGGCCTTGTTCTGACAGTATTGATCAGGGGTCATTGCTTGGTCAGCCACCAGAGCCGGACCAGTGCCGGCGCATCGCGCCAGCCCAGTACGGGGCGCGCGGCGAACGGATCGTGCCCGTTTGCAGCCAGCCTGTCGAGGACCCGCAGGCCGCCAGAGATGATGGCCCGCAGTTCCCATCCCAGTCGCCTGGGAACCCGGGGGATCAGCGCGACACCGGATTCGAGCAAGCCGCGGGCGCGCCCGGCCTGCTGCCCGAGTACGGCCTGCAGCGCCGGGGATGCGCGCCCGCGCCGGACGGCCTGCGCGAATTCGGCCTCGTCCAGGCCCGCGGCAGCGAGCTCATCGAGCGGTACGTAGAGCCGGCCGCGCTGCCAGTCGATCGCGGTGTCCTGGATGAAGTTGATCAGTTGCAGCGCGCTGCAGATCGCCGATGAATGGACGGCGCTGCCTTCGTTCCAGGCCCCGAACAGGCGCAGCACCAGTTCGCCGACCGGGTCGGCCGAGCGCCGGCAGTAGTCGGCCAGGGCGGTGAAGTCGGCGTAACGGGTCGTCGTTACATCCTGGCGAAAGGCCGACAGCAGCGCCTCGAAAGGTTCGACCGGCAGTTCGTGGGCGAGCCGGTGGGGTTGCAGGCTGGCGACCACCGGGTCGCCCGGGCGGGGTTTGCGCAGTTCGGCGGCCAGCGCATCGAGCGCCGCCAGGCGTTCGGCCGGCCGGGCCTCGCCTTCGTCGGCGATGTCGTCGGCATGTCGGGCGAAGTGGTAGATCGCAACAATGGCCGGCCGCAACCGGGTCGGCACCAGCACGGAGGCGACCGGGAAATTCTCGTAGTGGGTGACGGACATGTGCTGAATCATTCCAGGAATCTGGCGAAGTATGGGCCAGCCGTGCATTGTGGCGGCCGGCAGACGAGCCCGGAGTTGACGCCTGGGCCGCCTGCTCACGATAATTACTGACTTCAGGGTCATTAGCGGATCATCAGGCTTTTCCCCGGGACGCTGCACCGACGTTCACTCCAGGCACACTGCACCGGCTGTCCGTCCTCGACTGTCCTCCTCCAATCTTCCTGCCATCCGCCTCCCTGCCACCTGCCGTCCGGTGCTGCCTCGATGTCTCGACTCCTGCTGCTGTTCACGAGCCTGATCAGCGTGACCCTGATCAGTGCAAGCCTGGCCGGCTGCGACCGTGAGGTGCCGGCCCACGAGGAGCGGCCACGGCCGGTGCGCACGGTGGTGGTCGCGCCGTCGCCGACGGTCAGCATGCTGGAGCTGCCGGGCGAGATCCGGCCGCGGATCGAAACCCGTTACGGATTCCGGATCGGCGGCAAGATCGCCGAACGCAATGTCTCGGTCGGTGACACGGTCAAGCCCGGCCAGCGGCTGGCGCGCCTGGACCCGCAGGATGTCGCGCCGGCGATCGCCGCTGCCCGCGCCCAGCGCGAGGCCGCCCGCACCGAGCTGAATCTGGCCCGGGTCGAGCTGGAGCGGCTCAAGGACCTGCGCGGTCAGAACTACGTCAGCCAGGCTCAGGTCGATCGTCAGCAGGCGCAGACCGATTCGGCCCAGTCACGGCTGCGCAGCGTCGAGGCACAGCTTGCCGAGGCGGCGAATGCGGCAGCCTTCCAGAGCCTGGTGGCCGATGAGGCCGGGGTCGTTACTGCTGTCGAGGCCGAGGCCGGGCAGGTGGTCGGCGCCGGTCAGACCGTCGTCCGGGTTGCGCGCACCGACGAGCTGGAATTGCTGGTTTACGTGCCCGAAGCCGGGCTGAGCGCGGTCAGGATGGCCGATGACTGGCAGGTGACGATTTCCGCGCTCGGCGATGCACAGTTGCCGGCCACGGTCCGCGAGCTTTCGCCGGTGGCCGATCCGGCCTCGCGCACCTATCCGATGCGGCTCAGCCTGGCCGGCAACCGGCAGGGGGTGGCGATGGGCATGAGCGCCACAGCGCGTGCCAGCCGCAGCGCCGATGCGGCGATCATCCTGCCGATGTCGGCGCTGCACTCGCTGGACGGCGATCCGCGGGTCTGGGTGGTGGACGAGGACCTGCGCGTGCGGTCGGTGCCGGTGCGCACCGCGGGGCTGCTCGACGATGCCGTGCGGATCGCGTCCGGCGTTTCCGCAGGCGATCGGGTGGTCACTGCCGGAGCAAGTCTGCTGGTCGAAGGCCAGCAGGTCAGACTGGCCGACGGAACCGGCCGATGAGCGACGGCAGCCGGGCACGGCCAGGCGCGGCACACCGTTTCAACCTGTCGGCGGCAGCGCTGCGCGCCCCGCAACTGACGCTGTTCTTCCTGCTGGTGGTGGCGATTGCCGGCACGATTGCCTACCTGCGGCTCGGCCAGAGCGAGGACCCGGATTTCACGTTCCGGGCCATGGTGATCCGCACGATCTGGCCAGGCGCGACCACCGAGCAGGTCGACGAGCTGGTTACCGACCGGATCGAGCGCAAGCTGCAGGAAACACCGTACTTCAAGTGGACACGCAGCTACTCCCGGCCCGGCGAGTCGCTGATCGTGCTCGAACTGCAGGACGTGGCGCCGGCCCGCGAGGTTGCGCAGATCTGGTACCAGGTGCGCAAGAAAGTCGACGACATCCGGCCCACGCTGCCGCAGGAGGTCATCGGGCCATTCTTCAACGACGAGTTCGGCGATGTCTTCGGGACGATCTACGCGTTCACCGGCGACGGCTTCAGTCATGAGGAGCTCCGTCAGACGGTGGAGGCTGTGCGCCAGGAGTTGCTGCGCCTGCCCGACGTCCAGAAGATCGAGCTCTTCGGGGTACAGGCCCAGCAGGTCTTCATCGAGATTTCTCCGCGCACCCTGGCCACGCTGGGCATCGATCCGCAGCGCATCGCCAGCGAACTGCAGGCGCAGAACATGGTTGCACCGGCCGGTACCGTGCAAGGTCCGAGCCGGGCGGTGCCGATGCGCGTGACCGGCCAGTTCGACACGGTGCGCGAAATCGAATCGCTGCGCCTGCACATCGATGGCCGCCAGATCCGGCTGGGCGATGTCGCGCGGGTGTTTCGCGGCTACGTCGATCCGCCGCTCTATACGATGCGCTTCGCCGGCCGGCAGGCGATCGGGGTCGGGGTCTCGATGGCGCCGGGGGGTGACGTGATCGCGCTCGGCGAGAATCTGGAACGGACGATGGCGCGGCTCGCGGCCGATCTGCCCTTGGGCATCGAGTTCGCCAAGGTGGCCGACCAGCCCCGCATCGTGCGCGATGCGGTCGGCCTGTTCATGAAAGTGCTGGCCGAGGCGGTGGCGATCGTGCTGGCCGTCAGCTTCCTGAGCCTGGGGCTGCGAGCCGGCAGCGTGGTCGGGCTGACCATCCCGCTGGTGCTGGCCGGAACCTTCATCGCGATGCTCTGGTTCGGGATCGACCTGCACCGGGTCTCGACCGGGGCGCTGGTGATTGCGCTGGGCCTGCTGGTCGACGACGCGATGATCGCCATCGAGATGATGTCGCGCAAGATCGACGAGGGACTGGACCGTTTCTCGGCAGCCACCTTCGCCTATCGCAGCACCGCGTTTCCGATGCTCACCGGCACCCTGGTGACGGCAGCCGGTTTCCTGCCGATTGCGACCGCCCGTTCGCTGACCGGTGAGTACACGTTCAGCATCTTTGCGGTGGTGACCATCGCGCTGCTGATCTCGTGGGTCGCGGCGGTTACGGTCACCCCGTTCATCGGCAACTGGCTGCTCAAGGAAAAGGGCGGCCACCACGAGGTGTTCGACACGCCTTTCTACCGGCGATTACGTGCAACGATCGAGGCCTGCATGCGGCACCGCTGGCTGACGCTGTTTGCCACGGTGCTGGCCTTCGCGCTCGGCGTGATCGGCATGGGCATGACCGAAAAGCAGTTCTTTCCGACCTCGAACCGTACCGAGGTCCTGGTCGAGATGTGGCTGCCCGAGGGGTCCAGCTACCGCGCGACCGAGACCGAGGCGAAGCGGCTCGAAGCCGTCCTGGCCGGCGATCCGGACATTGCCAGTTTCGTCGTCTACGTCGGCAATGGCTCGCCCCGCTACTACCTGTCGCTCGACCAGCAGCTGTTCCGACCCAACTTCGCGCAGTTCGTCATCCTGACCCACGACGTCGACGGCCGCGACCGGGCGCTGCTGCGCCTGCGCGAGACGCTCGAATCGGATTTCCCGGGGATTCGTGCCCGGGCCTTCCGCACGCCGCTCGGGCCGCCGGTCGCCTACCCGATCCAGTTCCGCGTGATGGGCGACGATCCGGCGGTGCTCAAGCGCATTGCCGCCGGCGTTGCCGAGGTGGTCGACAGCGATCTGCAGACCTTCGACACCCACGCCGACTGGGGCGAGCGCTCGCCGGCCGTGCGCATCGAGGTCGACCAGGACAAGGCCCGGGCGATCGGGCTGAGCTCGGCGCAGATCGCCCGCACCCTGGCGGCGTCGCTGTCCGGCGTCACGATCGGCCAGTATCGCGAGGACGACCAGCTGATCGACGTGGTGCTGCGCGCGCCGCCGGCCGAGCGGGCATCGCTGGCCAACCTGGGCAATCTGCAAGTGCAGACCGCCCTCGGGCGCTCGGTGCCGCTGTCGCAGGTCGCGCGGATCGACGAGACGATGGAGGAAGCGATCATCTGGCGGCGCAGCCGCACGCCGGTGGTCACGGTGCGGGCCGACATCGTCGAAGGGGTGCAGGCGCCCGATGTGGCGGCCCGCATCGATCCGCTGCTGGCGCCGCTGCGCGCCGGGCTGCCGCCCGGCTACCGGATCGAGCTCGGTGGTCCGGCCGAGGAGAATGCGATTGCGCAGGCGGCGATCGCAGCCGGTATGCCGATGATGCTGGCGATCATGATGGCGCTGCTGATGATCCAGTTGCGCAGCTTCTCGCTGAGCATGATGGTCCTGCTGACCGCACCGCTCGGCGTCATCGGCATTGCCGCGGCCCTGCTGCTCTTCGGGCGGCCCTTCGGTTTCGTGGCCATGCTCGGCACGATCGCGCTGGCCGGAATGATCATGCGCAACACGGTGATCCTGGTCGACCAGATCCGCCAGGATCTCGAGGAAGGCATCGCCCCCTGGCAGGCAGTGCGCGAGTCGACGGTGCGCCGCTTCCGGCCGATCTGCCTGACCGCCGCCGCGGCGGTGCTGGCGATGATCCCGCTGTCGCGCGACGTGCTGTGGGGGCCCATGGCCTTTTCGATCATGGGAGGCCTGGTGTTCGCGACCGTGCTGACCGTGCTGTTCGTGCCGGCCCTCTACGTGACCTGGTTCCGGATCCCGGCTGACAGATCGTCCGGCGCAGGTTGAGTGCGTCCGGCACAGGCTGAGCGGCTCCGGCTTGCGGCGCTTCATCCGGTTTCGCGTTCGAGCGTTTGGGGCAGCCAAGGTGCGAGGGGCTTGGCCGGCGACATCGTGCCATTCGACGAGAAACCCTCCGGGCCACGGCAGTCCGGTTGCCGGTCGCGAGCACGGTGCCGGCTCGCAGGCGGTCGTCAGGCCCGCCGGATGCGCACAGCCCGATCGTGCTGCCGAGTCCGATTCGCAGCCGAGTCAGGTTCGCAGCCGAGCCGGATTGAGACGATTTTGCGTTCGATCGCAGGCCATCGTCTGCCAGGACGCGGGGCGAAGCTTTCGGCGCCCGCCTTGTGCGCCGCCGAGAAGCGCAGCGCTCGTGGCCTGCGCGCGCAGCGCGCACCAACAATCTGACTTGCCGCCGACTGTTTGAGCGAAACGAACGGAGCGAAGCGTAGGGAGTGCAGCGAGTTTCGGCGGCAGGCCGCGAGCGTGAGCATCGCAGGGTACCCCGCGAAGCGGGGCAAGCACCCGGCGTGCGCCGAAAGCTTCGCCCCGTGTCCTGGCCCGGCGCCCCAGGTGCTCGAATGCGAGCGGTGATCAGTCCTGCGGCGTTTCCGGCCTGGCGAGATAGCGGTAGAGCTCGGTGTGATCGGCGTTGCTGCCCAGCGCCGCCAGCGCCTCACCCGTCATCGCCGATACCTTCCGGGCCAGCTCCATCGGCACGCCCAGCGCGGGCCCGAGGGCTGCGGCGATGGCGACGTCCTTCGACTGCAGGGCCAGCGAGAAACCCGAGTCGAAGGCGGCGTTCAGCATGAACTGGTGGGCCTTGTTCTCGGTGGTGTTGTTGCGTCCGGTCGATGCGTTGATGACGTCGACGATGGTGGCCGGCGCCAGGCCGAAGGCTGCACCGGCATGGATGGCCTCGGCGGTTGCGATCATGGCGGCGGCCGAGACGTAGTTGTTCAGGGCCTTGAGCGCATGGCCGGCTCCGACCGGGCCGACGTGGACGATCGACTTGCCCATCAGCTCGAGGATGGGTCGCTGCCGCTCGACCAGGGCCGCATCGCCGCCCACCATGATAGCCAGCGTGCCGTCGACCGCCTTGCGCACGCCGCCCGAGACCGGTGCGTCGATCATGTCGACGCCGTGCCCGCCCAGGAAGGCGGCCAGGGTCCGGGTCCGCTTCGGATCGGACGAGCTCATGTCGATCAGGCAGCTGCCGGGGGCGAACCGGGCGGCCAGTTCGTGCACGACGGCGTCGACGATCTGCGAGCTGGGCAGCATGGTGATCACCGTCGCGCACTGCGCGAGGGTCTGCCCGTCGCCGACACGCTCGGTGCCCGGATGGGCGTCGATGAAAGCCTGCTCGACGGCGGGGTCGGCGTCCCCGACGACCAGTGTGCAGCCGCCGGCATGCAGGCAGTGGCCCATCGGCCGGCCCATCATGCCCAGGCCGATCAGGGCGATGCGCTTCATGGTCGTTGCCATCGCCCGCCTTACTGGTCGATTTCCTTGAACACTTCCGAGGCGCTGCGGAACGCGTCGATGGCGGCCGGCACGCCGCAGTAGATGGCGGTCTGCAGGAAGACTTCCTTGATCTCGTCACGACTCAGGCCGTTGTTCAGCGCCCCGCGCACATGCAGCTTCAGCTCGTGCGGCCGGTTCAGCGCAGTGAGCATAGCCAGGTTCAGGAAGGAGCGGGTCCGCCGGTCCAGGCCCGGTCGGTTCCAGACGTCGCCCCAGCAGTACTGGGTGACCAGTTCCTGCATGTCGATGTTGAAGTCGGTGGCGTTGCTGACCGACGCATCGACGTACTGGCTGCCGAGGACTTCGCGGCGGGTGGCGAGCCCCTGTTCGAACAGTTCCGGGTTGCGGGGGGCGTAGGCGCGTGTCATGGATGGGCTCCTTGGGCTCTGTCTGGGCAGGATGTCCGGGCAGCATAACAGGGCGGCGCGAGGCAGCGCAGTGGCTTTCGTTTAGAATGTCGCGCTTCCCCGCGGCCGTGGCGGAATTGGTAGACGCACCAGGTTTAGGTCCTGGCGCTGCAAGGCGTGTAGGTTCGAGTCCTATCGGCCGCACCAGCGCGAGCCGGCGCCGCCGCTCCGCCCACTTCCCAAGACGCTTTGGAACTCTCTGATGGCAACTCAAATCGAATCGACCGGTCAGCTCGAACGCACGCTGCAGATGGATGTGCCGGTTGCCGAGGTCAAGACCGAGGTCGACCAGCGCCTGCGCAGGCTGGCACGCACGCTGAAGATGCCCGGCTTCCGCCCCGGCAAGGTCCCGATGAAGATGGTCGAGCAATCCTACGGCCCGCAGGTGCATGCCGAGGTGCTCGGTGACGCCGTCAACAAGGCCTTCGGCGCCGCAGTCGATGAGCATCAGTTGCGCGTGGCCGGCCAGCCGCAGATCGAGGGCCGTGAAGGCGCCGGCGACGATGTGCTGGGCTTTGTCGCGCGCTTCGAGGTCTATCCGGAGATCGAGGTCGGCGACGTGAGCGCGCTCGAGGTCGAACGGGTCGGCTGCCCGGTCGGCGAAACCGAGATCGACAAGACGGTCGAGATCCTGCGCAAGCAGCGCGTGAGCTGGGAGCCGGCCGGGCGCGCCGCTCAGGATGGCGATCGCGTCACCATCGACTTCGTCGGCAAGCTCGACGGGCTTGCCTTCGAAGGCGGCACCGGCAACGATTTCGCCTTCGTGCTCGCCGAGGGCCGGATGCTGCCGGACTTCGAAACCGGCGTGCGCGGCATGTCCGCGGGCGAGAGCAAGACCTTCCCGGTCGCTTTCCCGGATGACTACGGTTCGCAGGACCTGGCCGGCAAGACCGCCCAGTTCGAAGTCGTGCTGAAGACGGTCGAGGCACCGCGCCTGCCCGAAGTCGACACCGAGTTTGCCACCCAGCTCGGCGTGCCGGGCGGCGACCTGGAGAAGATGCGTGCCGACATCCGCACCAACCTCGAACGCGAGGTCGGCCAGCGGGTCAATGCCCGTACCAAGGCCAAGGTGATGGATGCACTGCTCGGGCTTGCCGACTTCGGCCTGCCCAAGGCGCTGGTCGAGGCCGAGAGTGCGCAGCTGCTCGAACGCGCCAAGGCCGACCTGCAGGCGCGCGGCATGAACATCAAGGATCTGCCCGAGATTCCGGCCGACACCTTTGCCGAGCAGGCACAGCGCCGGGTGCGCCTGGGCCTGCTGGTGGCCGAGATCGTCCGCGACAACGAGCTGGCCGCCAAGCCCGACCAGATCCGCAAGCAGATCGAACTGCTCGCGCAGGCCTATGAGAATCCGGGCGAGGTGGTCCGTTACTATTTCAGCAACCGCGATCGCCTGGCCGAGGTCGAAGCGCTGGTCGTCGAACAGAACGTCGTCGACTGGGTGCTGGCCAAGGCCAAGGTGACCGACACGGCCGTCGGCTTCGATGAGCTGATGGCGCAGCAACAGGGCTGAGAGCAACCATGACCTTCAACAGCATCGTCGAAGACCTCGTCAATGCCCATCTGGCCTCGCACCAGCCGGCGCAGGGGCTGGGCATGGTGCCGATCGTCGTCGAGCAGAGCGGGCGCGGCGAGCGCGCCTACGACATCTACTCGCGGCTGCTGCGCGAGCGTCTGATCTTCCTGGTCGGCCCGGTGATGGACCAGACCGCCAACCTGGTGGTCGCGCAGCTGCTGTACCTGGAATCCGAGAACCCGGACAAGGACGTCGCGTTCTACATCAACTCACCGGGCGGCTCGGTGTCGGCCGGGCTGGCGATCTACGACACGATGCAGTTCATCAAGCCGCAGGTCAGCACGCTGTGCATGGGCATCGCCGCCAGCATGGGCGCCTTCCTGCTGGCCGCCGGCGAAAAGGGCAAGCGTTTCGCGCTGCCCAATTCGCGGATCATGATCCACCAACCCTCGGGCGGTGCCCAGGGCCAGGCCTCGGACATCGAGATCCAGGCGCGCGAGATCCTCTATCTGCGCGAGCGCCTGAACGCGATCCTGGCCGAAAAGACCGGCCAGCCGGTCGAACGGATCGCACGCGATACCGATCGCGACAACTTTCTGTCCGCAGAAGATGCGGTAAGCTACGGACTGATTGACAAGGTGCTGTCCAGTCGCGGCGAAGCGGCCTGAGGTCGGCACGGAACACGAGCACGCATGTCGGAAAAGAAAGGGTCGAGCGAAAAGCTTCTGTATTGTTCCTTCTGCGGCAAGAGCCAGCACGAGGTCCGTAAACTCATTGCAGGGCCGTCGGTCTTCATCTGCGACGAGTGCATCGACCTGTGCAACGACATCGTCCGCGATGAGGCGCAGGCCGACTCGACCCAGGGCAGCCAGAAGAGCGGCCTGCCGACGCCGGTCGAGATCTGCGCCATCCTCGATCAGTACGTGATCGGCCAGTCGCCGGCCAAGCGCATCCTCTCCGTTGCGGTCTACAACCACTACAAGCGGTTGCGCCACAAGGCGCGCAAGGATGAGGTCGAGCTCTCGAAGAGCAATATCCTGCTGGTCGGCCCCACCGGCTCGGGCAAGACGCTGCTGGCCCAGACGCTGGCGCGCCTGCTCAACGTGCCCTTCGTGATCGCCGACGCCACGACGCTCACCGAAGCCGGCTACGTCGGCGAGGATGTCGAGAACATCATCCAGAAGCTGCTGCAGGCCTGCAACTACGAGGTCGACAAGGCGCAGAGCGGGATCGTCTACATCGACGAGATCGACAAGATCTCGCGCAAGTCGGACAACCCGTCGATTACCCGCGACGTCTCCGGCGAGGGCGTCCAGCAGGCGCTGCTCAAGCTGATCGAAGGCACGATCGCGTCGGTGCCGCCGCAGGGCGGGCGCAAGCACCCGAATCAGGATTTCGTCCAGATCGACACGACCAACATCCTGTTCATCTGCGGGGGCGCCTTCGACGGGCTGGAGAAGGTGATCCGCGACCGCTCCGAGCGCTCGGGTATCGGCTTCGGTGCCGAAGTCCGCAGCGAGAGCGATCGTTCGGTCGGCGAGGTGCTGCGCGAAGTCCAGCCGGAAGACCTGATCAAGTTCGGCCTGATCCCGGAACTGGTCGGCCGCCTGCCGGTGGTGGCCACCCTCGACGAACTCGACGAGGCCGCCCTGATCGAGATCCTGGTCGAACCCAAGAACGCGCTGATCAAGCAGTACGGGCAGCTGTTCGCGATGGAAGGGGTCGAGCTCGAGGTCAGGCCCGATGCGCTGCAGGCCATCGCACGCAAGGCCCTGCGCCGCAAGACCGGTGCGCGCGGCCTGCGGGCGATCCTCGAGCAGGCGCTGCTCGACACGATGTTCGAACTGCCGTCGCAGAAGAACGCCCGCAAGGTGGTGCTCGACGAGAACACCGTCGACGGCGACGGCAAGCCGCTGATCATCTACGCCGACGCCCCGAAGGTTTCAGGCTCGAACTGAGCTCCGGACCCGGATCAGCGTCGCCGTTGTTGCCGCCCCGAAAGCCCCGTGCCACGGCAGGGGGGCCGCCCGTTCCGGGGTGCGGATCCGCGTATGCTTTCCCTGAACACTTGAAATCCCGGCGGATGCCGCAACATCCGACGGGATAGCCTCATTGGAGAAATCGATGTCCGAAGAACAGACCCGAGCGTTCGAAGCGCCGTTGCCGCTGCTGCCGCTGCGCGATGTCGTGGTCTTTCCCCATATGGTCATTCCGCTGTTCGTCGGTCGGCCGAAATCGATCAAGGCGCTGGAATCGGCCATGGAGGGCGGCAAGAGCATCATGCTGGCCGCCCAGAAGAACGCGTCGAAGGACGAGCCTGCCGAGGCCGACATCCACCGGATCGGCTGTGTGTCGAACATCCTGCAGATGCTCAAGCTTCCTGACGGGACCGTCAAAGTCCTGGTCGAAGGGGTGCGTCGTGCGCAGATTCTCGAAGTCGACGACAGCGGCACGCATTTCACCTGCAGCATCGGGCCGGTGGCCCCCGACGGCGAGCTGAGCCCCGAGGCCGAGGCCCTGCGCCGCGCGATCCTGGCGCAGTTCGACCAGTACGTGAAGCTGAACAAGAAGATCCCGCCCGAGATCCTGGCCTCGCTGAACGGCATCGACGAACCCGGTCGCCTGGCCGACACGATCGCGGCCCACCTGCCGATCCGGATCGAGCAGAAGCAGGAGATCCTCGAGACCACTTCGGTTTCCGAGCGGCTGGAACGGCTTCTGGCGCAGATCGAAACCGAACTCGACATCCTGCAGGTCGAAAAGCGCATCCGTGGCCGCGTCAAGCGGCAGATGGAGAAAAGCCAGCGCGAGTACTACCTGAACGAGCAGGTCAAGGCGATCCAGAAGGAACTGGGCGAAGGCGAGGAGGGCGCCGATCTCGAGGAGCTCGAGAAGAAGATCAAGGCGGCCCGGATGCCCAAGGAAGCCCTGAAGAAGGCCGAGGGCGAGCTCAGGAAGCTCAAGCTGATGTCGCCGATGTCGGCGGAAGCCACGGTCGTGCGCAACTACATCGACACGCTGATCGGCCTGCCCTGGAAGAAGAAGAGCAAGATCAACAACGATCTGGCCAACGCCCAGAAGGTGCTCGACGACGACCACTTCGGCCTGGACAAGGTCAAGGAGCGGATCCTCGAGTATCTGGCCGTCCAGCAGCGGGTCGACAAGCTGAAGTCGCCGATCCTGTGCCTGGTCGGCCCCCCGGGGGTCGGCAAGACCTCGCTGGGCCAGTCGATCGCCCGCGCGACGAACCGCAAGTTCGTGCGCATGGCGCTCGGCGGCGTGCGCGACGAAGCCGAGATCCGCGGCCACCGGCGCACCTACATCGGCTCGATGCCGGGCAAGATCCTGCAGAACCTGACCAAGGTCGGCGTGCGCAATCCGCTGTTCCTGCTCGACGAAGTCGACAAGATCGGCATGGATTTCCGTGGCGATCCGTCCAGTGCCCTGCTCGAAGTGCTCGATCCGGAGCAGAACGGCACCTTCGTCGACCACTACGTCGAGGTCGAATACGATCTGTCCGACGTGATGTTCGTGGCCACGGCCAACACGCTGAACATCCCGCCACCGCTGCTCGACCGGATGGAGGTGATCCGGTTGTCCGGCTACACCGAGGACGAGAAGGTTGCGATCGCCCAGCGCTATCTGCTGCCCAAGCAGATGCGCAACACCGGGCTGAAGGCCGAAGAGATCGCGATCTCCGAGGCGGCGATCCGCGACATCGTGCGCTACTACAGCCGCGAGGCCGGCGTGCGTTCGCTCGAGCGCGAGATCAGCAAGATCTGCCGCAAGGTCGTCAAGATGCTGTTGCTGGCCAGGCAGGAGCGCAAGATCTCGGTCACGCCCAAGAGCCTGGACAAGTTCCTCGGCGTGCGCCGCTACACCTTCGGCATCGCCGAAAAGGAGAACCAGATCGGCCAGGTCACCGGGCTGGCCTGGACCGAGGTGGGTGGCGAGCTGCTGACGATCGAGGCGGTCGCGGTGCCCGGCAAGGGCAAGACGACCTTCACAGGCAAGCTCGGCGACGTGATGCAGGAGTCGATCAAGGCGGCCATGACCGTGGTGCGCCGGCGTGCCCAGCGTCTGGGCATCAAACCGGATTTCCACGAGAAGCTGGACATCCACATCCACGTTCCGGAAGGCGCCACGCCCAAGGACGGTCCGAGCGCGGGCATCGCAATGACCACGGCCCTGGTGTCGGTATTGACCGGCATTCCGGTCCGGGCCGACGTCGCGATGACCGGTGAGATCACGCTGCGCGGCGAGGTGCTGGCGATCGGTGGCCTGAAGGAGAAGCTGCTGGCAGCGCATCGCGGCGGCATCAAGACCGTGCTGATCCCCGAAGAGAACGTCAAGGATCTGGCCGAGATTCCGGACAATGTGAAGAACCGGCTCGAAATCCTGCCGGTCAGGTGGATCGACCGGGTCCTGGAGATGGCTCTGGAGCGGGTGCCGGAGGCCTTGCCGGAAGATCAGGCAGGGTCGACCCAGGCCGTGCCCACGTCGCCGGCGGCGGCCGGTGGCAGTGATCTGGTCACCCACTGAGGAAGACCGAGGCACGGTCCGAAACGGATGACGGGCGGCAGCCGGGGGGCGACGAACGTTCAACCCCGGCTGCCGCCGCCGGCATCCGGCTTGACACTGCAGAGCCCCGGCGATTAAATACGCGCTCTGCTTCGGCCAGCCCGAGACTGGCTCGCCAGACAAACAATTGCGCGCCTCAGGGTGCGTTCAATCCATCCAGTTCCTGAGGTGAGGGGGTTCTAGTGAACAAATCCGAATTGATCGACCAGATCGCCGAGCAAGCCGAGCTCAGCAAGGCTGAGGCCGGCCGCGCACTCGATGGCATGCTTGCGGCAGTGACCAAGACGCTCAAGAAAGGCGGGACGGTGACCCTGGTCGGATTCGGCACCTTCGCCGTCGGCAAGCGTGCGGCGCGCACCGGTCGCAACCCGCGTACCGGCGAGATGATCAAGATCAAGGCCGCCAAGGTGCCGAAGTTCCGCCCGGGCAAGGGTCTGAAGGACGCGATCAACTGAGTTCGGTTTTCGAAATGCGGGTTTTCACAGCCCGGAAAACTCGTATATAATCCGCTTTCTTCGGGGCTGACGGAACGAGAAGTCAGCCAGGGCGGGGCAAGGCCGGGTGCTTAGCTCAGTTGGTAGAGCGGCGCCCTTACAAGGCGTAGGTCGGGAGTTCGAGCCTCTCAGCACCCACCAGAGCAACGCCCGAAGAAAGCCGGATTCGATTGAATTCTGGAGTGGTAGTTCAGTTGGTTAGAATACCGGCCTGTCACGCCGGGGGTCGCGGGTTCGAGTCCCGTCCACTCCGCCAACACGCGAAGGGCGAACGAAAGTTCGCCCTTTTTTTTTGATCGCTCGCCAGGGATCTTCCAGGCAGTGGTCGCAGCACGCACGAGCCGTCTCGCATGTTCGATTCGATCCGAAAGCACCAGCGAATCCTGCAGTTCATCCTGGTGGTCCTGATCTTTCCGGCCTTCGCACTGTTCGGCATCCAGGGCTACGACCGCCTGATGTCCAGCGGCGATGGCGTGGCCAAGGTCGACGATGCCGAGATCAGTCGCCAGGAGTTCGATCAGGCGCACCAGCGCCAGCTCGACCAGATGCGCCAGATGCTGGGCGGGCAGGTCGACCTCGCCACGATCGACACCCCGGCGCTGCGCGGCGAGGTGCTGGAGAGCCTGGTCACGCAGCGTGCGCTGCTGCTCGAGGCGTTCAAGCAGCGGATCTTCGTTTCGGACGATGCTCTGCGCCGGATGATCCTGTCGATTCCGGACCTGGTGAAGAACGACGGCAGCTTCGACATGGACCGCTATCAGGCTCTGCTGGCGGCCCAGGGACGCAACGAGGAGATGTTCGTGGCCGAGTTGCGCCGGGACCTGACGATGCAGGCCCTGCCGGGGGCTATCTCGCAGGCCTCGGTGATTCCCGATGCCTTGCTCGACCAGATCACCCGCCTGGGTGAGCAGCAGCGCGAGATCCGCCAGCGGCGCTTCGCGCCCGCCGATTTCGAGGCCACGGTCGACCTGTCCGACGCGACGCTGAGAAAGTTCCACAGCGATAATGCCGCGTCGTTCGAAACGCCCGAGCAGGCCGTCGTCGAGTATCTGGTCCTCGATGCCGCCGCAATCGAGGCGAGCATCGTCCTGAACGCCGATGAGGTCCGGGCCTACTACGAGCAGAACAAGGCGCGCTATGCAACGGCCGAGCAGCGGCGGGCGAGCCATATCCTGATCATGGCCGACGAGGGGGCTTCGGAGGCCGAGCGCCAGGCAGCCCGCGACAAGGCGCAGACCCTGCACGCGCAACTGGTCGGCGGCGCCGATTTTGCCGAGCTGGCCAAGGCCGAGTCCCAGGATGCCGGCTCGGCCCCGTCCGGCGGTGACCTCGGCTTCTTCAGCGAATCGATGATGGTCAAGCCGTTCGCCGACGCCGCTTTCGCGCTCGAGGAGGGCGGGATCAGCGATGTGGTCGAAACCGAATTCGGCTTCCATATCATCAAGCTGACCGGCATCCGGCCGGGGATCGAGCGGCCCTTCGCAACCGTGCGCCCGGAGATCGAGGCAGAGATCCGCACGCAGCAATCGGCCGGTCGCTTTGCCGAGGCCGCCGAGACCTTCAGCAACCTGGTCTACGAGCAGGCCGAAACGCTGCAGCCGGCCGCCGATCAGTTCAAGCTCGACGTGCAGCGCGTCGAAGGCGTGCAACGCAGCGGCGTCGACTCGCTGCCGGCCGACCATCCGCTGAACCGCCAGCGCCTGCTGCGCGAGCTCTTCAGTGCCGACAGCCTGGCCAACCGTCGCAATACGCAGGCGATCGACGTCGGCGGCGGTCAACTGGTTTCGGCGCGCATCGTCGAATACAGCCCGGCCGCGCGCCAACCCTTCGAGGCCGTCCAGGAGCAGGTGCGCGAACGCCTGCTGGCCCTGGAAAGCTCGCGGGCGGCACAGGCTGCCGGCGAGGCCCTGCTGTCCGATCTGCGCACCGGCAAGGCGCAGGTGGGCGAGGATTTCGGCAAGGCCGTGACGATCGGCCGGGTGCCGGGCGAGCAGATGCCGGCGGCCGCGATCGAAGCCGTTTTCCGTGCCGATGCGTCGCACCTGCCGGCCTATACCGGCGTGGCCGCTGCCGACGGCAGCTATTCCGTCTTCGAGGTCGTCGGACTGATCGACATCGACGATGCCGCGCTGGCCGAGCGCCGGTCGCTGTACAAGGGCCAGCTCGAACAGGCCTACAGCCAGGCCGCGCTCGGCGCCTACATCGACGCCGTCAAGGCGCGCCGGACCATTACGCGCAACGACGCAGCCATCGCGCGGTCCGACGACCTGCAGTAGCGGATATCAGGCGCCGCCGTCGACTCGCTGCTGCAGTTCGCGCGCGCAGGCGTCCAGGGCTGCGTCGCTGTCGTCGGGCAGAACCAGGGTCGCGCCTTCGCGGCTGACTGCCGGGTAGTTGCGTCCGATCGACTTGTCGTAGGCCGGATCGTAGTGGGTCGTCAGCAGCGCTTCGACGAATTCCGGCCAGCGGCCGGCTTCCGCCAGTGCTCGCCAGTCGTCGACCCTGGCACGGCTGTGCAGCGGCACCAGCCGGTCCAGCTTCTCGAACAGGATGTCGCGGTCGCTGACGAAGTGCTGGTACTCGCGCAGCAGCAGGGTGGCTCGATGCCCGGGGGGCAACTCGATCCGGGTGCCGGCCGAAGCGCGCATCCGGGCAAGCAGGGGGTCGGGGACATGGCAGCGGCCGATCCGTTTGCTTTCGGACTCCACGAAGACCGGACGGGCCGGGTCGAAGCGGCGCAGCGCATTCCACAGCGAACTCTCGAAGTTCTTCTGTGAGGGCTGTTCGCTGGCGGGGATCTGTCCGAGGACCGAACCCCGGTGCCGGGCGATCGCTTCGAGATCGAGCACCTGGGCGCCGATCGCCTGCAGCCGCTGCAGGATCAGGCTCTTGCCGCTGCCCGTGCGCCCCGCAACGACATGCCATTGCAGGCGGGTCGGGAGTTCGGCGAGTCCGGTGACGACCTGGCGGCGAAAGGCACGGTAGCCGCCGTCGAGCACGGCCGTGCGCCAGCCGACCCGTGCCAGCACGGTGGCCAGTGCCGACGAGCGGTTGCCGCCCCGCCAGCAGTAGACGAGCGGCTGCCAGTCACGCGGCTTGCCGGCCAGTGTGGTTTCCAGCAGGGTGGCGATGTTGCGCGAGACCAGCGCCGCGCCGATGCGGCGCGCTTCGAACGGCGATTGCTGCTTGTAGACCGTGCCGACGTGTGCGCGCTCGCGATCGTCGAGTACCGGCGCGGAGATCGCGCCAGGCAGACGGTCTTCGGCATGCTCGGAAGGGCTGCGAGCATCGAGGATGGTGTCGTAGCGATCGAGCGATGCGACCGCCTCCTCGATGCCAACGACCATCGGGGCCTTCATCGGCGGGGCTCCGTGACCGGGGATCAGGATTCTATCAGTGCGCTCCTCGGCGCGCTCCGGCAGCGCATGGCCGCCGGTTCTGGCGTATCTTTGCGGCCGCGACCGTTTGCAGCGGCCGCGACCCTTTACAATCGAGGGTGCAAGGAATCCGATCGATGAAAGTATTCAACCTGGCTTGCCGCCAGGACCACCGCTTCGAAGGCTGGTTCGCCTCGGCAGACGATTTCGACTCGCAGCATGCGCGCGGGCTGATCGAGTGCCCGATCTGTGCCGGGCGCACGATCCGCAAGCTGCCGAGCGCTCCCCGGCTCAATCTGTCCGGGGCGAGTGCGCCAGTTGCCGAAGACAAGGCCTCGCCGCCAGCCAGGGGCGCCGAAGCCGGGGCGCCCACGCCCGAGCAGGTGCATGCGATGTTGTCGCGACTCGCCCGGCACGTGATCGAGAACACCGAGGATGTCGGTGAGAAATTTGCCGAGGAGGCGCGCCGCATCCACTACAATGAAACCCCCGAGCGCGGCATCCGCGGCGTTGCCACGGCGGAAGAGCGCGCCGAACTCGCCGACGAGGGTATCGAGGTGTTCTCGCTGCCGCTGCCCAACTCCCGCAAGGGGCCGCTGCAATAGGCTATGCGACAGGCTGAGCCTGTCGCCGGCGGTCGACGAGCACCGTCAGGGCGCGCTGGACGGCCGGCCGTGCCTCGATCGTGGCGTGCCAGCGTGCGACGTTCGGGTATCCGGACAGATCGACGCCGTGGCGTTCATGCCAGCGGGCCCACGACCAGCAGGCCATGTCGGCGATCGTGTAGTCACGCCCGACCAGCCAGGCACCGGTATGGCCGAGCTGGGTCTCCAGGATCTGGTACAGGCGCCCGGCCTGCTCGCCGGTGGGGGCGAGGCTGGCCCCGAGCGCCGGCCCCAGCTGGCCGACCTCGAACATCAGCCATTGCAGGGTCTCGTAGCGCCCGCGCGTGCTCCTGGGCAGGAAGCGCTCGGTCTTGCCGGCCAGGTAGACGAGGATCGCGCCGGATTCGAACAGCGTCATCGGCTTGCCGTCCGGACCGTTGCCGTCGACGATGACCGGCAGCGCGCCGCCCGGACTGAGCCGGAGGAGGGTCGAGCGGGACGATTCGCGGTCCGCCGCGGCGGACCGCGGCGGCCTGTCGACTCCGGCCTCGGCTTCGGCCTCATCCTCGGGATCGACCGCATGCACGGCGTAGGGCAGGCCGGATTCCTCCAGCATGATGTGCACTTTCTGGCCGTCCGGAGTCGGCCAGGTATAGAGATCGATCATGATGGTTTCCGGTTTCCGCTCAGCTGCCGCGTGTGACCGGCATCTCCTCGTGGCTCGAGCGCGGGATCGGCGCATGGCGGCCCAGTTCGATCCTGGCGATCGCGTTGCGGTGGACCTCGTCGGGGCCGTCGGCCAGGCGCAGCGTGCGCTGGTGTGCATACATCATGGCCAGCGGGAAGTCGTCGCAGACGCCGCCGCCGCCATGAGCCTGGATCGCCCAGTCGATGATCTTCGTCGAGACATTGGGAGCCAGGACCTTGATCATCGCGATTTCCGCCTTGGCGATCTTGTTGCCGACGGTGTCCATCATGTAGGCGGCCTTCAGCGTCAGCAAGCGGGCCTGTTCGATCATGATCCGCGATTCGGCGATGCGCTCGTGCCAGACGTTGTGCTGGGAGATCGGCTTGCCGAAGGCGACGCGTGAGGACAGCCGCTTGCACATGTACTCCAGCGCCCGTTCGGCGGCGCCGATCGAACGCATGCAGTGGTGGATGCGGCCCGGGCCCAGGCGGCCCTGGGCGATCTCGAAGCCGCGGCCCTCGCCGAGCAGCATGTTGCCGGCCGGTACGCGCACGTTCTCGAACAGCACCTCGCAGTGGCCGTGCGGCGCGTCGTCGTAGCCGAACACGTTGAGCGGGCGCACGATCGTGATCCCCGGGGTGTCGGCGGGCACGACGATCATCGACTGCTGCTGGTGGCGGGCGGCGTCGGGGTTGGTCTTGCCCATGAAGATGTAGACCTTGCAGCGCGGATCACCGGCGCCCGAAGTCCACCACTTGCGGCCGTTGATCACGTAGTGGTCGCCGTCGAGCTCGATCCGCGACTGGATGTTGGTTGCGTCGGCCGAGGCGACCGCCGGCTCGGTCATCGCGAAGGCCGAGCGGATTTCGCCGCGCAGCAGCGGATCGAGCCACTGGCGCTTGATTTCCTCGCTGGCATAGCGCTCCAGGGTTTCCATGTTGCCGGTATCGGGCGCCGAGCAGTTGAAGACCTCGGGCGCCCAGCCGACCCGGCCCATGATCTCGCACAGCGACGAGTAGTCGAGGTTCGACAGCCCCTCGGGCACGCGCTCCGATTTCGGCAGGAACAGGTTCCACAGGCCGGTTTCGCGGGCCTTGGGCTTGAGTTCCTCGACGATTTTCGTCGGCACCCAGGCATTGCCGGCCCGGCGGTTGGCTTCGACCTCCTCGTGGAAGCGTTGCTCGTTCGGGTAGATGTGCTCGTCCATGAAGGCGAGCAGCTTCTGCTGGAGGGCCTTGCAGGCAGGGGAATGATCGAAATCCATTTTCTGTCGCTCCTTTGAAAGCGTGGGTCGGGGCAGTCGCTACCGGATCCGCTGGGCGATGGCCCAGCCCTGCTCGGCGAGCGGGCGGGCGCGACGGCCTTGTTCGAGCGCGCGGGCGCTCGAGGCCGTGCCGTCGACCGCGCGCTTCATGATGCCTTGCAGGATCGCGGCCAGGCGGAACATGTTGAAGGCGATGTAGAAATCCCAGTGCGCCATGACCGCGTCGGGGTCGCGCTGCGTGCGCCGGCAATAGGCCTCGACGTACTCGCGTTCGGTCGGGATGCCGAGCGCCTTGTGATCGAGGCCGGCGATTCCGCGGAACTGTCCGGGGTCGATGTGCCAGCTCATGCAGTGGTAGGCGAAGTCGGCCAGCGGATGGCCGAGCGTGGACAGCTCCCAGTCGAGGATGGCGCGGATCTTCGGCGCGTGGGCGTCGAACATCAGGTTGTCGAGCCGGTAGTCGCCGTGCACGATCGAGGTCTCGTCCCCCTCCGGAATGTGCTGAGGCAACCATTCGATCAGGCGATCCATGGCCTCGATCGTCTCGGTTTCGGAGGCCTGGTACTGGCGGCTCCAGCGGCCGATCTGGCGGGCGAAGTAGTTGCCGGGCTTGCCGTAGTCGGCCAGGCCGATGGCCTGGTAGTCGACCGAGTGCAAGGCGGCGATCACGCGGTTCATCTCGTCGTAGATCGCCGAGCGTTCGGCCGTGCCCATGCCCGGCAGGCTCTGCTCCCACAGGACGCGGCCCTCGACGCACTCCATCACGTAGAACGCCCGGCCGATCACCGATTCGTCCTCGCAGAGCAGGTCGACCCGGGCCACCGGCAGGCCTGCGCGGCCCAGGGCTTCGAGCACCCGGTATTCGCGCTCGATTGCGTGGGCCGACGGCAGCAGCCTGGCAACCGGGCCGGGCTTGGCGCGCATCACCCAGTCGCCGGTCGGAGTGATCAGCTTGTAGGTCGGATTCGACTGGCCGCCCCGGAACATCTCGACCGTCAGCGGGCCTGCAAAGCCTTCGATGCGCTCGCCAAGGAAGCGCTCCAGGGTCGGAATGTCGATGCGGTGACGCTCGGGCACCCCGGTAGTACCGCTGTTGGCTTGCTCGATGTCGAGCGGTGCAGCCTGGTCTTCAGGCCTGGCGGGCTCGGTCACGGTCTGGCTTCCTCTCGTCTCGTTCATTGTCGGGTTCCGGCGCGCGCAGGGCAGGTCGGTTCATTGCGCACGGCACGCGAGCGCCGGTCAGTCTTCATGCAGCAGCGACAGGCCGAGCTGGGCCCGGCGGCGCAGCCAGGCACCCGGACGATAGCGCGGATCGCCGGTGATCCGGTGCATGTTGGTCAGGATCTCGAGCACCGTCGAGGGCCCCAGCGCGTCGCCCATGGTCAGCGGGCCGCGCGGATAGCCGAGTCCGATGCGTACTGCGGTGTCGATGTCGGCCGGTGAGGCGATCCGCTGCTGGGCGATCTCGGTGGCCACCGAGATGATCATCGCGAGCACGCGCTGCGCGATGAAACCGGGGCTGTCGCGCAGCACCGAGACGCGGGCGCCGTCGGCGGCGAACAGCGCATGGGCGGCGTCGCGCCACTCGGCCGTGGTCGCCGGCGTGGTCATCAGCACGCGGCGCTGGCAGGCTCCGCTGGCAATCGGAAACAGCGCGTCGATCGCCACCACCCGTTCGGCGGGCAGCCCGGCTGCGGCGGCAGTCGCGTCGAGACCGAGCGGTGCGACCAGGACCAGCGCTGCCGCCGACGGTTCGGCGCCGGTTTCGATGGTCGCGCCGAGACTGGCCGCGCAGGTGGCGACCGCAGCCTGACAAGGGCCAGGGGCGACCCAGACCGGCGGCAGCACGGTGACGGCCGGCACCTCGGCTTCGGCGGGGCCGGTGACGGCCTTGCCGTCGACGTAGCGGTAGAAGCCCTCGCTGCTCTTGCGGCCGTACAGTCCGGCCGCCAGCCGCTGGGCGGTGATCACGCTCGGCTTGAAGCGGTATTCGTCGTAGAACTGCCGGTAGATCGACTCCATGACCGGGTGCGAAACGTCGAGCCCGGTGAGGTCGAACAGCTCGAACGGGCCCAGCCGGAAGCCGTTGCCGTCGAAGTCGACCTGCTCGCGCAGGATCCGGTCGATGGTCGGTATATCGGCCACTCCTTCGGACAGCGCCTTCAGCGCTTCCGGTCCGTAGGCGCGCCCGGCGTGGTTGACGATGAACCCGGGAGTGTCCTGGGCGCGCACCGGCAGATGGCCGGTGCTGCGGGTCAGGGCGAGCAGTGATTCGGCCACCTCCGGCCGGGTGCGGGCGCCGTCGACGACCTCGACGACTTTCATCAGCGGGACCGGGTTGAAGAAGTGCCAGCCGATCACCCGACCGGGCCGCCGGCAGCGCGCGGCGATCGCCGTGACCGACAGCGACGAGGTGTTGGTGGCCAGCACGCAGTCTTCGCCGACGATGGCCTCGAGTTCGCTGAACAGCGCCTGCTTGGCGTCGAGCCGCTCGACGATGGCTTCCACCACGAGATCGCAGCGGGCCAGCGCCGGCAGCGAGTCGGCCGCTTGCAGGCGGGCCGTTGCCGCGGCAGCGGCGGCTTCGTCGAGCCGGCCTTTCTCGGCCAGGCGGGCAAAGATGTCGCTGATCTGCCCGATGGCGGCGGCGACGGCGTCGCGGTTTGTGTCGAACAGCAGGACGGGCAGGCCGGATTGTGCGAGGAGCTGGGCGATGCCGCGGCCCATTGCCCCGGTGCCGACCACGGCAGCCTGACGGTACGCGTGGGAGGAAGTGGTTTCGCTCATGCCGGGGATTCTACTGGACGGCAAGCCGGTCGCGCTCGGTGGCTGCCTCCAGCCAGTCGCGTTCGATCTCCTCGCGCAGCTTGTCGAGCTGGCCGCGCTCGCGAGCCAGGGCCGCGGCCTGCGCACCGTTCTCGTGCGTGACCGGATCGGCCAGTTCGTTGTCCAGCGTGGCCAGGCGCGCCTCGGTGTCGGCCAGCCGGGCCTCCAGTGCCTGCATCCGGCGTTCGAGGGGGCCGACCCGGGCGGCCAGCCGGGCGCGCTGTTCGGCCGCCAGACGGCGTGCTTCGCGCCGGTCGAGCCCGGCGCCGGTGCTCGCTCCGGCGCTGGCCGACCGGTCGGCTGTCTCGCTGGTCGATGGGTCCCCTGTCGTGCCGGCCGGCCGGGACTTCAACAGCCATTCGGCGTAGTCGTCGAGGTCCCCGTCGAATTCATGCAGGCCGCCGTCCCGGACCACCATCAGCGTGTCGACGGTGGCGCGCAACAGGTAGCGGTCGTGGGAAACCAGCAGCAGTGCGCCATCGAAGTCGGCCAGCGCATCGGCCAGCGCATCGCGGGTCTGGGCGTCGAGGTGGTTGGTCGGCTCGTCGAGCACCAGCAACTGCGGCTCGTCGTGCAGCATGAGCGCCAGCGCCAGCCGGGCCTTCTCGCCACCCGACATCGGGCCGACCGGGCGGGTCGCGTCTTCGCCCGAAAAGCCGAAGCGGCCGAGGCGATCGCGCAGGCTCTGCTCGCGGGCTTCGGGGTCGATGTGCTGCAGGTGCCACAACGGGGATTCGGCGGCGCGCAACTGCTCGACGCCCTGCTGCGCGAAGTAGCCGATCCGGATCGCGCGCGATGGCCTCACGCTGCCGGCCAGTGGCGCCAGGTCGCCGACCAGAGAGCGGATCAGCGTGCTCTTGCCGGCGCCGTTGCGTCCGAGGATGCCGATGCGTGCGCCGCGGCGCAGCGTCAGGTCGACCTCGCGCAGGATGGCTGTCTGGCCGTAGCCGGCCGTCAGCGCTTCGGCCACCAGCAGCGGATCCGGGCAGTCGCCGACCTCGTGCAGCGTGAAGCTGACGCCGCGCAGGGCGCGCAGCGGGGCGGTGACGGCGATCTTCTCGAGCGCCTTGATCCGGCTCTGCGCCTGGCGCGCCTTGGTCGCCTTGGCGCGGAAGCGCTCGATGAAGCGCTGCAGATGGGCGATCCGGGTGATATCGGCTGCCTGGCGGCGCTCGGCCTGCAGCGCATGGGCCGCGCGCAGCCGCTCGAACTCGCTGTAGCCGCCGGCGTAGCGGACGATGGTGCCGGCGTCGATATGCAGCGAGGCGGTGGCGACCCGGTCGAGGAAATCGCGGTCGTGCGAGACGATGATCGCGGTCCCCTCGTAGCGCAGCAGCCAGCGCTCGAGCCAGAGCACGGCATCGAGGTCGAGGTGGTTGGTCGGCTCGTCGAGCAGCAACAGCTCGCTGGGGCAGAACAGGGCGCAGGCCAGGTTCAGCCGCATCCGCCAGCCGCCCGACAGGGTGTCGACCGGCTGCCCGGCCTGGCTGTCCGAAAAACCGAGCCCGGCCAGCAGGGCCCGGCAGCGTGCCTCGGCGCTGTGGCCGTCCAGTTCGTTCCAGCGATCGTGGGCCTCGGCCAGGGCAATGCCGTCATGGGCCTGTTCGGCTGCGGCCAGCGTCTCGCGGGCAGCCATGAGTTCGGTGTCGCTGTCGATGACGAAGCGCCAGGCGGGCAGCGGGCTGGCAGGCGGGCTCTGCAGCAGGCGGATCACCCGCCGCCACGGTTGTTCGATCTCGCCGCGGTCGGGGGAGAGTTCGCCGGCCAGTGCGCCCAGCAGGGTGGTCTTGCCTGAACCGTTCGCGCCGATCAGCGCGATCCGTTCTCCCGGCGCGATGCTCAGCGTGACGCCGCTGACCAGCGTGCGTCCGCCGCGCGACAGCGCGAGCTCACGCAGCCGGATCATCGGTCCGGGGGCGCGGTCGCGTGCCGGGCGTCGAGCGCGGCCCGCGTCGCCGCGACGATCATGCATTCGCCGGCCGTCACCGGCAGCCAGGCGAACTCGAGATCGGGAAAGGCTGCTTCGAAGTGCCCGGCTTCATGACCGATCTCGACGACCAGCAGGCCGTTGTCGCTCAGGTGTGCCGGGGCCGCGTCGAGGAGCCGGCGAACGAGGTCCATGCCGTCCGCGCCGCCGGCCAGTGCGAGCGCCGGTTCGGCCTGGAACTCCGGAGGCAGGGCGGCCATCGACGCCGCATTCACATAGGGCGGATTGCACAGGATGAGGTCGAAGCGCTCGCCGGCCACGGCATCGAACAGGTCTGCCTGGAGCAGCCGGATCCGGCCGTCAAGGCCGTGCAGGGCCCGGTTCTCGGCAGCCAGCGCCAGCGCGTCGCGGCTGAGATCGCTGCCGGTGACCTCGGCCTCGGGAAACAGCAGTGCCGCACAGATTGCGAGGCTGCCGCCGCCGGTGCACAGATCGAGGATGCTGGCCGGCCAGCCGGCGGGCCAGGCGCGGTCGTCGAGCCATGGCGGCGGCCCCTCGCCCAGCCACTGGCCGAGCGATTCCTCCAGCGCCTCGGCGATCAGCGAGCGCGGTACGAGCGCGCGCGCGTCGCTGTGAAAGCGCAGGCCGCGCAACCAGGCCTCGCCGGTCAGCCAGGCGGCGGGCAGGCGCTCGCTGCAACGACGCTCGATCAGGTCGAGGACGGCATCGATTTCGCTGCCGGTCAGTCGGCAGTCCAGCCATTCGGCAAGCGAGTCGGGTGGCAGGTGCAGTGACCACAGCACCAGCCAGGCCGCTTCGTCGCGGGCATTGTCGGTGCCCTGGCCGTAGGCCAGGCCGGCCGCTTCGAAACGGCTGACCGCATAGCGAAGGACGTCGCGCAGCGTCTGCAGGTGGGCGCGCGCATCCTGCCGGGTGGCCGGCATGCGGGGAGAGACGGTCATTTCAGCAGGACTTCCAGGGCGCGGCGGTAGATGTTCTTGAGCCGCTCGATGTCGGCCGCCAGGATGAATTCGTCGATCTTGTGCACGCTGGCATTGCAGGGACCGAGTTCGGCCACCTGCGGGCAGATCGACGCAATGAAGCGGCCATCGGAGGTGCCGCCCGAGGTCGACAGGCGCGTTTCGACGCCGGTTTCGGCACGGATCGCGTCGGCCAGCGCCTGGCACAGTTCGCCGTGCGGGGTCAGGAAGGGTTGGCCCTGCACCGACCAGGCGATGTCCCAGTCGAGCCCGCCTTCGTCGAGCAGGGCGGCGACCCGGGCCTTCAGCCCGTCGACCGTGCTGGCTGTCGAGAAGCGGAAATTGAAGTCGACGACGATTTCGCCCGGAATCACGTTGCCTGCGCCGGTGCCGGCCCGGATGTTCGAGACCTGCCAGGTGGTCGGCGGGAAATGCGCGTTGCCGGCATCCCATTCGGTGGCGGCGAGCCGGGCCAGCACCGGCGCGAGCAGGTGGACGGGATTGCGCGCCAGCTGCGGATAGGCGACATGGCCCTGGATGCCACGCACCGTCAGGCGGCCGGACAGCGAGCCGCGCCGGCCATTCTTGATCGTGTCACCGAGCGTGTCGACCGAGGTCGGCTCGCCGATGATGCAGTAGTCGAGCTTCTCGCCGCGCGCGCGCAGCGCCTCGACGACCTTGACCGTGCCGTCGGTGGCCGGCCCTTCCTCGTCGGAAGTGATCAGCAGGCCGATGCGCCCGCGCCAGGGCTGGCCGCCGGCGAACAGTTCCTCGACCGCGACGACGAAGGCGGCAATCGAGCTCTTCATGTCGGCGGCGCCGCGCCCGTAGAGTCGGCCGTCACGCCCGGTCGGCACGAAGGGGTCGCTGTGCCACTGCTCGAGCGGACCGGGCGGCACGACGTCGGTATGGCCGGCGAAGACCAGCGTCGGGCCGGCGGCCTGGCCCGGGCACAGCGCCCAGAGGTTGGTGGTGTCACCCGATAGCAGGCTTTCGCAGCGGAAGCCGAGCGGCGCCAGCCGTTCGGCCAGCAGTTGCTGGCAGCCGGCATCGTCGGGGGTGATCGAGCGGCGTCCGATCAGTGCCTCGGCCAGTTTCAGGGCGCCGCTCATGGCCGGGCTCCAAAGAGGTCTTCGTAGGTGGCTTCGGAAAAACCGACGGTCAGGCCGCCCGGATGTTCGAGGACCGGGCGCTTGACCAGTGTCGGATCGGCCAGCAGCAGTCCGGTCGCACCGTCTGCATCGACGGCCAGTGCCCGGCGGGCCGGATCGAGCTTGCGCCAGGCCTGGCCACGCCGGTTGAGCAGCACCTCCCAGGAGGTCTGGGCCAGCCAGTCGGCCAGCCGTCCGGCGTCCAGGCCGTCGCTGCGCAGGTCGTGGAAGCGGTGATCGATGTGGCGGGCGCGCAGCCAGGCGCGGGCGCCACGCACCTGGTCGCAGTTCGGGATGCCGTAGACGGTGATCGGACTCATGGCTCAGAGTTTCAGCGTGAACTCGGCAAACGACGGGGTGTCTTCGTCGGATACCGGTTCGGCTGCCGAACCGGAACGGGCGCTCGCTGCGCTGCGGTCGCGTGCCAGGGCCTCCGGCTCGTTTTCGAGCAGCCACAGCAGGTTGGTCGGCGAATCGGCGTTGATCAGCGCCTCGTCGCGGCTGACCAGGCCGCTGCGCACCATCACGGCAAGCTCCTGGTCGAAGGTGCGCGAACCGGTGGCCAGGCTCTTCTCGATGGCCTCCTTGACCTCGGTCAGGCGCCCCTGTTCGATCAGTTCGGCAATGTGCCGGGTGTTCAGCAGGATCTCGACGACCGGGATCCGGCCGTCGTGCCGGGCAGCATGCAGCAGCCGCTGCGAAACGATCACCTTCAGCGTGGCGGACAGGTCGGAGAGCAGCACGCGGCGATTCTCCGGCGTGTAGAAGCTGACGATCCGGTTCAGCGCGTGGTTGGCGTTGTTGGCATGCAGCGTGGCCAGGACCAGGTGGCCGGACTGCGCATAGGCCATGGCCGCCGACATCGCCGTGGTGTCACGGATCTCGCCGATCAGGATGCAGTCCGGCGCCTGGCGCATGGCATTGCGCAGCGCGATGTCGAGCGATTCGGTGTCGCTGCCGATCTGGCGCTGGTTGACGATCGAGCGCTTGCTCCTGAACGAGTACTCGATCGGGTCCTCCAGCGTCAGGATGTGTCCGGAGCGGTGCTGGTTGCGATGCTCGAGCATGGCCGCGATGGTGGTCGTCTTGCCCGAGCCGGTTGCTCCGACGACCAGGATGAGTCCGCGCTTTTCCATTACCAGGTCGCCGAGCAGTGCGGGCATGCCCACCGCTTCCAGCGTCGGGATGTCGGCGGGGATGTAGCGCACGACTGCGGCCGGCGTGCCGCGCTGGCGGAACACGTTGACCCGGTAGCTGCCCACGTTCGGGATCGCGTAGCCGATGTTCAGCTCGTTGCTCGCGACGAAGGCCTCCCACTGGCGTTCGTCGACGATCTCGCGCATCAGTGTCTCGGCCATCGCGGAGTCCAGGCTCTGCGCGTTGATCGGCGCCGTGGTGCCGTCGACCTTGAGCTGGATCGGCGAACCGGGCGACAGGAACAGGTCCGAAGCCTTGCGTTCGGCCATGAGCCTGAGCAGTCTGTCCATCATCGCCATGAGCCGATCTCCTGTCAGTCGTCGCGCAGCAGCGCATTGATGCCGGTTTTGGCTCGGGTTGCTGCCGTGACCTGCTTGACGATCACCGCACAGTACAGGCTGTGGCTGCCGTCGGCTGCCGGCAGCGAGCCGCTGACCACCACCGAGCCCGGCGGCACGCGTCCGTAGGTCGTCTCACCGGTCAGGCGGTTGTAGATCCGGGTGCTCTGGCCGATGTAGACCCCCATCGAGATCACCGAATCCTCGCCGACGATGACCCCTTCGACGATCTCCGAGCGCGCACCGATGAAGCAGTTGTCCTCGATGATCGTCGGGCCGGCCTGCAGCGGTTCGAGTACCCCGCCGATGCCCACGCCGCCAGACAGGTGGACGTTCCTTCCGATCTGCGCGCAGGAGCCGACGGTGGCCCAGGTGTCGACCATCGTGCCTTCTCCGACATAGGCGCCGATGTTGACATACGAAGGCATCAGCACGACCTTGCGTGCGATGTACGCACCGCGCCGCGCGACAGCCGGCGGAACGACCCGGAAGCCGGCCGCGGCGAAGTCGGCGTCGCGCCAGCCAGAGAACTTCAGCGGCACCTTGTCGTAGAACTGCAGCGTGCCGGCCGCGGTCGCCAGATTGTCCTCCAGCCGGAACGACAGCAGCACGGCCTTCTTGAGCCACTGATGGACCTGCCAGTCGCCGTCGATCTTCTCGGCCACGCGCAGGCGGCCGGCGTCGAGTTCGGCCAGGATATGGTTGACCGCGTCGCGGATCCCGGCCGGCGCGCTGGCAGCCGACAGTTCGGCGCGGTCTTCCCAGGCTTGGTCGATGAGGGTCTGGAGGGTGTCGTTCATGGGAATCGCTCGGTGAAGCTCCGGATGCGCCGGGCAGCCTCGGCGCAGCGCTCGAGCGGTTCGACCAGCGCCAGCCGGACGAAGCCCTGGCCAGGGTTGCGGCCCTGGTTGTCGCGGGCGAGAAAGGAGCCGGGCAGGGTCAGCACATTGCATTGACGCAGCAGTTCGCGACAGAAGTGCTGGTCGTCGCCACCGGGCACCTGCGCCCACAGGTAGAAGCCGGCCTCGGGGCGCCGGGTGACCAGGGCTGCCGCGACGATCGGCGTGACCGCGTCGAACTTCTCGCGATAAAGCGCCCGGTTGGCGCGAACATGCGCTTCGTCGTTCCAGGCGGCGATCGACGCGGCCTGGAAGGTCGGACTCATGGCGCTGCCGTGATAGGTCCGGTACAGCAGGAAACGCCTGAGCAGTGCCGCGTCGCCGGCCACGAAGCCCGAGCGCATGCCCGGCGCATTCGAGCGCTTGGACAGGCTGGAGAACACCACCAGTCGTTCGAAGCTGCCGCGGCCCAGCGCATGGGCGGCCTCGAGCGCGCCCAGCGGCGGCGCATTCTCGTCGAAATGGATCTCGGAATAGCACTCGTCGGCGGCGATCGCGAAGCCGTGGCGTTCGGACAAATCGAACAACAGCCGCCATTCGGCCAGCGGCATGACGGCACCGGTCGGGTTGCCGGGCGAACAGACATAGAGCAGTCGGGTCTGCGCCCAGACTGCCTCGGGCACCGAGCCCCAGTCGCAGCGAAAATCCCGCCCGGCAGGCTGGTCGACATACCAGGGCCGGGCCCCGGCCAGCAGGGCCGCCCCCTCGTAGATCTGATAGAACGGATTCGGGCAGACCACCCAGCCGCCGGCGCCGGGGTCGATCACCGTCTGGGCAAAGGCGAACAGCGCCTCGCGCGAACCCAGCACCGGCAACACCTGGGTCCGGGCG
>JBAYOD010000003.1:0-40282 GCA_041678445.1 Burkholderiaceae bacterium | reverse complement strand
TCCAGTTCCTGAAGATCTACGGAGGTCGCCCCTACTCCCTGCCTCTGGCCGCCGCGACCCGAGGCGGGGATGACGACTATTTCACCAGCTCGTTCTGGCGATACCTGGCCGAACTGACCCATGCCTCGAAGAACGGTCGACCGCACCCCGGGCACGTGCCGGCGGAGGAGGACTACTCCTATCTCGCGGACCTGCTGGCCGAGCCCCATTCCGGGCCCGACACGGCAGCGGGGCAGCTTGCCTGGCTGAACCGTAACCTGCGCCAGCATCGACATATCCGCACCGACCTCGCAACCGTATATGCGCGATTCGTCGCCACCCTCGCGGGGATCACCAACACACGATTGACCTCGGTTCGGATCCCCCCCGACGGCACCGGCCGAAGTCTGGAGGAGCGCTGGCTGGACAAGCTGTTCGACACCTGTGGGGATGCGGGATCGATCCGTCCTCATGTCCAGACCTCCCATGCGATCTCCATCCAGGACAACGCCTCCGCGTGCTTCCGTGCCGATCTGTCGCGGATCGGATGGACCAACAACGTCAGGATCGAACTCTCGGGCACGGACAAGGGCCTGCTCGAGCAGTTGCACATCGGCATGCCGGACGGCTCCTTCGTCAGTGCTCCGACGATCGCCACGAACCAGGGCTCGGGCACTCACGTCGCCTCATGGGCGTTCCCGGTCGTGCGGGATGCGAACGGACGCAGCACCTTCATCGTCGCCAACATGGCAAAGGACCCGGCCCGGACCCGCGCACAAGGCATCACCCTGAAGATCGCGACGGACGGATACGGCTTCACGATGGACAGCGGCAACCAGGGCCCGCTGCCCGCGCCGCCGATCCATGGTCCGACCCTGGAACAGGCCCGCGGGACCTCGAATTCCACCCCGACCCGGCGTGAAGCGGTGGAACGCAGGCTCCGGGAAAAGGCAGCCCACGAGCCGACGATCGAGGACCTGATCCCGGCCACCAACGTCGATCGAAGGGAGGATTCCGGCGGCGGCTGTTCGACCATGCGGCGCAGCCTCAATCTCTGCGGCGACCAGATGGTCATCCGCATGAGACTGTTGCTGTTCGCACAGCAGCGAAACATGCTGGAAGCCGGCGCCTTCGACATGTTCGGGGCGGTCTTCGGCATGGACGGTGAATCGATGCTGGCCAACAGCGGCCGCATCGCTCTGGCCGCGGATCGCCTGATCGGGGGCATCACCGGGAGCCGCATCGAACTTCGGATTCCCATGGTCGACTATGGCTTCGCCGGTGACTTCGACAATGCCGTCGTCGAAGTCTCGAAAGCCGATGACGACCGCCACGGATACAGGGCCTTCGGCCCGAGGGTATATGAAGGGCGTCGCTCCCATAGCAGGCCGCCCAACGGGCAGGTGACGATCCTCGAATACAGCCCCACCGTCCTGCGTGGAACCTTTCGCGCCGGCCTGGTGGACGAGGCGAACCCGGGGCACCACGATGCGCCGACGATCGCGACCCATATCGAGGGCGAATTCATCATCACCAGCCCGTGGCAGGGCGATCCGGATTTCGCGCTGGACGAGCGCGCCACGCGCCAGGCCCTGATCCAGAACATGCTGCAGCAGTCGCCATTGGGCACCGACACGATGCGCGAGCTGATCCGGTCTTCCGGGGCGCCGCCGCAAGCTTTGTGCAACGCCGGGCTCGATGACGGACAGCTGGAAGCGCTGGGCTTCGCCACCGGCTGCGGGCCAGCGTCATCCTCCTCGGGAGGCGCGATGTCCACCCCCTGCTCCTGCGATTGCGACATGCGCGAGGCAGAGGAGAAGAATCCCGCCTGCCCGCTGGCCTGCCGCACGGCCTGGGCGGCCTGCCCGGCCGCGGCGCCCACCGCCCTGACCGCGAACCCGCAGGATGCGGGGGAGATCGAAACCCAGGCAGCCCAGCTGGACGCGCGCATGCGGGCGAAGAACATTCCCGGCGCCGTGCGGGCACAGGTTCTGGAGATGTTTCGTCAATCCCCGGCGCTCAGTCGCGACCTGATACTGAAACAGTACGGGGGCTGAGCCCCCTGCTTGCCGAACATCTTTCCGAGCGCGCCGCCCTCCGAAAGCCCACCCAGCTGGTCGAAGAGACCGCCGCCCTCGCCACCTTCCGCGCCAGCGCTGCCCATCATCTGGTTCATGTTGATCCTGGTGCCATCCTCCATGATGATGTCGCCGGGAACGACCCTCTTGGGACAGGCGCCGACGTGCCTGGAATCCTGAACCGTCGTGCCCCGTTCAAACGGATGGGGGGAAACCTGAACTGCCGGGCATCGCAAAAAAAGGCCGGCGCAGAAGGCCGGCCCAAACATCGTTCCCAGGAGAAACGACCCTGGAACGCACCGCGGCGCGAACGCCGCGGCTCACCCGCAAATCGAAAGCCCGATCAGGCGACTTTCTTCACTGCCCGCTTTTCCTCGAAGAACTGCTCGTCTTCGGTCGAACCCTTGAGCGCGGCGGTCGACGCTTCGCGCTCGACGGTGGTGGTCACCGCGTCGAAGTAGCCGGTGCCGACTTCACGCTGGTGCTTGACCGCCGTGAAGCCCTTGTCGGCTGCGGCGAACTCGGCTTCCTGCAACTCGACGAAAGCGCTCATCTGGTTGCGCGCATAGCCGTAGGCCAGGTTGAACATCGAGTAGTTCAGGGCGTGGAAACCGGCCAGCGTGATGAACTGGAACTTGTAGCCCATCGCACCGAGTTCGCGCTGGAACTTCGCGATCGTCGCCTCGTCGATGTTCTTCTTCCAGTTGAAGGACGGCGAGCAGTTGTAGGCCAGCATCTTGCCCGGGAACTGCTTGTGGATCGCCTCGGCAAAGTTGCGCGCGAACTCCAGGTCGGGCGTACCGGTCTCGCACCAGATCAGGTCGGCGTACGGCGCATAGGCCAGGCCGCGCGATACGGCCTGATCAAAGCCGTTCCTGGAGCGGAAGAAGCCCTCGACGGTGCGCTCGCCGGTCAGGAACGGATGATCGCCTTCGTCGATATCCGAAGTGACCAGATCGGCTGCCTCGGCGTCGGTGCGCGCCAGCAGCAGGGTCGGCACGCCGAGCACGTCGGCGGCCAGCCGCGCGGCCACCAGCTTCGACACCGCTTCACGAGTCGGCACCAGGACCTTGCCGCCCATGTGGCCGCATTTCTTGGCCGAGGCGAGCTGGTCTTCGAAGTGCACGCCGGCGGCGCCGGCTTCGATCATGGCCTTCATCAGTTCGAAGGCGTTCAGCACGCCACCGAAGCCGGCTTCGGCGTCGGCCACGATGGGCGCGAAATAGTCGGTATAGCCGGCCTCGCCCGGACCCTTGCCTTCCATCCACTGGATCTGGTCGGCACGGGCGAGCGTGTTGTTGATCCGCTTGACAACCAGCGGCACCGAGTTGGCCGGATACAGCGACTGGTCGGGGTACATCTCGCCGGCCACGTTGGCGTCGCCTGCCACCTGCCAGCCCGACAGGTAGATGGCCTTGAGGCCGGCCTTGACCTGCTGCATCGCCTGGTTGCCGGTCAGCGCCCCCAGCGAGTTGACGAAGTCTTCCTCGTGAAGCAGCTTCCAGAGCTTTTCGGAGCCGCGCCGCGCCAGCGTGTGCTCGACCTGCACGGAACCACGCAGACGGACCACGTCGTCGGCCGTATAGCCGCGCTTGATGCCGCGCCAGCGGGGATTTTCAGACCATTCCTTTTGCAGCTTCTGGGCTTCGAGTTCACGTGACGACATGGTGCCAATCTCCTGTTGATGAAATACCCGGGGAATCTCCTGGCGCTGCCAGCCGGAGCGAAATGCAGCGCGATGGGTAAAAATCATACCGAGGCGATGTGCGTCGCAACAAAACGAGCGCGAGCCCATAAATAAAAAATATATCAATCAATTCATATGGTTATATGAATAATTTCATATCATGGGAATATTTCCATTACCGTGAAAATCATCGATGGCGCGGCGCACCATCAAAATCCCGTCATGTGAACTTCGAATTTCGGATTGCGAAATTACGCCAGCGACCGGTCGCTTCCGCAGGACGATCCGCCCAGCCCTGCCCGAGGACAGCCGGCTCAGCCCTGCCAGAGGATCACCCGCTCAGCCCTGCCGGAGGCTGGCCAGCGGCGGCGCCGACAGCACGGGACGCAGACTCAGCCAGCCGGTGGCCACGGCCAGCAGCAGGCCGGCCAGGGCGCCGAGCGGCAGACTCAGCCATTGGGGCGCGAACTCGAAGCGAAAGACCTGTGCCGCGAGCCCCCAGCCGATTGCCAGGGCCCCGATGGCGGCAAGCAGCCCGGCGAGCGCCCCGCCCATCGCCAGTTCGAGCAACTGGGCGCCGGCGAGTTGCCGGCGCGACGCACCCAGCGCGCGCATCAGCGCCGCCTCGCGCACCCGTTCGTCGCGCGAACTGGCCAGCGCCCCCCACAGCACGACGACACCCGCGGCCAGCGTCAGCACGAACAGCACCTGAACGGCCCTGACGACCTGGTCGATCATCGCCTGGACCTGCCGGATGATGTTGCCGGTATCGAAGACCGTCAGATTGGGAAAGCGCGCGACCAGCGCCCGGTCGACCGCCTGGCTGCCTTCAGCCACTGGCGGCTGGCGGTAGGCGGTGATCAGGGTCTGAGGCTGGTCACCGAGGGCCTGGGGCGACAGGATCATGAAGAAATTGACCTTCATCGAGTCCCAGGCGACACGGCGCACGCTGGTGAGCCGGGCCGTGACGGTCTCACCGGCAATGTCAAAATCCAGCACATCGTCCAGCGACAGACGCAGCGTGTCCATGATGCCCTGCTCGACCGACACCTCGGCACCGCCGGAGAACCAGCGCCCCTCGGCGATCAGGTTGTGGGCGGGGCGCTCATCGGCATATGACAGGTTGAATTCACGATCGATCAGCCGCTGGGCACGGTCTTCGTCATAGTCCTCGGGGCGCAGCGGCTGGCCGTTCACGGCCACCAGCCGGCCCCGGATCATCGGATACAGGTCGGGCGAGATGCCGGCCTGGCTGAAGGCGTCCATCACCGCGTCGCGCTGATCGGGCTGGATGTTGATGACGAAACGGTTCGGCGCATCCGGCGGACTGGCCGCGCGCCAGCCGTCGATCAGGTCGTTGCGGGTGACCGTGAGCAACAGCAGGGCCATGAGCCCGACGGCCAGCGCCGAGGTCTGCACGATGGTCATTGCCCGGCGCCGCGACCACGAGGCGAAAGCGAGCCGCAGCGCAGGGCTGCCCGCAATGATGCGGGCGTGGCGCAGCGGATCGAGCCCGCGCACGGCCAGCGCCGAGATTCCGGCGAACAACAGCGTGGCCGCCCCGAAGCCGCCGATCGCCAGCATGGCCAATCGCCGATCGTTCGAAAACCAGAACAGCAGCAACGCAAACGCGAACACGGCCAGCAACACGCTGCCCCAGGCAGGTGCCGGCGCCGGCCCGATCTCGCGGCGCAGCACCCGTAGCGGCGGTACACCGGCCAGGCCGAGAAACGGAAAGGCGCCGAAGCCGAGCATCAACACGATCGCCGCACCGCCGGCCTGCCACACCGGCGCCAGGCCCGGCATCGGCAGATCGATCGCGATCAGCGGCTGGATAGCCTGCACCAACCCCAGATGGACTGCCCATCCGACCGCCAGACCCAGCAGCGCGCCTGCCACAGCAACCCAGCCCAGTTCGAGCAGCAACAAGCGCACCAACCGCGGCTGGGTCACCCCCAGGCTGCGGATCACCGCTGCGCCGTCCAGATGGCGCTCGGCGAAGCGGCGCGCCGCCAGCGCGATCGCCACCGCCGCAATCAGGGCCGACAGCAGCGCAACCAGTGACAGGAACTGCTCGGCGCGGGTCAGCGTGGCGCCGAGTTCCGGCCGCCCGGTGGCCAGCGATTCGATCTCCTGGCCACGTTCCAGGCGCGCCGCCACCCAGCTCTCGAATGCCGCCACCCGTGCCTGATCGCCAGCCAGCAGCAGATGCCAGCGCACCCGGCTGGCCGGCTGGATGAGGCCGGTCGCTGCCAGGTCGTCGAGCGCAATCATCGCCCGCGGCGCGAAGTTGACGAAGCCTGCACCGCGGTCCGGTTCGAGCGTGATCACCCGGCTCAGGCGGAAACGGGCGTCGCCCAGTTGCACGCTGTCGCCCACCGCCAGCTGCAGGGTGTCGACCAGTTGCGGGTCGAGCCAGATCTCGCCCGATGCGGGCCCGCCGTCCGCCGCCCGGTCGGGGGCGCCGGGTGCATCGGCGACGCGCACCGCGCCCCGTAGCGGATAGGCGGCTGAAACCGCCTTGACCGAGGCCAGCTGCGGCAGCGTGCCCGCCATCACCATGCTCGGAAAGACCACGGTGCTCGCCGTGGCCAGGCCCTCGCGCTCGGCCTGCTCGCGCCAGGCCGGCGGCAGCGTGCGATCGGACTCCACGATCAGGTCGGCGCCCAGCAACTGGCGCGCCTGCAGCTCGAGTGCCCCGCGCATCCGGTCGACGAACAGTCCCACGCTGGCGATCGCGCCAACCGCCACGATCAGCGCAGCCAGCAGCAGACGCAGCTCGCCGGCCCGCGCATCGCGCCAGGTCAGCCGCCACGACAAGACGACATCGTGCATCAGGCGATATCCTTTCCATTCCGGAACAGGCTAGTGAGATGATGACCGAACCAACAATGACCCTGTCGGTCGAAGCCCGCGTGGCACGCCTGACATTGTGCCGGCCCGAGCGGCTGAACACGATGAGTCCGGCGTTCTGGCGCGAACTCGAGAACATTCTCGACACCCTGCAGCGCGATGCGCCGGCACGCGCCCTGGTCATCGATTCGCAAGGCAAGCATTTCAGTGCCGGGATGTCACTCGACAGCTTCGGCGAAGCGATTGCGATCGACGATTCGAGTGCGCAATCGCGGGCCAATGTACCGGAGCTGCTCGGCGACATGCAGCGGGCGTTCAACCGGCTCGCCGCGCTGCGCATGCCCGTGATTGCAGCGATCCAGGGCGGCTGCATCGGCGGTGCCGTCGATATGGTCGCTGCCTGCGACATCCGGTACGGCACCCGCGACGCCTTCTTCTGCATCCAGGAGATCAACATCGGCATGGCCGCCGACCTGGGCACGCTGCAGCGGCTGCCCAGGCTGATCCCCGAAGGCATCGTGCGCGAGTACGCCTACACCGGCCGGCGCATGACCGCGGCGCGGGCCGAGGCGGTCGGCCTGCTCAACGGGGTCTTCGACACCCAGGAAGCGATGGTGGCCGCGGCCCTGCAGACCGCCACCGAGATCGCCGCGCGCTCGCCCGTTGCCGTCTGGGCCAGCAAGCAGGCGATCGACTACGCCCGCGACCATCCGGTGACCGACGGCCTGCGCCAGATGGGCTGGCTGCAGGCCGGCCTGTGGGACAGCGCCGCCGTCAGCGAGGCGATCCGGGCCCGCGGCGAACGTCGCGACCCCGAATTCCCCGATCTCGAACCCTTGCGCTACTTCGCTGACTGATATTGCTTCGCGTTCGCTCGCAGGCCACTGTCTGCCAGGACGCGGGGCGAGCACCGGTGCCGGCCCCCGCACCTTGGCGCCTCAACCGCGCGGCACGATCGCGACCTTGCCCTTGACCCGGCGCTCCATCACGTCGCGCAGTGCCTGGGCAGCCTCTTCGAGCCGGTAGGTCCGGGTAATGGGCGGCTTCACCTTGCCCGAGGTGTACAGCTCGAACAGATCGTCGAGGTGCCGACGGGTAACCGCCTGGTCGCGTTGCAGGAAGGCCCCCCAGAACACGCCGACCAGCGAAGCGCTCTTGAGCAGCGCCAGATTCAGCGGCAGCCGGGGGATCTCGCCGGCGGCGAAGCCGACCACCAGATGGCGCCCCTCCCAGCCGATCGAGCGAAAGGCCAATTCGGTATAGGCGCCGCCGACCGGATCGTAGATCACGTCCGGCCCCTTGCCGCCAGTCAGCGCCTTGATCCGCTCGCGCAGGTCCTCGCTCCCGTAATTGATGGTCTCGTCGGCGCCCCGCTCCCGGCACAGCGCGAGCTTGTCCTCGCTGGACGCCGCCGCGATCACGCGCGCGCCCATCGCCTTGCCGATCTCGATCGCCGAAATCCCGACCCCGCCGGCCGCGCCGAGCACCAGCATGGTCTCGCCAGCGGCCAGCCTGGCGCGATCCTTCAGCGCATGCAGGCTGGTGCCGTAGGCCAGCACGTAGGCCGAAGCCGTCACGAAGTCCATGCCGTCCGGTACCGGCATCACCCGCTCGGCCTTGGCCACCACCTCTTCGGCGTAGCCGCCCCAGGTGCAGCTCGCGAGCACCCGGTCGCCTGGCCGGAAAGCGGTCACGCCCTCGCCCACCGCCTTGACCACGCCCGCCACCTCGCCGCCGGGCGAAAACGGCAGCGGCGGCTGATATTGATACTTCTTCTGGATGATCAGCGTATCGGGGAAATTGACCCCGGCCGCGTGAACCTCGATCAGCACCTCGCCGGCACCCGCCACCGGCGAAGCCACCTCCTCGACCACCAGGGTTTCGGGCAATCCCCAGTCCTTGCACAGCACCGCTTTCATGCACACTCCCTCGAGACAGGACAAGAGCCGGGCCGGAACGACCCGGGCTCGTCAAGCTGCGATGTTACGGCAAGGCAGCCGACGGCTACAGCAAGGCAGCGGCCAGTTACGGCAAGGCAAGCGCCGGCCCGAAGCAAGCGCCAGTCCATGCGCCAGCCGATATACTGCCGGCTGCAGGCGCCGCGCGGGCGCCGCGAAGCAGGGGTGGGTTGGCCGAGCGGTTTAAGGCACTAGTCTTGAAAACTAGCAAGGGGGTGACCCCTTCCAGGGTTCGAATCCCTGACCCACCGCCATCTGACAGTAACCAGCAGCAGCAGTTTGCTCACCCACGCGGGCAGGTGTACAATTTCAAGCAAGTCGGGATGCGCTGACCTTTTTGCGGTGCGTTGGGATTCTTTCCCTCCTGGCTTACCCAATTCTACAGGTCGCCACTGGGCGGCCTGTTTTCGTTTTACGCGCAGTGGATGCATCTATTCTACGTTGATGAGTCAGGGTCAGTAACAGATCCAGCACAGCAGTATTTTGTGCTGGCTGGGGTTGCTGTATTTGAGCGCAAGACCCACTGGATCGAACAGAAACTCAATGAAGTAGCGTTGAGGTTCGCCCCTGCCGATCCTCATGCAATTGAACTGCATGGCTCCCCGATGCGTGCAGGCCGTGATGGCTGGAAAGCGCACCCCCTTCCTCATCGCCTGACTGCCATTAAAGACGCGCTCCAGTTCGGTGTCGCAGATCACTATCCCAAAGGGGTTCGTCTATTTGGCGCTGTCATCAAAAAAGATGCGATTGTCGGACAAGACCCTGTCACGCACGCTTTTGAGCAGCTAACCAGCCGATTCGATCTGTTCTTGAAACGCCTCCATCATAAGCATAAGGACAGTCAGCGGGGGATCATGCTGTTTGATGAATCCTCTACCGAGCAGCGGATTCAGACGTTGGCGCGTGAATTCAAATACACCGGGCATACGTGGGGCAAGACCAGCAACTACGCAGAAGTTCCCGTGTTCCTGGACTCGAAGGCGTCTCGATTAATCCAACTCGCAGACTTGGTAGCCTACGCACTGTTCCGCTTCCATGAGTACGGCGACAATAGTTTCTATGAAGTGATCAAGGGTTGCTTCGACACCGAAGGCGGCGTTGAGCATGGGCTATACGTGCGGACCTAGCAGCCTGCTCCTGATCCAGCGTCGCACGCATAACAAGCCAAGCCTTGCACCATGAGCCCGGTGTCATGTCGACTCATGAGTGGCCAGCCACTCCCGCAGGGCTGTGTTCATGCGAGTCTGCCAGCCCGGCCCGGTGGCTCTGAATGCCGCGATGATATCGGCATCGTAGCGCACCGCCAGCGCCTGCTTGGTGGCGACCGCTCTGGGGCGCCCACGACGGATCAGTCGGTCACCGACGTACTCGTCGGCAAGCTCGAAGAACTCATCGGTCAACTCCGGTGCATCGTCCGGATCAACCCGATCTGTGGGCGTAGCGCGCTTGCTCCCGCTCATTGGCTTTCCTCATGCTGATGATTCGGCGCATCTCACCACGCGGCGTCCAGGCGGCCTGCCCGGTCGAGTTCCTCCAGTTCGTCGGCTCCGCCGACATGGGTGGCGCCGATGAAAATCTGCGGGACGGTGCGGCGGCCACCACTGCGGGCGGCCATCACATTCGCCGCTTCCGGGTCGCGTTCGACGTCGACCTCGATGAAGGTCACGCCCTTTTCCTTCAGCAGCGCCTTGGCGGCCTTGCAGTACGGGCATTCGGGCGTCGTATAGATCAGCACGCCAGAGCCGTGCGCCGGGGTCGTGTTGGCCTGAAGCCAGGCGATGGCATCGGCGGCCGACCTGTTCGGCGGAAACACTGGATAAAAAACATGCTCGATCACGCCGTCTCCGATGATGAGGGTTGTGCGCTTGATCAGCCGCATGCCCTCCACGGTCATGGTCGGCAGGCGCAGCGCTTCGGTCAGCCTGAAGTCGGCGTCGCTCAGGATCGGGAAGGACAGACCGAGCCGGCCGGACAGCTCTTTCTGATAGTCCGGGGTTTGCGTGCTCAGGCCGAAAATCGTGACGCCGAAGGCGGCGAACACCTCCTTTTCGGCCTGAAACGACAGGGTTTGCGGGGTACAGCCGCGCGCGCCGGGAATGTCGTTCCATCCGGCCGGCAACTCGACGCCGGGAACGCCAGTCATCGGATAGGCGTAAACGACGACCCGGCCCGGCAAAGCGGACAGGTCGACCCGCTCGCCGGAGGTCGAGTGAAGCGGCACGCTCGGCATCTTCAGGCCGGTCAGGTGAGCGGCCGCGCCATCGTCCACCGGACGCGGCAGCTTGTCGGGAAGCTGCATGGGGTTGGTGGTGTGTCGGGCATTGCCATTGCTCATGCCATTGCTCATGGTTGGCCACTCCGTCAGGGTTTCCTGATCATGCGCCATTCAAGCCATCTTCGCGCCCTGCCCGGCCAGCAGTTCGCGCAGCACGGAGCGGTGGCAATGGTCTTCATTCTCGCAGTAGCAGCCCACCGAGAAATCACTGTGCTGCGACAGCACGGCGAGCAGCGCCAGGGTGCGGGCGCGCTCCGGCGCGGCCATCTCGGCCCGGTACTTGCGCCGGAAGGCGGCCCAGTCGGCCGGCGTGCGCGCCTGCTGCGCGAGCTTGACGGTTGCCGGGCTGGGCGCCAGTTCCGGGTACCAGACGTCGTACCAGTTCTGGCGGGCGAATTCGGACTTCGGCACACCGCGCGGCGGCCGCCGCACCGTGCCGATCCGCGTTCCCTCGCCGTCGATCCGCGGACTTCCGAGCCGGACCACCCGCACTGCCATCGTTCTCTCCTCGCTGGCCTACCCGACGATGGTAAGCCCGATGGCGGTACGCTGCACGCGCGCCGTACCAGCACTTCGTACCGGTGATGCGGGCCGGCCCGGCCCGCTGTGTTTCAGAAGCGATGCTTGGTGAAGTCGTAGCGCGGCGGCAGGTGGCTCATCAGGTCCTCCTTGCTGACCCGCTGCTTGAGCTCGAAGCGGCCATTCTCGACCCGGCTGATGTAGCAGTCGATCATGCCGCTGTGGTCTTCGGCGCGCAGGATCTTGTCACCCTGCGGGTAGCCGAGGGAGTTCTTCATCTGCATGCCTTCGAGCGCCTGGATGACCCCTGGCGTGTCCTTCCGGGTCTTCCAGCCCGAGGCTTCGATCGCCTGCTTCAGCGCGAACAGGTTCTCCCACGACTGCCAGGCGTGGCTCTTGGCCATGACGCGCTTGCTGGTGCTCTCGCGTGCATGGATGTCGTCGATCTCCATGATCCGGTTGTGCTGGCGATGGAACTCGTCGTCCTTGTTGACCAGCATGCGCGGGAAGTTCTCGACGATGTAGACGCCTTCTGCCGCGCCCTGGATGTCGTCGGGTGCAATGGCCTCGATGGTGCCGCACACGGAGTACATCCGCATGGTCTTCTCCAGCCCCATCGCCTTGGCCTGGGTGTAGAAGGCGACCGACAGCGAGCCGAAGAACACCGAGAACAGGACCTCGGTTTCCTGCGGGATGCGCGACAGGTAGGGCACCAGGTCTTTCGCGTCGAGCGGCACTGCGATCGGCGGGTTGACCTTGCCCCCGAGCTTTTCGATCAGCGCCTTGGCTTCCTCATGGTGGCTGTGCCCCCAGGCGTAATCGGGGAAGATCATCGTCCAGTTCTTGCCGAGGTTCTCGAACGCCCAGGGCACGCCGGCAGCCGCCAGCCCATAGGTGTCGGTCCCCGTGCGAAAGCTGTAGCGCGTGCCCTTGGAGCCGGTGGCCTCGGTGGCCTCGCCTTGCGAGAAGTAGATGGTCTTCATCTCGGTGGCGATCGGAATCGATGCGAGCATGACCCCCGAGTGCACCGAGCCGACGACGAATTCGGCGCCGCTGCGCTGGATCAGCGAGCGCAGCTTGCGGGCGCCGCTGGCCGGGTTCGATTCGGTGTCCTCGGTGATCAGTTCGACCTTGCGCCCGGCGATCCCGCCCGCCTCGTTGATCAGTTCGACCGCCTTGCGCCCGGCCTTGTCGTGCCAATAGCCCCAGGACGCGAACCCGCCGGTCAGCTCGACGTGGTGGCCGATCCGGATCGGCCCCGACGGTTGCGCGTAGAGGTCTTTCATGATGATGAGGTTTGCAGTGCCTGCCACAGCCCCGCCCTTGAGCGCGGTGCCCAGGAAACTGCGTCGAGTCGATCGTACGTCGGACATGGCGGATCCCTCCATTCAGGTTGCCGTTCGCATCCTTGAACTGCCCGTCAGAGGGCGAGTCCCAGATAGCGCTGGATGATTTCCGGTTCGGCGCGCAGCCGCTCCGTGGTGCCGTCGTAGACGACTCTGCCCTTTTCCATGATGAATGCGCGTGTGCACAGCTTCAGGGCCGTCTTGACGTTCTGTTCGACCAGCAGCACCGACATGCCCGACTGGTTCACCCGCCGGATTTCCTGGCGGATTTCATTGACCAGCTTGGGCATGATCCCTTCGGTCGGCTCGTCGAGGATCAGCAGGCCTGGATCGAGCATCAGGCAGCGGGCGATGGCAAGCATCTGCTGCTCACCACCCGACAGCGTGCCGCCAGCCTGGTCGAGGCGCTCCTGCAAACGCGGGAAGCGCTCGAAGATGTAGTCGAGCTTGGCCTGCTCGGGCTTGCCACGCAGCCCGATGCACAGGTTCTCGTACACGGTGAGCATCGGGAAGATCCCGCGGCCCTGTGGCACGTAGCCGATGCCGCAGCCGGCAATCCGGTGCGCGGCGATGCCGCGCAAGTCCCGGCCACCGAAGGTGATCCGGCCAGCCGAGGTCGGCAGCAGGCCCATGATGGTGCGCAGCGTGGTGGTCTTGCCCACACCGTTGCGGCCCAGCAGCGCGACGGCCTCGCCTTGGCCCACGCGCAGGCTCACGCCCTGCAGGACATGAATCTTGCCGTAGCTGGCGTGAACATCGACCAGTTCAAGCATCGCCAGCCTCCTCGTCGTCATCGTCGCTGCCCAGATAGGCTTCCCGGACACGCTCGTCGGCTGCGATCTCCCGGGCGTTGCCGCGGGCCAGCACCCCGCCCTGCGCCATCACGACGATGTCCTGGGCGATATCGAACACCACCTCCATGTCGTGCTCGATCAGGATGATGTCGATCGACTTCGACAGTTCGACGATCTTCTCGACCGTACTCACGGTCTCCTGAGGACTCATTCCGCAGATCGGCTCGTCGAGCAGCAGCAGCCGGGGTTCGGCGGCCAGGGCGATGCTCAGCTCGAGCAGGGCCATGTCACCGTAGGACAGCGTGCCCGCCTGCCGGTCGGCGAGTCCGGTCAGCCCGACCTCGGCCAGCAGCCGCTCGACTTTCTCGTCGGTTGCCTTGAAGCGCGCCGCCGGACGAAACGGGTGCAGCGACGGAAGCCGGGCCTGCGCGGCGATCCAGACGTTCTCGCGCACCGTCAACTGGTTGAAGACACTCTTGATCTGCAGGGTGCGCGACATGCCCAGCCGCGCGATCTGATGGGTCTTCAGGCCGCTGATCGCCTGTCCGTTGAATTCGACCCGGCCCTCGTCGGGTCTCAGAAAACCCGAGATCAGATTGAAGAAAGTCGTCTTGCCGGCCCCGTTGGGGCCGATGATCGCGTGCAGCCTGCCGGACTCGAAGTCCAGATCGACGCTGTCGACTGCGGTCAGGCCGCCGAAGCGCTTGGTCAGGCCACGTACCGAAAGGATGGCTGCCATCTGTCCCTGCCTCAGCCGTCGGTCGCGACGCGCCGGCGGTTGTCCTGCGGATATGGATACTCCATGTAGCGGGCGAGCTGTGTCGCGACCGCCTCGCCGCATTCGCGCGCCACCAGCGTCATGGCCAGGTCGATGCCGGCTGAAATGCCCGCCGAGGTCACCACGTCGCCATCGTCGACCACATGCAGATCACGCTCGACCCGGACCTGCGGGTAGCTTTCAGCCAGCCAGTCCAGCGAATTCCAGTGCGTGGTGGCGCGGCGTCCGTCGAGTACACCGGCCGCGGCCAGCAGCCGTGCACCGGTGCACACCGACGCCGTCAGCGCGGCCTGCCGGCTGCGCTCGCCGATCCAGCCGACCAGGGCCGCATTGTCCGTCTCGCGACGCGTCCCCCAGCCACCCGGCACGATCAGCCAGTCCAGCGGCGGGCAGTCGTCGAGCCGATGGTCGGTGTTCACCCGCATGCCGCCGTAACAGCGCACGACGTCGCCTTGCGCGACCAGCCGCAGATCGAACGGGCTGTCGGTCTGCCAGCGCACCGACTCGTCGAGCCGTGCGCCGGCCAGCACTTCGTAGGGGCCGGTGAAGTCGAGCACTTCGACATCATCGAAAAGCACCACGCCCACCGTCTTGCGAACCGCCTGCCTCACTTCATTCTCCCGGTCTGACATCCTGGCCCTGCTCACTGCCGGTCGGCGTCGGGTCGCGGCGCCGCGCGCGCGCCGACCCAGCCGTTCCAGAGTCCGACGATGCCCTTGGGCGCGTAGATCACGACGAGGATCGCCACAGCCCCGACGAGCAGCAGGTAGTGCTCCCAGATCGACGACAGTTCCTCGCGCACGAAAATGAGCAGGCCGGTGCCGACGATCGGCCCGAACAGGGTCCCGGCGCCGCCGACGATCGACCATACGACCGCCTCGCCGGACACGTGATAGAACATGTAGGTCGCCGACGCGTAGCGACCGAACAGCGCGAACAGCACGCCCCCCACACCAGCCAGGAAACCGGCCATGATGAAGGCGAGCAGACGCAACCGGTAGACATCGAGCCCGATCAGGGCGGCCCGCGTATCGTTCTCGCGGATGGCCATCAACCCCCGGCCCAGCGGGCTGCCCAGCACCCGGTATTTCAGATAGAAGCAGATCGCGACGCAGGCCAGCACGAAGAAGTACTGGAAGTTCGGATCGCTCAGTCCGTACTCCTCGCCGTTCCAGGTAAACACCGGGGGCAGGCTGAAGACCATGCCATCGTCGCCGCCGGTCAGCGGCTTGAGCGTCATCGCGAGGAAGTAGAAGATCAGCGAGAAGACGACCGTGATGATGGCGAAGTAGTGCCAGGTCAGCCGGACCGCGAAGATCCCCGTCACGGCCGCCATCGCGACGGCCAGCAGCACGCCGAACCCGAAGGCTGGCCAGAACGACAGGCCGAGCGTGGAGATGCCGATCGCCACACCGTACATGCCCATGCCGAAGAACAACGCCTGCCCGAACGACAGCAGACCGACGTAGCCGAGCAGCAGGTTGACGCTGGCCGCCAGCAGTGACCAGATCAGGATCTCGCTGATGATGCTGATCCAGAAGGGGCTGGCGATCATCGGAATGACCACGGGCACCGTCAGCAGAAAGAGCACGAATACCGCAAGCAGCACCCGCTCGAGCCTCGACCAGGTCATCGCGCCACCCTCTTGAAGATGCCCTGAGGGCGGAACATCAGCACGGCGCTCATGACCACCAGCGAAGTGATCCGCGCAACGGTCGGATCGGCGAAGCTCGCGATCACCCCCTCCATGAATGCCAGCAGGATCGCCGCGGCGACCGTGCCGGGCAGGTTGCCCAGCCCGCCGATGATCACCGCCATGAAGCACACGGGCAGGATGTCGACACCGGTGCGGAAGTCGACGGTGGTGATCGGCCCGGCCACCAGGCCGCCGAGTGCGGCCAGTGCGGTGCCGATCGCGAAGGTCAGCATGTAGATGTGCTGGGCCGGAATGCCCATCGCGACCGCCGTGTCGCGGTCGTGGCGCACGGCGCGCATCCAGGTGCCGGTGCGGGTGCGCTTGAGGAAGATGAAGAACGCCGCCAGCACCACACCCGAGACCAGGGCCGCGAACAACCGGTAGATCTCGTAGTCGATTCCGAACATCGGGATCGTGCCTTCGATCGGCGGCAGGATGCGGCGCGGCGTGGCGCCGAACGTGGCGCGCACGCTCTCCTGGAGAATCAGCGACAGGCCGAAGGTGGCAACGATCGACAGCGCCGCAGCGTCCTTGATGGGCCGGATGACCAGGCGCTCCATCACCATGCCCAGCACGAAGGCGATCACCGGGACGACCAGGAAGCCCAGCCAGTAGCTGCCGGTGAAATGCAGTGTGCTCCAGGCGAGCACGGTGCCGATCATGAAGAAGTCACCGTGCGCGATGTTGATGACATCGAGCAGGCCGAAGATGATCGACAGGCCCAGCGCGATCAGCGCAACGATCATCCCCCAGACCAGGCCATTGATCGCCAGCGGAACCAGGTAGTCAGGCATCGGCCCTTCCTTTCATCGGGAACGAACCGGATGCAGATTGTCCACAAAGGGTCGCCAGTACGATCACTTCGCCTCCTGTTGCTGCCCTGCGACGGGTCAATGACGTGCCACCCCACCCGCGGGTCAAGTCAATCTACGTGACGGCCAAACGACATGAAACCCGAAATTCTGCACGCCAGTTTGCACGAATCCGCACGGATTGCCCGAATTCGGCGAATCATCCGCCGTCACCGCCGGACATCCGCCATCGCCGGACATCCGCCGTCGCCGAACATCAACTGCTGCCGTTCAGATACGGCTGGTCGTCGCGCAGGCGCTCGTCGAGGTAGTTCAGCACCGCCTTGACCCGCTCGACGTACTGCAGATCGTGATGCACGCTCAGCCACAGGCCACGGCTGACCCGCACCGTTTCCTCGAGGACCGGTTCGAGGGCGCTTTCCGCCTCGACCGCGAAGCGGGGCAACAGCGCCAACCCCAGCCCGGCCGAGGCCGCCGTCATCTGGGCGATCATGCTGTTCGAGCGAAAACGCATCCTCGGCTCGGCAATCACCTCCTCGAGCCAGCGCACGGCGTTGAGCTGGATCATGTCGTCGAGATAGCCGGTGAACCAGTGCCGATCCAGTTCATCGACCGACTGCGGCCGGCCGTAGGCGCGAAAATAGGCGTCGGCACCATACAGGTTCAGCACGAAGCGGCCTGCACAGTGATAGCTCATCCCCTGACCGGAAGGCTCGAAGAAGCTCACGAAGATATCAGCCTCGCGCCGGCTCACGTTGACCTGCTGCGGCGAAGTGACCAGTTCGATGATCAGCCCCGGATAGCGTTCGGCCAGCGGCGCCAGCCGCCGGGTCAGATACAGCGAGCCGATGCCCTCCATCATCGCGATGCGCACCGGCCCTACCGGGTCGTCGGCATTGCCGCGCAGCTTCTCGCGCAGGCCCACAACCCCGCCTTCGACGACCTCGACATGAGGCAGAATGCCGGTAGCCAGGTCGGTCGGTTCCAGGCCGGTGCGGCGGCGCTTGAACAGGGCGCCCCCCAGGCACAGCTCGAGCCGGGTGATGTGGCGGCTCACCGTCGAGTGGTCGACCTTGAGCTGCCTGGCCGCAATCGAAATGCTGCCGGCCCTGACGACTGCCATGAAGATGCGCAGGTCGTCCCAGTTCATGTTCTCCAGGGCGATTTTCTTCGTCGTCATCGTTTGCGCCTCCCAACGCATCTGCGCCCGTATACCGAGGTGTGCAATTGCACAGGGACGTGCAATTTTCTCCGTTGCCTGGTTCGGCGGCGTCCTCTTACTCTTTGCTCATTTCAGATCATCACGTCACGGGGTACAGGACGATGTCAGAGCTGCCCAGGATCAAAGTCGCCGCAATCCACGCCGCGCCGGTCTTCCTAGACAAGCGCGCGACCGCCGAAAAGGCTGTCGACCTGATCGCCGAGGCCGCACGCCAGGGCGCCGATCTGGTCGTCTTCCCGGAATCCTACCTGCCGGCCTTCCCGGTCTGGGCAGCGTTGTGGGCCCCCCTGTACAACCACGACCTGTTCGCCCGCATGGTAGCGAACAGCGTCAGCGTCCCGGGCCCCGAAATCCGGATGATCGCGACCGAGGCGCGCAAACGCGGTGTCTTCGTCTCGCTGGGCATCAGCGAAAGAAGCCCGGTCAGCGTCGGCTGCATCTGGAACAGCAACCTGCTGATCGACGACAACGGCCAGATCATCAACCACCATCGCAAGCTGGTGCCGACCTTCTTCGAGAAGATGGTCTGGGCGCCAGGTGACGGCGCCGGCCTGCAGGTCTCGGACACGCGGATCGGGCGCATCGGCGCGCTGATCTGCGGGGAGAATACCAATCCGCTGGCCCGCTATGCGCTGATGGCCCAGGGCGAACAGATCCACATCTCGACCTGGCCGCCGATCTGGCCGACCCGGGCGCCGCGCTCGGGCGGCAACTACGACAACGTTGCCGCCAATCGTACCCGTGCCGCCGCCCACTCGTTCGAGGCGAAGGCCTTCAGCATCGTCTGCGCCGGCGTCATGGACCGGACCATGCGCGACTTCCTGGTCGACCGCGACCCGACCGTTGCCGACATCCTCGACGAGACGCCGCGCGCTGCGTCGCTCCTGATCGACCCGACCGGCACCCAGATCGGCGACGCGCTGCAGGACGGCGAAGGCATCCTGACCGGCGAACTCGATCTCAACGCGTGCATCGAACCAAAGCAGTTCCATGACGTGGTCGGCTACTACAATCGTTACGATGTCTTCGACCTGCGGGTCACCCGTTCACGTACGCGGGTGATCTCGTTCATCGACGACGAGCCGACCGGAATACCGACGCTCGGCAACGAACCGGACACTGCCGAAGGACAGGCGCCGGCAGCCCGCCACGGCAAGCTGGCCGAATCCCCGCTGAGCGATTGACGGCCATGCCAGACGACCAGACAGCGGTCGCTGCGCCCGAACCCGCCGACGGCAAGGCCCGGGGCCCGGCAACTCAGGCTCCGGCGGCCCCGTCGCCGGCCGCCTACGGCCCCGACATCTTCGCCCGCTTCGTGCGGGCACTGAAGGGCCGGCGCAGCAGCGAGCCCACGCCGCAGCGGCTCGCCGAAATGGCCCGCGCGCTGCTCTCGATCCGCGGCGAAGCCTCGGGCATCGCCCTGGCCCAGCGCCTGCTCACCGAATACCAGGCGGCCAGCGATGCCGACCGGCTCGCCTTCCTGGTCGAACTGGCCTGCGAATTCGGCCCCGACCGCAAGCGTCTGGCGGACTGCATCGCCGACTATCAACGCCAGCCCGATGCAACGGCGGCGCTGGCGCTGCACCTGGCCGCGGAATCGCACCGCCAGGAACTGATCCGCCGGATGAACCAGGCACCAGGCGGCACCACCGGGCTGGTCCGCATGCGTGAAGACGTGCTGCGCAACCTCAGTGCCCACGAAGCGCTGGCCGCGCTCGACGCCGACTTCGTGCACCTGCTGTCGTCCTGGTTCAACCGCGGCTTCCTGCGCCTGACGCGGATCGACTGGTCGACGCCGGCGGAAATCCTCGAACGGATCATCCGCTACGAAGCCGTGCACGAGATCTCGAGCTGGGATGAGCTCAGGCGCCGGATCAATCTGCCCGACCGGTGCTGCTTCGGCTTCTTTCATCCGGCGCTCGACAAGGATCCGCTGGTGTTCGTCGAGGTTGCGCTGACGGTCGGCATTCCGGGTGCGATCGGCCCGTTGCTGGCCGAACAGCGCGAGCCGATCGACCCGAAGCGGGCCGATACCGCGATCTTCTACTCGATCTCGAACTGCCACGATGGCCTGCGCGGCGTGTCCTTCGGCAACTTCCTGATCAAGCAGGTCGTCGAAGAGCTGTCGCGCGACTTCAGTGCACTGCGCACCTTCGCAACCCTGTCTCCGGTCCCGGGCTTCACGCGCTGGCTGGCCGCCGAAATCCGGCACCCCGGCACGGCGCTGCTGACCGAGGATGACCGCAACGCCCTCGCATCACTGCTCGCGCCCGGCGCCGAACTCTCCCGCACCCAGCTGGATGCCGTGCGCACCGAACTGACCCGGGCGCTGCTCACCTATCTGGCCGAGGCACGCGGGCGCGGCGACAAGCCGGCCGACCCGGTCGCCCGTTTCCACCTGGGTAACGGCGCGCGGCTCGACCGACTTCACTGGCAGGCCGATCTGGGTCCCAAGGGCATCAAGCAATCGCTTGGCTTCATGGTCAGCTATGTCTACGAGCTGGATGCGGTCGAGCGCAATCACGAAGCCTACGCCAGCCGCGGCGAGGTGGCGCTGTCGTCGGCGCTGGCCCGAAACGTTGCGGCCGAGCGCCGGCGGCGCGCGAAGGCAGGCGGCAGTGGTGCCGCGAGCGGCGCTGTCGTCCAGGACGACGCCGCCCGGGCCAAGGCAGGCTGAGCCCGCCCGGGGCTCAGTGATGATGGTGCGACCCGCCCCCTGAACGCGACTTCTGGACGATAACCTCCACCGTCGTCTCGCCGGCACGCTCGAAACGCAGCTTCAGGTCGAAGCGATCGCCGGCCGCCAGGGGTTTCTTCAGGCCCATCAGCATCAGGTGATAGCGCTGGCCATGGCGCATCTGCACCGTCTGGCCGGCCGGCAGTTCGATTGCCTGCAGCTCGCGCATCCGCATGATGTCGCCCTCCATGGTCATCTCGTGGAGCTCGACCTGGCCGGCTGCGTCGGTGGCCGCAGCGATCAGCCGGTCGGGCTGCTGGCCGCGATTCTCGATTCCGTGGAAGTAGACCGCGCCATTGACCATCCCCGGCATCGACGGCGTCGAGTAAGGGTGATCGATGAAGAGATCACCGGCGTGGAAATCGTGCGCGGCAGCCGGCATGGCCACACCGCCGAGGGCCAGCGCACACAGCGCCAGCACGAGACGGCGCGCAGCCGTGAACGAGGCAGACAGATCCCGAAATCGCTTGAACATGATGACTTCTCGCAAAGTGCCTGGCGTCGCGGCTGCCTGCCGTGACCGCCCGGACTTGTTTCACGGTGACCGGCGCTCCGGGTGGAGTCCGGGTCATTCGACAGATGGAAAACACCGGCGCCCGCTCACGTAGGGCCGCAGCCGGCCGTGGCTCAGAGCACCGGGGCCAGCGCCGCAGGCGGTGCGCGAGGGGGTGGCGCGAGCGCCAGCGGATCAGCCGGCCTGATCTCTCGCGGCACGACCGATGGCAGGCGCGCGGACGGCGAGACGACGAAGCGCAGGTCGGTGCGACCGAAATCGGGGGCCAGATCGCCCGCGATCCGGCACAGCGGACAGTGCAGCGTGCCGTGCAGGCCGGCCGGGTCTTCATCCGGTGTCGAAGCGAGGTCCTCCGCATGGACGACCCACTGGATGCCCTGGGGTGTGCACAGCTCGGCCCACTGCGCACCCGGAATCACGTGACCGACACCGGCGACGACGTGCACGGTGACCAGCGTCAGCAGGACACTCAAGCCAGCCGCGATACGGCGCACGGATACCTGTCGGAAAAACATGAGGCCTCGAACCGATTGTGCGAGTCAGCGTGAAAATAGCACAATGCAGACGGCGCGGCAGGCCCTACAATCGGGCCCCTTCCGGAGCCCATCAGAAGCTCCATGCCGAACCACCCTCCCGGGACAGACTCACCGTTGAATCTCCGTCCGCGCCTGCTGTTGCTGACCCTGATGGTCACGGTGACCGGTGCCGTACTGTCCTGGCTGGCGATCTATCAGCTCGCGGACGGCATCGTCGAACGCTGGGCGGCGCGCCAGGCCCGCACCCAGGCCCTCTACGACAGCGCACGCCTGCTCCAGTCGATCGGTCGCGACCTGGGCCTGTCGCAGCAGCTCGCCGGCTCGCGACCGATCGTCGAGTGGGCGCTCGAAGTCAACGACGAGACTCTCGAGCAGACGGCAATCGCCGAAATGGAAAGCTACCGGCTGAACTTCACCGATCGCAGCTATGCCGTGATGCTGCTCGACTCGGGCCGTTACTATCACAACAACGCCGACAACGCGTTCGCCGAGAATCCGTATCGTTACACGCTCGATCCTCGCAATCCGGCCGACGCCTGGTTCTACGACACTGTCCGGCACGATCGCGATCTGCAGCTGAACGTCAACACCGACGTCCATCTGGGCGTGACCAAGCTGTGGATCAACGTACTGATCCGCCATGACGGCCGGGTCCTGGGCGCGGCCGGCACCGGTCTCGACCTGACGACCTTCATCGCCGAATTCGAAGCTCACGCCGAACCCGGCATCGCCACGCTGCTGGTCGATCGCCATGGCGCGATCCAGCTGTGGCGCGACCCCAAGCTCATCGAGCTGGGCAGCATCGCGACCCCGCCCGAGATGCGCAAGACGCTCGACCTGCTGTTCGATACGCCCGCCCCGGCGGCCGCGATCCGGGCGGCGATGAGCACGCTCGAAACCCGCCCCGGACAGGTCTCGCTGCAGCGGATCACGGTGAACGGGCGCCCACACATCGCCGGTGTGGTCTACCTGCCCGAGATCGACTGGTACGAGATCAGCCTGCTCGATATCGAGACCCTGCTGCCGCTGGCCGATTTCTACGGCATCTTCGCCGTGCTCGCCCTAACCCTGATCGCCGTGCTGCTTGCGCTTCATCTGGCCGTCAACCGGATGGTGCTGTGGCCGATCGCCAGCCTGGAGAGGGCCGTCGCGGCGCTGCATCGGGGCAGTTATGACCCGCGCACCATGGCCCCGCACGACGGCCCGGGCGAGCTGGGCCGCCTGGTCGCGCATTTCCGGACGATGGCGCAGGCCCAGCTCGAATCGACCGCGCAGCTCGAACAGCGGGTGCACGCCCGGACCCGCGAACTGGAGCGTCTGGCGCGCATCGATCCGCTCACCGGCCTGCTGAACCGGCGCGGCATGTCCGAACTCATCGAGGCGGAGATCAATCGTGCCAAGCGCGGCGAGAACCGCTTCGGCCTGCTCTGGCTGGACGTCGACAGCTTCAAGCAGATCAACGACCTGCACGGCCACGAGTGCGGCGACCAGGTACTGCAGCGGCTCGCGGAACTGCTCGCTGCCGAAATCCGCGACTACGACAGTGCCGCCCGCTGGGGTGGCGACGAATTCGTGGTGCTGCTGCACGACTGCAACCGGGGGAACCTGATGGCCAGCGCCAGACGTCTGTGCAACATCGCTGCCGCCGGCACCCTGCCCACCCCGTTCACGGTCAGCATCGGCGCAGCACTGGCCGGCAACGGTGACGATTTCCGGGGGCTGCTGCACAACGCCGACCAGGCGCTCTACGAGGCCAAGCTGCGCGGGCGCAACCGGGCCGTGTTGTTCAGTGCAGAGCCGGGCGGTCTGCCCGCAGAAGCCGATGATCAGCTGCTGGCAGCCGCCGACGATACCGGCTCGAATTCCGGCCAGGGCCAGGCGCCCGAACGCAAGCGTTCGAGCCAGAACACCGCAATCTGAGTCTTGGCGTCGGACAACTGGCCGGCGCGCAGCGCATCGAGCAGGGTGTCGAGCGTGGCGGCGGCAACGTCGAGATGCTCGTCCTCGTCCAGGCGCCTGCCGACATAGCTCAACCCCCGGCACAGGTAGACGTACATCGTCTCGGTGGCAAAGCCGATGGCCGGGTGCAGGACGGTCAGCAAGGCCCACTCGGCTGCCTGATAGCCGGTTTCCTCGAGCAGTTCACGCCGGGCCGTCGCCAGCGGCGCCTCGCCGGGGTCGAGTTTGCCGGCCGGCACCTCGATGAAGTGGCTGCGCAACGGATAGCGATACTGGCGCTCGACGAGGACGCGGCCATCGTCGAGCAGCGCGATCATGACGGCCGCCCCCGGATGGACGATGTACTCGCGCACGCTCTCGCGGCCATCGGGCAGGCTTACCCGGTCGCGACGCACATGCAGAAAACCGCCTTGCCAGGCGGTTTCGGAGTCGATCTCGTGCTCGGTGAGGTCGCGATCGAAGCCGGGGATCGCCGGTTCGGAGCCAGAGGCCGGTTCAGGGTCAGGGATGGTCATCAGCCCGTCCGCGACGCGCCGGTGCTCAACCCGCCATCGCCACGCGGACCGCTTCCAGACAAAGCGCCATCAGCGGGCCCGGCACGATCCCGAGCAGCAGCACCGCTGCACCGTTCAGCGCCAGCGTGGCCCGGGCACCGCCGCCGGCAACGATCTCGCCATCGTCTTCGACGGCGTCGAAGTACATGACCTTGACCACCCGCAGGTAGTAGAAGGCGCCGACCAGCGAGAACATCACGGCGAGCACCGCCAGCCAGACCAGCCCGGCTTCGACGGCAGCGGTCAGCACGGCCACCTTCGCGTAGAAGCCGACCATGGGCGGGATGCCGGCCAGCGAGAACATCATCAGCAGCATGGCCAGCGCCATCCAGGGGCTGCGCGTGTGCAGGCCCTTGAGGTCGGCGATCCGGTCACATTCGAAGCCGCTGCGTGCCAGCAGCTGGATCAGACCGAAGGTGCCCAGCGTGGTCAGCACATAGGCGATCACGTAGAACAGCGAGGCTCCCCAGGCCGTCGGCACGGCACCGGTGTCGCCGTCGATCACGCCGGACAGGAAGCCGAGCAGGACGAAGCCGATCTGGGCGATCGTCGACCAGGCCAGCATCCGCTTCAGGTTGGTCTGCGCGATCGCGACGACGTTGCCGAAGACAAGCGAGCCCACGGCCAGGACCAGGAACATGACCTGCCAGTCGTGCGCAATGCCGGCCAGCCCTTCGACCAGCAGCCGGAAGGCGATGGCGAATGCCGCCAGCTTGGGCGCGCTGGCGATCAGCAAGGTGGCGGCCGTGGGCGCTCCCTCGTAGACGTCGGGCAGCCACATGTGGAAAGGCACGGCACCCAGCTTGAAGGCCAGGCCGGCGACGATGAAGACCACACCGAACGAGAACACCAGCGGGTTGGCCAGGCCGGCATCGAAGCGCCGGGTGATCTCGACCAGATCGAGGCTGCCGGCGCCGCCATAGACCATCGACAGTCCGTACAGCAGGAAGCCCGAGGCCAGCGCACCGAGCACGAAGTACTTCATCGCGGCTTCGGTCGCCACACTGTCGTCGCGGCGCAGCGCGATCATCGCGTAAAGCGACAGCGACATCAGCTCCAGGCCCAGGTAAATGACCAGCAGATTGCCCGCCGACATCATCACCATCTGGCCAAGCAGCGACAGCAGTGCGAGCAGATGGAACTCGCTTTCGGGGATGTCGCGGTCGGCAAGATAGCGTTTGGCGTAGATCAGGCAGGCGGCCACGGCAATGAAGGCGCACAGCTTGAGCATCACCGCCAGCGGGTCGGCGATGTACAGCCCGTTGAAGGCGTAGACGGTTTCGCTCAGCCCCACCTGCCCGATCAGCAGGACGGCCGGCACTGCCATCGCCAGCAGGGCAAGCGTCAGCGGCGAGGGTTTGCGCGGCGACTTGACCAGGGCCTCGATCAGCACCACGCAGCAGATCGCCGCCAGCAGCACGATCTCCGGCAACGCGGCCGACAGGTTCAGGAATTCAGCATTCATCTCGTTGTTCCGCGAGGCATTTCGGGCCGGCCGCTCACTTGATCTTGGAAACCGACACGTGCTCGAGCAACGCGCCGATCGAGGCTTCGGTCATGTCGGTCACCGGCCTGGGGAAGACGCCCAGCGCCAGCACGCACACGGCGAGCGCAACCAGCATCCAGAACTCGCGCCGGTTCAGATCCGGCATCTGCGCAACACGCGGGTTGGCGACTGCGCCGAAGATCACCCGCTTGTACATCCACAGCGAGTAACCCGCGCCCCAGATCAGTGCACTCGCGGTGGCCAGGCCGATCCAGACATTGAAACGCACGGCGCCGAGGATGACCATGAACTCGCCGATGAAACCGGACGTGGCCGGCAGCCCGGCATTGGCCATCGAGAACAGCAGGAACAGCGCGGCGAACTTCGGCATCGTGTTGACGACGCCGCCGTAGTCGGCGATCTGGCGCGAATGCAGGCGGTCGTACATGACGCCGATGCACAGGAACATCGCACCGGAGACGAAGCCGTGCGAGATCATCTGGACGATCCCGCCCTGCATGCCGAGCGGGTCGAAGATGAAGAAGCCGAGCGTGACGAAGCCCATGTGCGCGATCGACGAGTAGGCGACCAGCTTCTTCATGTCGGCCTGGACCAGCGCCACCAGGCCGATGTAGATGACCGCGACCAGCGACAGCGTGATCATCAGCCAGGCCAGTTCGTGGCTGGCGTCGGGCGTGATCGGCAGCGAGAAACGCACCAGGCCGTAGGCGCCGAGCTTGAGCATGATCGCGGCCAGCACGACCGAGCCTCCGGTGGGCGCCTCGACGTGCGCATCGGGCAGCCAGGTGTGGACCGGCCACATCGGCACCTTGACGGCGAAGGCGATCAGGAAGGCCAGGAAGATCGGGATCTGCACTTCGAGCGAAAGCGGCAGCGCATGCCAGTCGAGGATGGCGAAGGAGCCCGACTCGAGGTACAGCCAGATCAGCGCCACCAGCATCAGCAGCGAGCCGAGCAGCGTGTACAGGAAGAACTTGAAGGCGGCGTAGACGCGGTTGGCCCCGCCCCAGATCCCGATGATGATGTACATCGGAATCAGCGTGCCCTCGAAGAACACGTAGAACAGCAGCCCGTCGAGTGCGCAGAAGACACCGACCATCAACCCCGACAGGATCAGGAACGAGGCCATGTAGGGCGCAACCCGCTCGGTGATGACCTCCCAGCCGGCCACCACGACGATGACCGTGATGAACGCGGTCAGCATGACGAACCAGACCGACAGGCCGTCGACGCCGAGGTGGTAGTTGATCGAGAACGACTCGATCCACGGAAGCAGCTCGACGAACTGCATCGCCGACGAGGCGCGATCGAAGCCGGTGAACAGCGGCAGCGTGACCAGCAGGCCCAGGACGGCCCCGATCAGCGCGATCACCCGGACCATACCGGCATTTCGGTCGCTGCCCACGGCCAGCAGGAGCACGCCGGTCAGGATCGGAATCCAGATTGCGGCGCTCAGGATCGGAAAGGAACTCATCGCGTTCGTTCTTGGTTGAGTCGTCAGCCGCGCAGCAGCGGCAGCACGATGAACAGGAGCAGCAGGGCCACACCGGCGATCATCGTGATCGCGTAGCTGTTGAGCTGGCCGTTCTGCACCAGGCGCAGCACGCCGGAGAACCAGCCGACCAGCCTTGCACTGCCGTTGACCGCCAGGCCATCGATCAGTCCCTGATCGCCGCCCTTCCAGAGCCCGCGGCCGAGCAGCCGCGCGCCGCCGGCGAACACGAACTCGTTGATCCGGTCCAGGTAGTACTTGTTGTCGAGCAGCCGGTAGACCGCGCCGAAGGCGCCACGGATGGCGGCCGGCAGCGCCGGGTTGACCATGTAGCAGTACCAGGCGAAGACGACGCCGGCCACCGCCAGCCACAGGGTCGGTGTGACGACTGCGTGGGTGGCGAGTCCGAGCCAGCCGTGGAACATCTGGTCGAGCTCGGCCATCGCCGGATGGCGCTCGGCGTCGACGGCGATCACCCCGTCGAAGAAACCGTTGAACAGCATCGGCGAGACGACGATGGCGCCGATGATGACCGACGGAATCGCCAGCGCGATCAGCGGCCCGGTGACCACCCACGGCGACTCCTTCGGCGTTTCGCCCGGCGCCAGGCCGTGATGCTCGTCGCCGGCGTGCCCGTCATCATCCCCGTGGGCCTGCCGGGAGTGCCAGCGCTCCTCGCCGTGGAACACCAGGAAATACAGCCGGAACGAATAGAAGGCGGTCACGAAGACCCCGGCCAGTACCGCCCAGTAGGCAAAGCGCGCACCCGGAACGTTGGCGAACTTCGCCGCCTCGATGATCAGGTCCTTCGAGTAGAAGCCGGAGAAGAACGGCGTGCCGATCAGCGCCAGCGAACCGATCAGCATCGTGATCCAGGTGATCGGCATGTACTTGCGCAGTCCGCCCATGTTGCGGATGTCCTGGTCGTGGTGCATGCCGATGATCACCGAGCCGGCCCCCAGGAACAGCAGCGCCTTGAAGAAGGCATGCGTCATCAGGTGGAAGATCGCCACACCGTAGGCCGAGGCGCCCAGCGCGACCGTCATGTAGCCGAGCTGCGACAGCGTCGAGTAGGCGATCACGCGCTTGATGTCGTTCTGGACGATGCCGAGAAAGCCCATGAACAGCGCGGTGATCGCACCGATCGTGATCACCACGCCGAGCGCGGTGTCCGAGAGCTCGAACAGCGGTGACATCCGCGCGACCATGAAGATGCCGGCGGTGACCATGGTGGCAGCGTGGATCAGCGCCGAGATCGGGGTCGGGCCTTCCATCGAATCGGGCAGCCAGACGTGCAGCGGAAACTGTGCCGACTTGCCCATCGCGCCGATGAACAGGAAGATGCAGGCCACGGTCATCAGCGACCAGTCGTGCCCCGGGAACACTTCGATCGTGCGATCGGCCACTGCCGGTGCCGCCTCGAAGACCTGGGCGTAGTCAAGCGAACCGAGGTGGGCCAGCACCAGGCCGATGCCGATGATGAAGCCGAAGTCGCCGACCCGGTTGACCATGAAGGCCTTCAGGTTGGCATGGATGGCCGTCGGGCGCGTGTACCAGAAGCCGATCAGCAGGTAGGAGACCAGGCCGACCGCCTCCCAGCCGAAGAACAGCTGCATGAAGTTGTTCGCCATCACCAGCATCATCATCGAGAAGGTGAACAGCGAGATGTACGAGAAGAAGCGCTGGTAGCCCGGATCGTCGGCCATGTAGCCGATCGTGTAGACGTGCACCATCAGCGACACCGAGGTGACCACGCACATCATCGTGGCGGTCAGCGTGTCGATCAGGAAACCGACCTCGATGTTCAGGCCGCCGACCTCGGCCCACTGGTACAGCGTGCCGTTGAAGACGTTGCCCTGGAGGACGTCGAACAGCGTCCACAGCGAGGCGAAGAACGAGATCGCCACGCCGGCGATCGTCACCGTATGGGCACCGGCACGGCCAACCTGGCGGCCGAACAGACCGGCGACGAGGGCACCGACCAGGGGCGCGAACGCGGCGAGAAGGTATGCGGTTTTCATTGGCCTCAGCCCTTCAGGCTGTCGAGCACCTCGGCGTCGACCGTATCGAAGTTTCGGAACAGCAGAACCAGGATCGCCAGCCCGATCGCCGCTTCGGCGGCAGCGACCGTCAGGATGAAGAACACGAAGATCTGGCCGGCCAGGTCACCGAGGAAATGCGAGAACGCGACGAAGTTCAGGTTCACCGCGAGCAGCATCAGCTCGATCGACATCAGCACGATGATGATGTTGCGCCGGTTCATGAAGATGCCGATGACGCTGACCGCGAACAGGATCGCGCCGAGAATCAGGTAGTGAGCAAGGGTGAGCGTCATTCAGTGTTCCCTTCGCGGGGCTGGGACGGCATCTTGATGATGCGCAGGCGATCGCTTGCGCGGGTGCGCACCGCCGCCGACGGGTCGCTGTAGCGCACGTCCTTGCGCCGGCGCAGGGTCAGGGCGATGGCCGAGATGATGGCCAGCAGCAGGATCACGGCGGCGATCTCGAAGGCCCACACGTATTCGGTGTAGAGCAGATTGCCGAGCGCCTTGGTGTTGCTGTAGTCATCGGGCAGCGGTGGCGCGTCGCTGCCCTGCACGCTGCCGAACGCGTGGATCAGCACCGCCGCCAGTTCGAGCACGATGACGACGCCGACGAACAGGGCCACCGGCAGGTTCAGCCAGAAGCCGCGCCGCACGCTGTCCAGGTTGATGTCGAGCATCATGACCACGAACAGGAACAGCACCATGACCGCGCCGACGTAGACCAGCACCAGCACGATGGCCAGGAACTCGGCCTTCAACAGCATCCAGATGGCCGCCATCGAACAGAAGGTGAGCACCAGGAACAGCGCCGAGTGCACCGGGTTGCGCGCCGAGATCACGCGCAGCGCGGCGAGCACGGTCACGGTGGCGAAGATGTAGAACAGGAAAGTGGTCGCTTGCATGGATATCGCTCGGCCGTGTGCTTCGCCTCAGCGATAGCGGGCATCCGCCTCCCGGTTCGCGGCGATTTCCTGCTCGTAGCGATCGCCGATCGCGAGCAGCATCTCCTTCGTGAAGTACAGGTCGCCGCGCTTCTCGCCGTGGTACTCGTGGATGTGGGTCTCGACGATCGAGTCGACCGGACAGCTCTCCTCGCAGAAGCCGCAGAAGATGCACTTGATCAGGTCGATGTCGTAGCGGGTCGTGCGCCGGGTGCCGTCGGCCCGCACCTCGGACTCGATGGTGATCGCCAGCGCCGGGCAGACCGCTTCGCACAGCTTGCAGGCGATGCAGCGCTCTTCGCCGTTCGGATAACGGCGCAGCGCATGCAGTCCGCGAAAGCGCGGCGACATCGGTGTCTTCTCCTCCGGATAGAGCACCGTGATCTTGCGCGCGAAGAAATACCGCCCGGTGAGCTTGAGCCCCTTGAGCAGTTCGACGAGCATGAAGCTCGAAAAGAAGTCCTTGACCGCAGTCATTCCAATCACCCGTTTCCGGTCAGTTCCAGATGTTCCACGGCGTCTGGATCCAGATGGCCACGATGACCAGCCAGACCAGCGTTACGGGAATGAAGATCTTCCAGCCCAGCCGCATGATCTGGTCGTAGCGGTAGCGCGGGAACGAAGCGCGGAACCACACGAACATCGACACCACGCAGAAGGTCTTGATGCCCAGCCACAGCCAGCCCGGGATCCAGTTGACCACCGGCCAGTCGAGCGGCGGATACCAGCCACCCAGGAACATGACCGAGGCGAGCGCCGACAGCAGCAGCATGTTCGCGTATTCGGCCAGGAAGAAGATGGCAAAACCCATGCCCGAGTACTCGACCATGTGACCGGCGACGATCTCGGACTCGCCTTCGACCACGTCGAACGGGTGGCGGTGGGTCTCGGCGACCGACGACACCACGTAGATCACGAAGATCGGCAGCAGCGGCAGCCAGTTCCACGACAGGAAGTTCAGGCCCATGTCGGCGAAGCGGCCCCGGTCCTGGCCCTGGACGATGTCGACCATGTTCAGGCTGCCCGACACCATCAGCACGACGATCAGGCAGAAACCGATCGCCAGCTCGTAGGACACCATCTGGGCCGCTGCGCGCATGGCGCCGAGGAAGGCGTACTTCGAGTTCGAGGCCCAGCCGGCGATGATCACGCCGTAGACCTCGACCGAGGTGATCGCCATCAGCAGCAACAGGCCGGCATTGACGTTGGCGAGCACCAGTTCCGGGCCGAACGGGATCACCGCCCAGGCCGCCATCGCCGGCATGATCGTCATGATCGGGCCGAGGATGTACAGGCCCCGGCTGGCCTGCGCGGGCACGATGATCTCTTTGAACATCAGCTTGAAGGCATCTGCAATGGGCTGCAGCAGGCCTTTGGGTCCGACCCGGTTGGGGCCGAGCCGCAGATGCATGAAGCCGATCATCTTGCGCTCCCAGTACGTCATGTAGGCAACGCACAGGAGCACCGGGGCGATGATGCAGACGATCTTGGCAAGGTTCCAGACGACCGGCCAGACGGGGCCGAGCGTGCCTTCGCCCCAGGTGGTGACGCCGTTGAGAAGATTCTCCATGATCCCGTTCTTTGCCTGCGTTTCGTCCAGGGTTGAGTGCCGTCAGGCCCGCTTGACGACGGCGGCGCCGACGGCGCTGGCCAGCCGCGCCGTGGCTTCGTGGCCGCTGGCCAGCCGCAGCACGCCGTCGGCCATGCCGGCGTCGACCGCCAGTTCGGCCAGCGCTTCGCCGTCGCCGCCCATCGTGATCCGCACCGCATCACCGGCAACCAGACCGCCGAGCGCGGCCAGCGTGGCCGGGCTCACACAGGCCTTCGGGGCCTGTGCATCGCGTGTCTGCTGCAGGCTGACCGCACGCCGCACGATCGGATCGACCGAGTAGATCAGCCGTTCGGGCAGACGCTCGAGCACGGCCTCGGCCGGCGGCTCGGGCAACGGCCCGGGCGCACCGCCCAGCCGATTGTCGAGCCGTGCGCCGACCTCGCCGGTGAGCACCTGGGTGCGCACGGCTTCGACCGACTCCTGGTCGAAGCCCGGCAGATCGAGCAGGTTGCCGAGCACGCGCAGCACTTTCCAGCCGGGGCGCGCTTCGCCGAGCGGGCGCACGACGCCATTGAACGACTGCACCCGCCCTTCGATGTTGACGAAGGTGCCGGCCGTTTCAGTGAACGGAACGATCGGCAGCAGGCAGTCGGCCACTTCGAGCAGCTCGTCGGAACGGTAGGCCGTCAGGGCAATCACCGACTCGGCGCCGGCCAGCGCCGCGCGGGCGGCGCCCGGCAACGCATGGTCGTACTCGGGCTCGACGTTCATCAGCAGGTACAGCGCGCGCGGCTGCTCGACCATCGCGCGGGCGTCCAGCCCGCCTTCGGTCGGCACTGCGCCGGCCAGCCAGCCGCCCACCCCGTTGGCGGAATCGCCGAGCCAGCCGAAGCGCGCACCGGTGAGATCGGCGATCGCCTGGGCGAACCTGGCGATCAGGGCCTGTTGCGGCGACTGCTCGACTGTGCTGCCCAGCCAGATCGCCTTGCGTTCCCCGCTGGCCAGTGACGCGGCAATGGCGCGCTCGGCATCGGTCGGCACTACGCCGGCCAGCCCCTGCACCAGGTCGGTAGGCAGGGCCGCGGCTTCGCCGTCGTCCTGGCGCGCCGCCTCGGTCAGTGCGGCCAGGATGCCCGCCAGCACACGCGCCCATTGCGAAGGCGCGGCGATTGCCTTGCCGGCCAGCGGCATCAGCAGGTCGTCGTCGACCGCATGCACGACAGTTACCCGACAGCCGCTCTTGACCGCCGTGCGAACGCGGGCGGCCAGCAGCGGATGGTCCTTGCGCAGGAAGGAACCGACCAGCAGCAGGCGGTCGAGATCGTTGACCTCGGCCACCGCCATGCCCAGCCAGGGAATCCCGGCACGGTCGGCATCGAGCGAGAAGTCGGTCTGGCGCAGGCGGAAGTCGACGTTGCGACCGCCCAGCCCGCCCAGCAGCCGGCTCAGCAGATGCAGTTCCTCGACACTGCTCTGGCCCGAACCGAGCGCCCCGATCGCGGCGGCGCCACGCTGGTCGCGCACGGTGCGCAGCGCATGGGCGGCATAGTCGAGCGCATCGGCCCAGGACACCTCGCGCCACTGGCCGTCCTGCTTGATCATCGGCACGCGCAGGCGATCGGGGCTGTTCAGGCCCTCGTAGGAGAAGCGGTCGCGATCGGACAGCCAGCACTCGTTGACCGCCTCGTTCTCGAGCGGCACCACGCGCTTGACCTCGTTGCCCTTGACCTGGACGATGACGTTCGAACCCAGCGAGTCGTGCGGCGCGATCGACTTGCGCCGCGACAGCTCCCAGGTGCGGGCGCTGTAGCGGAACGGCTTGCTGGTCAGGGCGCCGACCGGGCACAGATCGATCATGTTGCCCGACAGCTCGGAATCGACCGACTCGCCGAGGAAGCTCATGATCTCCGAGAACTCGCCACGGTTGGCCATGCCGAGTTCCATGATCCCGCCGATCTCCTGGCCGAAGCGCACACAGCGCGTGCAGTGGATGCAGCGCGTCATCTCCTGGGCGGAAATCAGCGGTCCCATCGGCTTCTGGACGACCACCCGCTTGGCCTCGCGGAACTTCGACCCCGAGGCGCCGTAGCCGACGGCGAGATCCTGCAGCTGGCATTCACCGCCCTGGTCGCAGATCGGACAGTCGAGCGGGTGATTGATCAGCAGGAACTCCATCACGCCCTTCTGGGCCGTGACGGCCTTCGCCGAGCTGGTATGGACCTTCATCCCGTTCGACACCGGCGTCGCGCAGGCCGGCATCGGCTTGGGCGCCTTCTCGATCTCGACCAGGCACATCCGGCAGTTCGCCGCGATCGACAGCTTCTTGTGGTAGCAGAAATGCGGCACGTAGATGTCGAGTGCGTTTGCCGCATGCATGACCATGCTGCCCTCGGGCACCTCCACTTCGCGGCCGTCGATTTCCAGCTTGACCATCTCGTATCCGTAGGTTCGTTGCGTTGCGCTGCGTGGCCGGGCCGACTCAGACGTAGGTCTGGACCATGCAGGTCTTGTGTTCGACGTGATAGGCGAACTCGTCGCGGTAGTTCTTGACGAAAGCGCGCACCGGCATCGCGGCCGCATCCCCGAGCGCGCAGATCGTGCGGCCCTGGATGTTGTCGGCAATCCGGTGCAGTTCGTCGAGATCCTCGATCGTTCCCTCGCCGTTCTCGATCCGCCTGACGATGCGCCACATCCAGCCGGTGCCTTCACGGCACGGCGTGCACTGGCCGCAGGACTCCTCGAAGTAGAAGTAGGACAGCCGCAGCAGCGACTTGACCGCGCAGCGGGTGTCGTCCATGACGATCACCGCGCCCGAGCCCAGCATCGAGCCGGCCTTGGCGATGTCGTCGTAGTCCATCGACAGGTCCATCATGATGTCGCCCGGAACCACCGGTGCCGACGATCCGCCCGGAATCACCATCTTCAGCTTGCGGCCGTGGCGCATGCCGCCGGCCAGTTCGAGCAGCTTCGAGAACGGCGTTCCCAGCGGCACTTCGTAGTTGCCCGGCCGTTCGACGTCGCCGGACACCGAGAAGATCTTGGTGCCGCCGTTGTTCGGCTTGCCGACTTCGAGATAGGCCGGGCCGCCGTGCCGGATGATCCAGGGCACTGCGGCAAAGGTTTCGGTGTTGTTGATCGTCGTCGGCTTGCCGTACAGGCCGACGCTGGCCGGAAACGGTGGCTTGAAGCGCGGCTGCCCCTTCTTGCCTTCGAGCGACTCGAGCAGGGCCGTTTCCTCGCCGCAGATGTAGGCGCCGTAACCGTGATGGGCGTGCAGCTGGAAGGAGAAGCCGGAGCCGAGGATGTTCTCGCCCAGATAACCGGCGGCACGCGCCTCTTCGAGGGCCTGTTCGAAGCGCTCGTAGACTTCGAAGATCTCGCCGTGGATGTAGTTGTAGGCAACCGGAATGCCCATCGCATAGGCGGCGATCGCCATGCCCTCGATGACGATGTGCGGGTTGTAGCGCAGGATGTCGCGATCCTTGAAGGTTCCTGGTTCGCCTTCGTCCGAATTGCAGACCAGATACTTCCGGCCGTCGGACTGGCGCGGCATGAAGCTCCACTTCAGCCCGGTCGGAAAGCCTGCCCCACCCCGCCCGCGCAGGCCCGAGGCCTTGACTTCGGCGACCACGTCTTCGGGCGACATCCCCTCGGTGAGGATCTTGCGCAGCGCCACGTAACCGTCGCGCGCCTCGTAGTCCTCCAGATGCCAGCCGTCGGCATGCGTGAGGCCCGCATAGATCTGCGGGTTGATGTGGCGGCCATGGAAACAGGTTTCCTGCGCCTGGGCGTCGATCAGCAGGTCTTTGGCTCCCATCGGTTTACCCCTGCGCCTTGAGCTCGTCGATCAGCGCGTCGAGCTTCTCGTTGCTCATGAAACTGCACATCCGGTGGTTGTTCACCAGCAGGACCGGCGAATCGGCGCAAGCGCCGAAACACTCGCTCTCCTTGAGCGTGAACAGGCCGTCCGGTGTGGTTTCGCCGTAATCGATGCCGAGCTTTTCCTTCAGGTACTCGCCGGCCTTGACCCCATCGCGCAGCGCGCATGGCAGGTTCGTGCAGACCGCCAGCTTGTGGCGCCCCACCGGCCGGGTATCGTACATGCCGTAGAAGGTCGCCACCTCGTGGACCGCGATCGGCCGCATGCCGAGATAGGCTGCGACGTCGCGGATCACCTCGGGCGAAATCCAGCCCTGCTCTCCCTGGGCGATCGCCAGGGCGGCCATCACCGCCGATTGCCGCTGGTCGGCCGGGTACTTGGCCAGTTCGCGCTCGATCCGCGCGTAGGCCTCGTCGCTGAGCAGGCGTTGGGGTTCAGGTGCTGCGCTCATCGCTCGATGTCCGTTGCGTGCGTTGCATTCGCTGTCGACAGACCGGGCCGCATCAGCGGTCGATCTCGCCGAACACGATGTCCTGGGTTCCGATGATGGTCACCACGTCGGCAATCATGTGACCGCGGGCCATCTCGTCGAGCCCCTGCAGATGGGCGAATCCGGGGGCGCGGATCTTGAGCCGGTAGGGCTTGTTGGCACCATCGGAAACCAGGTAGATGCCGAATTCGCCCTTCGGGTGCTCGATGGCCGAATAGACCTGACCCTCGGGCGCGTGCAGACCCTCGGTGAAGAGCTTGAAGTGATGGATCAGCTCTTCCATGTTGGTCTTCATCGCCACGCGCGAAGGCGGTGCAACCTTGAAGTTGTCGACGATCACCGGCCCCGGATTGACGCGCAGCCAGTCGATGCACTGCCGGATGATCCGGTTGCTCTGGCGCATCTCCTCGACGCGGACCAGGTAGCGGTCGTAGCAATCGCCGTTGGTGCCGATCGGAATGTCGAAGTCGAGCCGGTCGTAGACCTCGTAGGGCTGGGTCTTGCGCAGGTCCCAGGCCACGCCCGAGCCCCGCAGCATCGGGCCGGTGAAGCCCAGTGCCTTGGCCCGATCGGGATCGACGACACCGACGCCGACCAGCCGCTGCTTCCAGATCCGGTTGTCGGTGAGCAGGGTCTCGTACTCATCGACATAGCCGGGAAAGCGCTCGGTGAACGCTTCGATGAAGTCGAGCAGCGAACCCTGCCGGTCGCGGTTCAGTTCGTCCATCGCCGCCTGGTTGCGCAGCTTGCTCGCGCGATGCCTGGGCATCGTGTCGGGCAGGTCGCGGTAGACGCCGCCCGGGCGGTAGTAGGCGGCGTGCAGGCGCGCGCCCGAGACCGCTTCGTAGCAGTCCATCAGGTCTTCGCGCTCGCGGAAGGCGTACAGGAACACGGCCATCGCGCCGACGTCGAGTCCGTGCGCACCGATCCACAGCAGGTGGTTGAGGATCCGGGTGATCTCGTCGAACATGACCCGGATGTACTGGGCGCGGATCGGCACCTCGATGCCGAGCAGCTTCTCGATCGCCATCACATAGGCGTGCTCGTTGCACATCATCGACACGTAGTCGAGACGGTCCATGTACGGCACGCTCTGGATGTAGGTCTTGTGCTCGGCGAGTTTCTCGGTGGCCCGGTGCAGCAGGCCGATATGCGGGTCGGCGCGCTGGACGACCTCGCCGTCGAGCTCGAGCACCAGCCGCAGCACACCGTGCGCCGCCGGGTGCTGGGGACCGAAGTTCAGCGTGTAGTTCTTGATCTCTGCCACGATCTTGCCTGTGTCTGCACTCGGCGCTCAGCGCCCGGCCCCGTAACCTTCCTCGCGGATCACGCGCGGCGTGATCTCGCGCGGCTCGATGGTCACCGGCTGATAGACGACGCGCTTCTGCTCGGGGTCGTAGCGCATCTCGACATGCCCCGAGAGCGGGAAATCCTTGCGGAATGGATGGCCGACGAAGCCGTAGTCGGTCAGGATACGCCGCAGGTCGGGGTGCCCTTCGAAGATGATCCCGTACAGGTCGAAGGCCTCGCGCTCGTACCAGTTGACTGCCGGCCAGACCTCGATGACCGAGCTCAGCAGCGGGAAATCGTCGTCCGGACAGAAGGTCTGGATGCGAACCCGCTGGTTCTTCTCGACCGACAGCAGCTGCATCGCCACCGAAAAACGCGCGCCGTCCCAGGCGCCGTCGCCCCAGTCCTGCCAGTCGACTCCGCACAGGTCGATCAGGGTGTCGAAGCGCAGGGCCGGATCGTCGCGCAGCCGGCGCGCGCAGGCCAGATGGTCGGCCGCACGCACCACGACAGTGAGCTCGCCATAGCGGGCATCCACCGACACCACGGCCTCGCCCAGCGCCTCGCGCAGGCTGGCCTCGAGCGATTCGAGCCTGCTCATGACTGGCGCGCGATCGTGTATTCGCGGCGGATCTTGGTCTGCAACTGGAGAATCCCGTACATCAGCGCTTCCGCGGTCGGCGGGCAGCCCGGTACGTAGACATCGACCGGAACGATCCGGTCACAGCCACGCACCACCGAATAGGAGTAATGGTAGTAGCCGCCGCCATTGGCGCATGACCCCATCGAAATGACCCAGCGCGGCTCGGGCATCTGATCGTAGACCTTGCGCAAGGCGGGGGCCATCTTGTTGCACAGGGTGCCGGCGACGATCATGACGTCGGACTGCCGCGGGCTGGGCCGGAAGATGACGCCGAAACGGTCGAGGTCATAGCGCGACGCCCCGGCATGCATCATCTCGACCGCGCAGCAGGCAAGGCCGAAGGTCACCGGCCACAGCGAGCCGGTACGCGTCCAGTTGACCAGCTTGTCGAGCTGGGTCGTTACGAAACCCTGACTCAATACACCTTCGATACTCATCTTGCCGCTCCATGCGGATCAGTGCCCGGCCGGAAGATCACTCCCAATCGAGCGCACCCTTGGACCATTCGTAAACGAAGCCGACGACCAGGATCGTGAGGAAGATCATCATCGCGACGAATCCGGCGAATCCGATGCTGTCGAGCGATACGGCCCACGGGAACAGGAAAGCGATCTCGAGGTCGAACAGGATGAAGAGGATGGCGACCAGGTAGTAGCGGACGTCGAACTTCATCCGGGCGTCTTCGAAGGCCTCGAAGCCGCATTCGTAAGGGGAAAGTTTCTCCGGGTCGGGTCGGGACGGGCCGAGCAGCTTGCCGATCACCAGCGGACCGATTCCGACGGCAGCTCCGACCAGGATGAACAACAGGACCGGGAGATAGTTTTCGAGATTCACGCCGCGTTTTCCGTTGGTTCGTTCGCCCTGTTAGCCCTGTCCGACATGGTCGAGCGCGCAGCGAAACCGGCCGGAGCTGTCACCGGACGCCGCCGGGCCCGGAGCCCGGCCAGTGCGGCCCGCACAGGGCCGCTCGTTGTTCTGGTGCCGACGGCGAGACTCGAACTCGCACAGCTTTCGCCACTACCCCCTCAAGATAGCGTGTCTACCAATTCCACCACGTCGGCATGACGGTTCCGCTGCGCAAGATCCTGTCCGGGGTCAACTTCCGACCCTGGCACCGGGCTGAGGCTCCCGGAAAACCCATCGAACGCAGCCCGAGATTCTACTACTTTCCGCTTACTTCGGCACGTCGCTGGCAGGCGCCGCAGGCACCGAACCGGCGGATGTGGAACCCACCGCGCCACTCGCCGGCGGCACGTCGGCCGGCAAGGCCGGCGCCCTCGGCGACGTGGTCACGCCTTCCATGATGCTGGCCGGCGCCTCGGGCCGCTTGTTGGCGACCAGCGCCATGACCAGGGTGACGACCAGAAAGACGGTGGCCAGCGCTGCCGTGGCACGGCTCAGGAAGTTCGCCGAACCGCTTGCCCCGAACAGGCTGCCCGAGGAGCCGGACCCGAAGGCCGCTCCCATGTCGGCACCCTTGCCATGCTGCATCAGCACCAGCACGATGACCCCCAGTGCGCTCAGCACCTGGACGACCATCAACAGATTGTTCAACCAGCTCATCCGGACGACTCCAGTCGTTTGATTCGTGCGCTCCGGCGCCGCTGCCGATCAGGCGAGCGAGGCCGCGCGACAGATGTTCAGAAACTCGTCGGCGACCAGCGATGCGCCGCCGATCAGCCCGCCGTCGACATCGGGCATCGCGAACAGGCTCACCGCATTCGACGCCTTGACGCTGCCGCCGTAGACGATGCGCAGGGCCTGCGCGCCGGCCACGCCGGCCTCGGCGAGGCGCGCCCGGATGAAGGCATGGGCCGCCTGGGCCATTTCCGGTGACGCGGTCCGGCCGGTGCCGATCGCCCAGACCGGTTCGTAGGCGACCACGACCCGTGCCGGATCGGCGCTGGCCAGCGCCGGCGCCAGCGCATCGAGCTGGCGCGCCAGCACGGCGTCGGTCCGGCCGGCCTCACGTTCGGCCAGCGTCTCGCCGACGCAGGCGATGACCCCCAGTCCGCCCGCCGAGCACAGCGCTGCCTTGCGGGCCACTTCATCGTCGGATTCGCCGAGCAGCGCGCGGCGCTCGGAATGCCCGACGATCGCCCACTTGCAGCCGAGGTCGACCAGCATCGACACCGAGACTTCGCCG
>JBAYOD010000002.1:0-40719 GCA_041678445.1 Burkholderiaceae bacterium | reverse complement strand
CGAATGCCCCGGGCTTGCCGGTGCGCTGCTCGTCGGCGCCGGGGTCGGGGCGGCGATGGCCTTCGCGCTCGGCGTACGCGGCATCGGCGTTCATCATCTCGAAGGCCACCTGCTGTCGCCGCTGCTCGCACCGGATCCGCCCGATTTTCCATTCGTTGCGCTGCTGGTCTCGGGCGGCCACACCCAGCTGATGGATGTCACCGGAGTCGGCCGGTACACGCTGCTCGGCGACACCCTCGACGATGCCGCGGGCGAAGCCTTCGACAAGAGCGCGAAACTGCTCGGACTGGGCTACCCGGGCGGGCCGGCCATTGCGGCGCTCGCCGAGCGCGGCCGACCCGGACGCTGGCGGCTGCCTCGGCCCATGCTGCATTCGGGCGACCTCGACTTCAGCTTCAGCGGCCTGAAAACCGCCGTGCTCACCCTCGTGCGCCGCACCCTGGGCGACGGCGCCGACGCGGCCAACCCCGAAACCGCCGACGCCGGGCAGGTCCGCGCCGACATCGCCGCCGAAGTGCAGGCGGCCATCATCGACATCCTGGTCAGCAAATCGGTGCGTGCCCTGGCAGTCACCGGCCGGCGCACGCTGGTCGTGGCCGGCGGCGTCAGCGCCAACCGCAGGCTGCGCGAACTGCTGGCGGCCGAGCAGGCGAAGGCGGACTTCGACGTGCACTTCCCCGATCTGGCACTGTGCTCGGACAATGGCGCGATGATCGCCTTCGCCGGAGCACTGCGCCTGGCCGAATCGACTGAACTGGCCGGAGGTGGCGCAACCAGCGCCCTGCCGCCGCCCAAGGGCTTCCAGGTACGGCCCCGCTGGCCGCTCGACAGCCTCCCGGCGACGGGCTGAACCTTCAGCGGCGCTTGCGGCGCTGGCCGCCCGTCGTTGCGCCTGTTCTGCCGCCGGCTGCTCCGGCGTCCCGGGCAGCGCCTGCTCCGGCCGCCGGCGCCGCTCCGCTGCGCCGCTCACCGATCCGGCTCTCCTTGCCCTCGAGCAGCTTGCGGATGTTGGCCGCGTGCCGCCAGATCAGCAACAGGCTCATCAAGGCCAGCGCGGCCGCGATCGGCGAGGTGCCGAACAGGAATACGTACCAGAACGGGGCGAAGACCGCGGCGACCAGCGCCGCCAGCGACGAGTAGCGGAAGAACCAGGCGATGAGCAGCCAGCTCGCCAGCGCTCCCAGGCCGAGAGCGGGGTGCAGGGCGAACAGCACGCCGGCCATGGTCGCGACGCCCTTGCCGCCCCTGAACCGGTGAAAGACCGGGTACAGATGTCCGATGAACACTGCCAGGGCAACCAGGGCGATCGTGCCATCGCCAAAGCCCAGGCTGGCGGCGAGGACCTTGGCCGCCAGCACCGCAGCCGCGCCCTTCAGCGCATCGCCCAGCAGGGTCAGCAGCGCGGCGGTCCGGTTGCCGGTGCGCAGCACATTGGTGGCCCCCGGATTGCCCGAACCGTAGCTGCGCGGATCGGCCAGGTTCATGGCCTTGCTGACGAGCACCGCAAACGAGACCGACCCGATCAGGTAGGCGGCCACGACCGCCAGCGCGCTGTACAGGATATTCATCTTGCCCCCCGACTCATCTTGCCCCTCGACTCATCTTGCCTCCCGCCCCTCATTCCATCAGCGCGCAATGCACCGGCTGCGCCTGCAGCAGTTCGACCAGCACCCGGGGTTCGATCGATACCAGAAAGCCGCGCCGTCCGCCATTGATCCAGATCCGCGGCAACGCCAGCACCGTTGCCTCGACGAACACCGGCATCGCCTTGCGGGTGGCAAACGGCGAGGTGCCGCCGACCTGGTAGCCGGAGTGACGCTGGGCAACCTCCGGCGTGCAGGCCTCGATCGACTTCCTGCCGGCCTGCCGGGCCAGGTTCTTCGTGGACACCTTGCGATCGCCGTGCATCAGGACCAGCAGCGGCCTGGCGGCCTCGTCCTGCATCACCAGCGTCTTGACCACGGCGTGCCCGTCGAGGCCGAGCTGGCGGGCCGACTCGGCGGCACCGCCGTGCTCGACGTAATCGTACGGATGGCCGTCGAATGCAATCCGGTGCTTGCGCAGCAGTTGCGTGGCCGGTGTCTCCGAAACATGCCTGGCCATCGTCACCGCCCGGTCATGTCCGGCGCCCCGGGCCGAGGCCGCCCTTCGGCATCCCGCCTGTCGGCATGAAACCCCTCCCCATCGATCCGTAACAGCCAGCCATTCTAGCCGTGAGCCAGGCGGGTCGCGCCACGCCCCTGACGGCCGGCAAGGCAACCGGGCAGCCAGACGGCCAGGCAGCCGGCGCAGGCTTCTTGACCACCGTCGGCACGCCAGCCATCGGATTTCGCTAGCATCGACCCTGCGCCGCCGGCCCCTGACCTCCTGGTCAGGACATGCCGGATCTCGCCGACTTCGTCTGGATCCGTGACAAACCCCCGTTGAAATGACTCGCGAAACCCCCGCCGCCCGATCGCCGGACCTTGCCGGGCCGACCCCGCTGCCGGAAGCAGCCGACTGGCATGCGCGCCCGGCCGACGAGGCACTGAGGGCGCTGGCCAGCCGGACGGCCGGCCTGGACGAGGCCGAGGCCGGGCGCCGGCTCGCGCAGCACGGCCCGAACCAGCTGGCCGTCCGGCGCGAGCGCGGCTGGCTCCGGCGGCTGCTCGACCAGTTCCACAACGTCCTGCTCTACGTGATGCTCGGCGCCGCGGTCGTGACGGCAGCGCTCGGGCACTGGATCGACACCGGCGTGCTGATGGTCGCGGTGGTGGTCAACGCCATCATGGGCTTCATCCAGGAAGGCAAGGCCGAGTCGGCGCTGGCCGCAATCCGCAAGCTGCTGTCGCCGCACGCCACGGTGCTGCGCAACGGCCGGCGGCGCGAGATCGATGCCACGACGCTGGTGCCCGGCGACCTGGTGATCCTCGCCTCCGGCGACCGGGTGCCGGCCGACCTGCGCCTGCTCGCCTGTCGCCAGCTGCGCATCGACGAATCGGCGCTGACCGGCGAGTCGGTGCCGGTCGACAAGCACACCGACGCGGTGGACATCGAGGCGCCGCTGGGCGATCGCACCGGCATGGCGTTCTCGGGCACCGTCGTCGTCCATGGCCAGGCCACCGGTCTGGTCGTCGCCACCGGCGCGCATACCGAACTGGGGCGCATCGACCAGATGATGGTCGCCATCGACGCCACCAGTACGCCGCTGCTGCGCCAGATCGACCGCTTCGGCCGGGGGCTGGCCGTGACCATCCTGGCGATCGCCGCCGCCACCTTCGTCGCCGGCGTGGTGCTGCGCGGCCAGCCGGCCAGCGAAATGTTCATGATGGTGGTGGCGCTGATCGCGTCGGCGATTCCGGAAGGCCTGCCCGCCCTCATGACCGTCACGCTCGCACTCGGGGTGCAGCGGATGGCCCGGCAGCGGGCCATCGTCCGACGGCTGCCTGCTGTCGAGACGCTGGGCTCGGTCACCGTCATCTGCTCGGACAAGACCGGCACGCTGACGCGCAACGAGATGACCGTGACGCGGGTCGTCTGCCCGGGCCGGACCTTCGATGTCGACGGGGTCGGCTACGAACCGGCCGGCACGATCGCCGCAGACGGCAAACCGGTGGAGATCGCCAGCCAGCCGGCGCTCGAACAGCTCATCCGGGTCGGTGTCCTGTGCAACGACGCCCGGCTCGCCCGCGACGGCAGCGGCTGGCAGGTCGAGGGCGATCCGACCGAGGGCGCGTTGCTGGTGCTGGGCCACAAGGCCGGGTTGACGCCGGAACGCGAAGCCGCCGCCTGGCCACGACTCGATTCGATTCCATTCGAATCACAGAATCGCTACATGGCCTCGCAGCACCGCGACGCCGACGGCCGCAGCTGGATCTTCGTCAAGGGGGCGCCGGAGCGCATTCTCGAGATCTGCGATCGCGAACTGACCAGCAACGGCGAGCGGGCGCTGGACATCGACACCTGGCGGCGCATGACCACGGACACCGCGGCGCGCGGCCTGCGCCTGCTGGCGCTGGCCTGCCGGCAGGCCGAGCCCGTGCACGGCACGCTCGATGCAGGCGACGTGGCTGGCGGCTACACGATGCTCGGACTGGTCGGCATCATCGACCCGCCCCGCGAGGAAGCGATCCAGGCCGTCGCCGACTGCCACCGGGCCGGCATCCGCACCAAGATGATCACCGGTGATCACGCCGACACCGCACGCGCCATCGGCGCCGCACTCGACATCGGCGTCGACCGGCCGGCGCTCACCGGCGCCGAGATCGCGCTGATGGATGACGCCGCGCTGCGCAGGGTCGCCATGGAGGTCGACGTCTTTGCGCGGGCCAGCCCCGAGCACAAGCTGCGCCTGGTGCAAGCCCTGCAGAATGCCGGGCAGGTGGTCGCGATGACCGGTGACGGCGTCAACGATGCACCGGCGCTCAAGCGCGCCGACGTCGGCGTCGCAATGGGCATGAAGGGCACCGAGGCCGCCAAGCAGGCGGCCGACATCATCCTGGCCGACGACAACTTCGCGACGATCGCCAGCGCGGTTCGCCAGGGGCGGGCCGTCTACGACAACATCCGCAAGTTCATCCTGTTCATGCTGCCGACCAATGGCGGCGAGGCCCTGGTGGTCATCGCCGCCATCCTGTTCGAGCTGACCCTGCCGCTGACGCCTGCGCAGGTGCTGTGGATCAACATGGCCACGTCGGCAACGCTGGGTCTGGCGCTGGCCTTCGAACCGGCCGAGGACGACGTGATGCGCCGCCGGCCCCGCCCGCCCGGCCAGCCCCTGCTGACCGGCTTCTTCATCTGGCGCGTACTGATGGTATCGGTCGTGATGATGATCGGCGCGCTCGGCCTGTTCCTGTGGGAGAGCGCCCGCGGCAGCTCGCTCGAAACAGCCCGCACCATGGCCGTCAACGCGGTCGTCGCCGCCGAGATGTTCTACCTGCTGAACAGCCGCTTTCTCTACGCGTCGGTGCTCAACCGCAACGGCCTGTTCGGCAACCGCTACGTGCTCGTCTCGCTGGCGGTCTGCGCGCTGCTGCAGCTGATGTACACGCATCTGCCGCTGATGCAGTCGATCTTCGGTTCCACCGGCCTGTCGGCGGCCGAGTGGCTGCGCGTGATCGGCGCCGGCTTCCTGGTCTTCGTCGTGGCCGAGTTCGAGAAGTGGGTGATCAGCCGCGTGGGTGGTGGCGTGCGTGCAGCTGCCTGAGTCGCTCGCGCGCGACGTGCGTGTAGATCTGCGTGGTCGAGATGTCGGCGTGGCCGAGCAGCATCTGCACGACGCGCAGGTCGGCGCCATGATTCAGCAGGTGGGTCGCGAAGGCATGGCGCAGCACATGCGGTGACAGCGGCGCCTGGATCCCGACCGCGCGCGCATGGCGTTTGATCAGGGTCCAGAACATCTGGCGCGTCATCGGTCCGCCGAGCCGGGTCACGAACAGGGCATCGCTGAGCCGCGCGCCGAGCAGGGTGCGGCGACCCTCGGCCTGCCAGCGCAGGATCCAGTCGCGCGCCTCGTCACCGAGCGGCACCAGCCGCTCCTTGTCGCCCTTGCCCACGATGCGCACCACGCCTTCGTTCAGGCCGACCTCGACGGTGCGCAGGCCGACCAGCTCCGAGACCCGCAGGCCCGTCGCGTACAGGGTCTCGATCATTGCGCGATCGCGCTGGCCGAGCACCGTCGTGACGTCGGGCGCAGCCAGCAGGGCCTCGACCTGGGCCTCCGACAGGCTCTTTGGAAAGCGCGGGGCCTGGCGCGCCGAGCGCAGGTGCAGGGTCGGGTCGTCGCTACGCCGGCCCTCGCGCAGCAACCAGCGATAGAAACGGCGAAAAACGGTCAGCCGTCGATTGGCGCTGGCTGGCCGCGACCCCGGGTGGCGCATGGCGATGTAGGCCTGCAGCTCGGCTTCACCCGCTCCGGCCAGCGTCGTCCCGCCCGATCCGGCCAGCCATCCGGCGAACCGCTCCAGGTCGCTGCGATAGGCCGCAAGCGTGTTGCGCGACAGCCCGTCCTCGAGCCAGAGTGCCTCGCAGAAGGCGTCGAGCAGGGCGCGGTCGGCCTCAGCGCCGGGCGCCATCATCCGGTGGCGCCAGGCCCAGCAGCTGCCGGCCGAGCTCGGCATCGACCGGCGCCTTGCCCAGGAAGGCGCGCAACAGCGCGTCGCGGAACAGCAGCCCGGTGACCGGCTCGCCGACCGTCAGTCCGTTGAACGACAACCGGGTCTGGTCGTCGACCAGGTCGAGCACGAGCCGGTCGCCCTTCTGGGTTGGCCCGATCGCGCGCAGCGCCGCGACGAAGGCCTCGATCGCCGGCTCGATCGAGACGAGCAGCAGCGGATCATGGTTGCGGCGCACGGCATCGAGAATGCCGCGCGCGACGTGGTCGATGGACACGTCGGCCAGCAGGCTGATGGCCAGCCGGCGCGGCCCGGGATCTCCGATGACCGCCTGCGCGCTGCGCATCGGCATCGGGGTGTACAACGCAGCCACCCAGGTCTTGACGATGTAGACCTCGCGCAACCCGAGGCCGTTGACCGACAGGCTCTGGCCGCCGAGCTCCACGCGATCGGCAAACTCGACTCCCTCGATCTCGGCCGCCTGCACCGGGTCCGGTGCCGACAGCGCCAGACCCACCGACGCGAGGATGGCGGCCAGCAGCGCCCGCGCCGGTCCGGACGCTGCCCGCGCCGGGTCCGCCCGCGCAGCCGCTTCGCGTTGCGTGCGCCGGCGCGTCCCGTCGAGCAGCAGGCTCACCACGAAATCGGGCGCATCGGCCGCCGCCAGGCGGCCGGCCCGCATCGCGCACGCCGCCTCGTACAGCAGACCTGCCATCGCATCGTGCATCCACTGCGCGCTCAGGTCGACCCGCAGGCTGCCGGCCTCCTGGCCGCGCCTGAACAGGGCGATGACACGCTGCTGGTGCGGCTCGAAGGCTTCCAGGATGGCGTCGGAGCTCTCGAAGTGCTCATTGCCTGCCGACCTCAGGAACAGGAAGAACTCGGTGTTCGCCATGAAACCGTCGATCAGGCGCCGCAGCGCCGGCTCGACCGGTCCCTCGTCGATGGCGGCCGCTTCGATGGCTGCCTGGCATTCCTCGACCGCCCGCGCCAGGATCTCCGACACGATCGCCTCGCGGGTCGGGAACATCCGGTGCAGGGTCGCGCGGCTGGTCCCCACGGCCTGCGCGAGCTGCTCCATCGGCAGGCGCGGCTGGCCGGCCAGCACCGCGGCGATCTCGTGCATCAGGCGTTCGCGAACCGTGCTCATGACGACGGCGCGACCTCGTGCCAGCCGCCACCCAGCACCTTGTACAACTCGACCCGGTTGGCCAGCTCCGCGACCCGCGCGGCCAGCAGCGCCTGCTCGGCCAGCAGCTGGCTGCGCTGGGTGTCGAGCCACTGCAGCTGGCTGTCGACTCCGCTGCGGTAGCGCAGCTCGGCCAGCTCGACGCTGCGCGCCGCCGCGGCCGCCTGCGCCTTCAGCGCGCGGATCCGCTCGTCGATCGTGCTGCGTGCGGCCAGCGCATCGGCCACCTCCCGAAAGGCCTGCTGGATCGTGCGCTCGTAGTCGACCACCGCGAGGTCGCGGCGGACCTCGGCCAGATCGAGGCTGGCCCGGTTGCGCCCGGCATCGAAGATCGGCAAGGTGAGTTGCGGCACGAAGCGCCAGACCCCCGAACCGCCACCGAACAGGCCGGAGAGTTCGTTGCTGGCCGTGCCCAGTCCGGCGGTCAGCGTGATCCGCGGAAAGAACGCCGCCCGGGCCGCACCGATGCTGGCATTGGCACCGCGCAGCCGCGCTTCGGCAGCCAGGATGTCGGGGCGCCGCTCGAGCAGGGTCGATGGCAGGCCGGCTTGCGGCGCCGGCGACAGGCCGGCCCGGTCGAGCGACGCCGCACCGGCCAGGGCGGCCTCGTCGAGGGTCTGGCCAACCAGGAATTCGAGCGCATTGTGCGCCTGCAGGCGGATCCGCCGCGCCTCGGCGAGTTCGGCCCGCGCCCCTTCGAGCAACCCTTCGGTCTGGCGCAGGTCGAGCTCGGAGGCCACGCCCGCGTCGTGGCGCATGCGCACCAGGTCGAGCGAGCGCCGACGCGACTCGATCGTGCGTTCGAACAGTGCGATCTGCTCGGACGCCGCCCGCTCCGACAGCCAGGCCCCGGCCACCTGGGCAACGAGCGCGATCTGCACGGCCCGGCGCGCTTCCTCGGTGGCCAGGTATTCGGCCAGCGCGGCGTCGGAAAGATTGCGCACCCGGCCGAAGAAATCGAGTTCGAAACCGGTGACCCCGATGTCGACCTGGTACTGGTCGCTGATCACCGAGCTGCCCGACGGCGACAGGTCGGCCGGCACCCGCTGGCGGGTGGCCCCGGCGCTGGCGCCGACCGACGGCAGGGTGTCGGCGCGGCGGATGCCGTACTGGGCACGCGCCAGCTCGATGTTCAGGATCGCGGTGCGCAGCTCGCGGTTGTGTTCGAGGGCGCGCTCGATCAACTGCCGGACCACCGGCTCGGTGTAGAACTCGCGCCATCCGATGTCGGCCACCGGCACGGCGACCGCCTCGACCGGTTTGCCGTCGAACTGCCAGGCACCGGGCACCGGCGCGGCCGGCCGTTCATAGACCGGGGCAAGCGAGCAGGCGCTGAGCGACAGCGCCAGAACCGGAATCGTGATCGCCGTTCTCATCCTCATGGCTCCTGGGCAAGCGAAGGTTCGTCATCGGCACTGTCGGCCGGCCCCTGCCCCCGCCCGCCGAACAGGCGCTGGACGACGACATAGAACACCGGCACCAGCAGCACGCCAAGCACGGTGGCGGCGATCATACCGCCCATGACCCCGGTACCGATGGCCCGCTGGCTGGCCGAGCTCGCACCGGTGGCGATCGCCAGCGGCAGCACGCCCAGGATGAAGGCCAGAGAGGTCATCACGATGGGCCGGAACCGCAACCGTGCCGCCTCGACCGCGGCCGCCCGCAACCCCATCCCCTGGGCCACCAGATCCTTGGCGAACTCGACGATCAGGATCGCATTCTTGGCCGACAGGCCGATGATCGTGATCAGGCCGACCTTGAAGAACACGTCGTTCGGCATGCCGCGCAGCGTGACCGCCAGCACCGCACCGACCACCCCCAGTGGCACGATCAGCAGCACCGACAGCGGAATCGCCCAACTCTCGTAGAGTGCGGCAAGCACCAGGAAGACCACGATCAGCGCCAGCGCCATCAGCATCGGCGCCTGCGCACCCGACTCGCGCTCCTGCAGCGACTGGCCGGTCCACTCGTAGCCGATGCCGGGCGGCAACTGGCCGACCAGCCGCTCCATCTCGGCCATCGCCTGACCCGTGCTCAGGCCGGGCACGGCGTCGCCCGAGAGCTTGTACGACGGGTAGCCGTTGTAGCGCACCAGCTGCACCGGACCGGTGGTCCACGAGGTGCTTGCAAACGCCGACAGCGGCACCATCCCGCCGCGGGTGCTGGGCACGTTGAGGTCGAGGATCGCCTCGGGGCTCATCCGGCTCGCCACGTCGGCCTGCACGATCACGCGCTGCATCCGGCCGACGTTGACGAAGTCATTGATGGTCGCCGAGCCGAGCGAAGTCGACAGCGTCTGGGCGATCGCATCGAAGCGCACGCCCATCGCACTGGCCTTCTGGCGATCGAAATCGAGACGCAGTTGCGGCGCATCTTCGAGGCCCTCGACGCGCGCGTAGGCGATCACCGGGCTCTCGGCGACGGCCGCCAGCAACTGGTTTCGTGCCGCCAGCAAGGCCTCGTGACCGAGTCCGCCGCGATCCTGCAGGCGGAAGGTGAAGCCGCTCGCGGTGCCCAGCTCGGGAATCGCCGGCGGCACCAGCGAGAACATCTGCGCGTCCTTCACCCCCATGTAGAGGGCGCCGTTGGCGCGCGCCGCCTCGGCCTGCACGGACTCGTCCGGCCCGCGTTCGCTCCAGTCCTTGAACACGGTGAAGGCCAGGCCGGCATTCTGGCCCATGCCCGAGAAGCTGAAGCCGGTGATCGCGACGATGCTCCGGAAAGCCGGCCGCGACATGTAGTAGGCCTCGAGCTGTTCGAGCGCCGACTCGGTGCGATTGGCCGTGGCGCCGGCCGGCAACTGGACGTCGGTGATCAGGAAGCCCTGGTCTTCGGACGGCAGGAAGGAAGTGGGCAGCCGCAGAAAGCTGAACACCAGCACGCCGACCAGCAGCGCGTAGACCAGCATCCAGCGGCCGACGCGCGCCACCATCGAACCGACCCAGCTCTCGTAGTGATGCGTGGTGCGCCGGAAGCCCCGATTGAACCAGCCGGCCGGACCCTTCTTCTCGTGGCCGCCGGCCTCGACCGGCTTGAGCAAGGTTGCGCACAGCGCCGGCGTCAACGTCAGGGCCAGAAAGCCCGAGAACAGGATCGAGGTGGCCATCGACAGCGAGAACTGCCGGTAGATGATCCCGACCGACCCGGCCATGAAGGCCAGCGGCAGGAAGACCGCCGCGAGCACCAGGGTGATCCCGACGATCGCCCCGGTGATCTGGCTCATGGCCTTGCGCGTGGCCTGCCGGGGCGACAGGCCCTCTTCGGCCATGATCCGTTCGACGTTCTCGACCACGACGATCGCATCGTCGACCAGGATGCCGATCGCCAGCACCATGCCGAACATCGTCAGCACGTTGATCGAGAAACCGGCAGCCAGCATGACCGCGAAGGTGCCGAGCAGCGCGATCGGCACGACGATGGTCGGAATCAGTGTGTAGCGCAGGTTCTGCAGGAACACCAGCATCACCAGGAACACCAGCACCATCGCCTCGGCCAGCGTCTTGACGACCTGTTCGATCGAGATCCGGACGAAGGGCGCGGTGTCGTACGGAATGGCGTGGACGACGCCTTCCGGGAAGTAGCGCGACAGCTCGTCGAGCTTGTCGGACACTGCGGTGGCAGTGCTCAGCGCATTGGCGCCGGGCGCCAGCTGCACCGCGATGGCCGCGGTTTCCTTGCCGTTGAGGCGGGCGCCGAACTGGTAGTTCTCACTGCCGACCTCGACCCGCGCGACATCGTGCAGCCGCACCGTCGAGCCGTCGTCGTTGGCGCGCAGCACGATCTCGCCGAACTCCTCCGGGGTGCTCAGCAGCCCGCGGACCACGATCGAGGCGGCCACCTGCTGGTCGTCGCGGGCCGGGCGATCGCCGATCGAGCCGGCCGGTACCTGCACGTTCTGGGCAGCGATCGCGGCATTGACGTCGGCTGTGCTCAGCCCATAGCCGAGCAGCCTGGCCGGGTCGATCCAGACCCGCATCGCGCGCTGCGAGGCATAGAGCTCGGCCTTGCCGACGCCGGGCACGCGCCGGATCTCGTTGATGACGTTGCGCGTGATGTAGTCGGCCAGCGCAAGCTGGTTCAGGCGCCCGTCCTGCGACGACAGGGTGGCGACCAGCAGGAAGTTGCTGCTCGCCTTCTCGACCTGCAGACCCATCTGCATGACGATCTGCGGCAGCCGGGACTCGGCCTTCTTGATCCGGTTCTGGACGTCGACCATCGCCATGTCGGGATCGGTGCCCGGGGCAAAGGTGGCCGTGATCTGGGCCATGCCGTACGAGTTGCTCTGCGACTCGTAATAGAGCATGCCGGTCGCACCGTTGAGCTCCTGCTCGATCAGGCTGGTCACCGACTGGTCGACGGTCTCGGCCGAGGCCCCCGGATAGGTGGCCCGGATCTCCACGCTCGGCGGCGCGACGTTCGGGTACTGCGAGATCGGCAGATTGGGGATGGCCAGCAGGCCGCTCAGGATGATGAACAGTGCGACGACCCAGGCAAAGATGGGCCGGTCGATGAAGAATTGCGGCATGTTCAGGCACCCGCCCAGGGTTCGGGTGCAACCGGCACGCCGGGCCGGATCTTCTGGAAGCCTTCGACGACGACACGCTCGCCGCGCTGCAGGCCTTCACGCACGATCACAGTGTTGCCGAGCGTGGCGCCGGTCACGATCGGGCGGTTCTGCGGCACATCACCGTCGCCGATCACCCAGACCGTCGCGCCACCGTCGGTGGCGCGCTGGATCGCCTGCTGCGGAATCCGGATTGCCTGCTCGTCGACCCCCTGATCGAGCCGCACGCGAACATACATGCCGGGCAGCAGCACGCGCTCGGGGTTGTCGAACTCGGCGCGCAGCGTCACCTGGCCGGTGCTGCGATCGACGGTCAGCTCCGAGAACAGCAGCTTGCCGGCGAGCGGATAGTCGCTGCCGTCGTCGAGGATCAGCGCAACGCGCGCCGACTCGCCACTGACCTGCTTGACCTCGCCGCTGGCGAAGATCTTGCGCAGACGGGTGATCTCGGTGGTCGGCTGGGTGAAATCGACATAGATCGGGTCGATCTGCTGGATCGTCGCCATCGGCGTCGGCTCGCCCTGGCCGACCAGCGCGCCCTCGGTGACCAGCGCCTTGCCGACCCGGCCGGCAATCGGAGCGCTCACGGTTGCATAACCGAGGTTGAGCTTGGCGCGGTCGCGCACAGCCCGCAGGGCGGCCACCTCGGCCTGGGCCAGCTTCTGCTGCGCCACGGCCTGGTCGTACTGCTGGCGGCTGATCGCGTCGGCCTTGACCAGCGGCGCGAAGCGCCGGACCTCGGAGCGGGCCAGTTCGAAGGCCGCCTGGCCGCGCTGCAGGTTCGCCTCGGCAGCCGCCAGATCGGCCTGCAGCGGCGCCGGATCGATGCGGAACAGGACCTGTCCGGCCTTGACCTCGCTGCCCTCCTGGAACACCCGCTGCTGGACGATGCCCGGCACCCGGGCGCGCACCTCGGCGATCCGGGTCGGTTCGAGCCGCCCGGGCAGCTCGCTGCTCAGCGTCGCAGGCGCGGGCTCGACGACGATGATGCCGACGGGCGGCGGCGGTGGCGCCCCACCGTCGGCAGCGACCGTGTCGGCGACGAAATCGCAACCGGCAAGCAGTCCGGCAGACAGGGCAGCCGCCGCGACGACGCCACGCAACGGCCTGGAGGAGGAAGGCATGAGCTCGACACCATTATTTCTTGGAATTGAGAGATCCTATCATTTGAGACTTTTTTGTATCAAATAAGACCCTATAGTTAATGCGGGTAAAAAATACCGTCAACCGTCTTCCGATGCCCGGCCAGCCGCGCCCGCACCCTCGCCGCAGGCCGCGACGTCGAGTCGTGCGAGCGCCCATCCGACATGCTCGCGAACCAGCGGCGACGGATCATCGGCACGGGCCAGCAGCGCGTGCCGCGCCCGGACACGCTGCGCCGGATCGCCCTGCGCGCCGACATTGCCGAGGGCCACCGCGAGGTTGCGCAGCCAGCGCTCGTGGCCGATCCGGCGGATCGGCGAGCCGGCCAGCCGGGCGTCGAAGTCGTCCGGACCCCAGGCGAACAACTCGGCCAGCGTGGCGGTGTCGAGCCCGTTGCGCGGCAGGAAATCGGGCAGATCGGCCGGCTGGGCAAAGCGGTTCCACGGGCAGGCAAGCTGGCAGTCGTCGCAGCCGTAGATCCGGTTGCCGATCGGCTCGCGCAGGGCTTCCGGAATCGGGCCCTTGAGCTCGATCGTCAGATAGGAGATGCAGCGGCGCGCGTCGACCCGGTACGGGGCGACGATGGCACCGGTCGGGCAGGCCGTCAGGCAACGCGTGCAACTGCCGCAATGGGCGTCGCCCGGCTCGTCGGCAGCCAGCGGCAGGTCGGTGAACAGCGTGCCGAGGAAAAAGGTCGACCCGCGGCGCGGATGGATCAGCAGCGTGTGCTTGCCGCGCCAGCCCAGTCCGGCCCGCTGCGCCAGTTCCACCTCCATCACCGGAGCCGAGTCGCAGAACACCCGGTAGCCGAAGGGACCGGCCGTTTCGGCGATCCGCTCGGCCAGCTTCTGCAGCCGGCCACGCACGACCTTGTGATAGTCGCGCCCCAGCGCGTAGCGCGACACATAGGCGCGCTCCGGGTCACCCAGCGCGCCCCAGGCCTGCTCGATCCAGACCGGATCCCCCGGCGCATAGTCGACGGTGACCATCACGGCGCTGACCGTGCCGGGCACCAGTTCGGCCGGGCGCGCGCGCTTCAGGCCATGGCGCACCATATAATCCATCTCGCCGTGGAAACCCTCGGCAAGCCAGGCCTGCAGGCCGTCTTCGACGGCGGACAGATCGACATCGGCCACGCCCAGCGAGGCAAAGCCCAGCTCGGCGGCCCATTGCCGCAGCATTCCGGCAGTGATCGGCGGCGTCTCGGACATCATCGGACATTCTACGGGTCGCACCATGCCCGCACCTTCATCACCGGTTCCGGCAGCCGAACCCCTTACGCTGCACCTGGCCAGTGAAACCGACACCGCAGCGCTGGCCACCGCCATCGCCGGCGCGCTGCAGCCGGGCACCCGCATCCACCTGTCGGGGGATCTGGGCAGCGGAAAAACCGCCTTCACCCGGGCACTGCTGAGGTTCCTGGGCCACACCGGTCGTGTGAAAAGCCCCACCTTCTCGCTCGTCGAACCTTATAATCTGTCGAGATTCGATCTATATCATTTTGATTTTTATAGACTCTCTTCCGAGCGAGCTTGGTTGGATGCAGGCTTCGACGAATACCTCGACGGGAACGGCGTGGCAGTCATCGAGTGGCCCGAGATGGCCGATGGCCTGCCTGCGCCCGACCTCCTGCTGCGCTTCGATTACGAACCGGCGGCCGGCGAACCGGCGGCGGGCGAAACGACGCGCCGGGTCACCATCGAGGCCGCCAGCGACCGGGGCCGCGCATGCCTGAACGCGATTCGCGCCGCAGGCTGCTGCACGCCAGCGCCCGGACCGGAGCCGGCGTCGCGCTGAGACGGACGGCGGCCGCCGGCCTGGCCGCACTGGCCAGCACGCCCGCTGCCGCAGCCTCCATCGTGGCCGTGCGGGTCTGGCCGGCCCGTGACTACACCCGGGTCGCCCTGGAACTCGACGAGCCGCTGCGCTCGACCCAGATCCTGCTCAGCGATCCGCCGCGCGTGGTCGTCGACCTCGAAGGCCTGCAGATCGACCTGGCACTGCGCGAACTGATCGCCAAGATCCAGCCCGACGATCCGTACATCGCCCGGGTGCGGATCGGGCAGAACCAGCCGACGGTCGCGCGACTGGTCTTCGACCTGAAGCGCGAGGTCGCCCCCCAGCTGTTTTCGCTGCCCCCGATCGGCAACTACCAGCACCGGCTGGTGCTCGACCTGTATCCGGCCCGGCAACTGGACCCGCTTGCGGTCCTGCTCGAGCAGATGAACGATGCCCGGCCGGTGCCGCCCGCTCCGGTCGACGACCCGATCGCCGCGCTGCTCGGCGGCCGGGTGCCCGGCAAGCAGGCCGTCGGGCCAGCGGCCGGTGCCGACACCCGGACGCCGGCTGCCGGCGGCCAGCCGGACACGGGCAACCCGGCGCAGCCGCCGCAGACCGCGCAGGCCACGGCGCCAGCGAGCCGACGGGGTCCGGGCAAGACCCGCCCGGGTCCTGCGGTGCCGGCCCAGCGGATCGTGACGATCGCGCTCGACCCGGGCCATGGCGGTGAGGATCCGGGCGCGATCGGCCGCCACGGCACCCGCGAGAAGGATGTGGTGCTGCAGATTTCCCAGCGGTTGCGCGAACGGATCCAGGCAGATCCGACGATGCGCCCGTACATGACCCGCGACGGTGATTATTTCGTGCCGCTCGCGACGCGGGTCGCCAAGGCCCGGCGCGTGCAGGCCGATCTGTTCGTGTCGATCCACGCCGATGCCTTCGTGCGCCCGACGGCGCGCGGCGCCTCGGTCTACGTCCTGTCCGAGCGGGGAGCCAGCAGCACGGCGGCCAGCTGGCTGGCCCGGCGCGAGAACGCCTCCGACCTGATCGGCGGCGTCAACCTGAACACCCGCAACGCCGAGGTCCGCCAGGTGCTGCTCGACCTGTCGACCAGCGCCCAGATCCAGGCTTCGTCGACCATCGGCCAGCGCGTGCTCGACGAGCTGGGCGACGTCGGCAACCTGCACAAGCCGCGCATCGAGCAGGCCGGCTTCGCGGTGCTCAAGGCACCCGACATCCCCTCGATCCTGGTGGAGACCGCCTTCATCAGCAATCCGGACGAGGAGCGCCGCTTGCGCGACCCGCGCTACCAGGCCCGGGTCGCCGATGCGATCTATCGGGCGATCCGCGCCTGGGTGCGCGAACACCCGCCGATCGGCCGCGGCCGGATCGCCTGATCAGCCGGGTTGCAGCGGCTGCTCGAAGCGATAGCCGACGCCGCGCACCGTGCTGATCCGGGCGCCCGTCCCGGCGAGCTTGCCGCGCAGGCGCGAGACGTAGACCTCGATGGCGTTCGGCGCGAGTTTTTCGTCCCAGCCGGCAATCGCCCTCAGCAGACGCTCCTTGGCCACGGCATTGCCGACATGGGCGACCAGGAATTCCAGGATCGACCATTCGCGCGGGGTCAGATCGATCGGGATCGAACCGTGCCGGACTTCGCGGCGGCGGCTGTCGACGACCAGTTCGCCGCAGACCAGCACATCGCTGCGCATCCCGGTGAAGCCCTGCCTGCGCAGCACAGCCTGGCAGCGCGCGACCAGTTCGCGCGGATCGACCGGGCGGATCAGGTGATCCTCGGCCCCTTCAGCGATCGCCGCAAGCCGGGTCTCGACCGCCTCGGCCGCCGTCAGCGTGATCACGGCCAGCCGGATCCGTCGCTCGCGCAGGCTGCGCAGCCAGCCGATCTCGTCGTGGGCCGGTGCCTGCAGGTCGATCAGCATGGCGTCGAAATAGGTGCCGCGCAACGCCTCGTCGGCAATCGAGAGCTCACTGAAGGCTTCGACCCGGTGTCCGGCCAGGCGCAGGGCGCCAGACAGGCTGTCGAGCAGGGCTCCGGCCCCGCTGAACGCGAGTATCTTCATCGGTGGTTCCAGCCAGGCGGAGCTGCAATCGGCTCCGCGTTCTTCGCAGTATCGTCAGTCGATCCTACGCGCCATCAGCGCCGTGATGACTGACCTCGGTCAAGTCTGACTCGCACTGCGCCGTCTGACAGACGCCGCGGCTCGATCGCGGCCGCCGTTGCACGGGCATGGCCCGGCATCTCGACCCCCGGCGACGGCGCTTGCGCAAGCAGCCCTGCCGGGTCAGCCGGACTCTCAAGGCGTCGTGTTGCCGCCGCCCTCGCGAATGACCTTGTGCAGTCGCGCCGGCTTGTGTCTGGCGCGCAACCGGATGTTGAGCATCTCGACGGTGACCGAGAAGGCCATCGCGAAGTAGATGTAGCCCTTCGGAATGTGCTGGCCGAAACCCTCGGCGATCAGGACCACGCCGACCATCACGAGGAAGCTCAGCGCGAGCATCTTGACGGTGGGGTGCTCATCGACGAAATCGCCGATCGGCTTGGCGCCGATCATCATGATGGCGACCGAAAGGACGATGGCGATGACCATGATCGAGACGTGCTCGACCAGCCCGACCGCGGTGATCACCGAGTCGAGCGAGAACACGATGTCGATCAGGCCGATCTGCACCATGATCGCGCCGAAGCTCGCCACCCCCGGGGCCTTCGACTCGGTGCCATCGTCGGTCTCGAGCGACTGGTGGATCTCGTGGACCGCCTTCCAGAGCAGGAACAGCCCGCCCCCGAGGAGAATCAGGTCACGACCCGAGATCGGCTGGCCGAGGATCTCGAAGAATGGCGTGGTGAGTCGCATGATCCAGGCGATCGACAGCAGCAGCAGCAAGCGCATGATCATGGCCAGCGACAGGCCGATGATCCGGCCGCGGGCGCGCTGGTGCTCGGGCAAGCGCCCGACCAGGATCGAGATGAAGATGATGTTGTCGATCCCGAGCACGATCTCGAGCGCCGCAAGCGTGGCGAGCGCGACCCAGGCCTGCGGATCGGAGAGCCATTCGAATCCCATGCGGGGTTCCCGGGTTTCCGTGTGACGGGATGCTCACGGAAATGATAAGGGATCCCCGCCTGGCTTGCCCGTCGATTTCAGCCCGCACCCCGCCAGGTCCGCCGCCGAGCGGGACTAGCGGGCTTGCGGACTGAAGCCGCCGCTGGCCGGCATCGTGGGACCCCCGGCGTGCTTCCAGGCGGCGATGCCGCCCCGATACCACAGCACATTGGAATAGCCGAGCCGGATCGCGCGCAGCGAGGCGTTGTACGACATCCAGCACTCGACCGACGCGCAGTAGAAGACCAGCGGTACCTGCCGGTTGCCGCGGGTCGCCTGCTCGAGGAACTGGCCCATCTGCTGCGAGATCCCGTCGCCGAAGGAACCGGGAGACGACGCCTGGACCGCCGGGATCGCGCCTGGCAGCGTCTCGTTGCCCCCGAGCACGTCGAACAGCAGGTACGGTGTCTGCCGGCCCTGGATGAGCTCGAACAGCCCCTTGGTCGTGATCACCTGCCCGCCCGGAATGCTGGCCGGGGTCGGACCGTGCATCGCGCCGGCATGCAGCTGATCGGTCACGGGTACGCCCAGATCCCGGCGCTCGAACTGCGCCATCTGGTCCAGCATCTGCATGAATTGCGGATTCGGACCACCGGCCTGGCCGTCCATCCCGGGCTGCCCCTGCGGCGGCCCCCCGTACTGACCTGGCGGTGGCCCACCGAACTGCCCTGGCGGTGGGCCGCCATACTGCCCCTGCGGTGGACCGCCAAACTGCCCGGGTGGTGGCCCACCGAACTGCCCGGATGGTGGCCCACCGAACTGCCCTGGCGGTGGCCCACCGAACTGCCCTGGTGGTGGCCCACCGAACTGCCCTGGTGGTAGCCCACCGAACTGCCCTGGTGGTGGACCGCCGAACTGCCCCTGCGGTGGCCCACCGAACTGCCCTGGCGCTTGGCCGCCATACTGCCCCGGCGGCGGCCCCCCGTACTGGCCCGGCGGTGGACCGCCGTACTGGCCCGGCTGCATCGGCATCTGCCCGAGGCCGCCACCCGTCTGGTCGGCCTGGCCGAAGGATTGCTGGGCCTGGATGGACGCGCCGGCCATGGCCAGCCCGGCAATGGTGGCGCCGGCAAGCAGCCGGAACGTTCGCGTGTTCTTCAACGTGTCACCTCGAGACGCCGCCCATCCTGACCGAATGCGGCGTAGGGATTGAATGACTCGTCGTCGGTCAGGACGTAGGAGCCGTCATTGAGCTGCCAGGCGTTGCGGTAGGTGTTGTCGAGCTCGACCGTACCGCCATGGTACGGATCGTTATAGGTTTCGACGCCGCGGATCGATTCGACGACTTCGCGCTGGATGCGATCCTGCGAAGCAATCCGGTTCCGGTAACCCTGGTTGATGATGTCGCCGACTTCGCTGATCGTGCGCATCCGGATGTTGTGTCGGTCGATCGCGCCCTTGCGGTTCTGGCGATTGATCACCGCCTGATGCTCGGCGATCCGGCGGCTCCATTCGGCGACCGGCTGCACGGACTTGCGGATCATCTCGGCGGTGCGCGTATCGAGCTGGCCGGCGGGCGCGAAGGCGCCGAAGGCGGGCATGCTGGAGCCGCCGAAGATATCCAGGTCCGGCGTACCCGGCAGCCCGGCCATCAGGCTGGGCGAGCCCGGGAAATGCGAATGCCAGAGCACGACGACCGCCGCCATCGTGCCCCGCATGTCACGCCCGTTCTCGGAATAGGCCAGCAGCACTTCGCCGGCATCGATTCCGGTCTCGCTGTAGGCGCCGTTGCCATAGGGCGTGCGCGACACAAGCGCCTCCATGCCGCGCAGCAGATCGGGCCTCGCCCGGAAATCGATCACCCTGGCGCCGGGCAGGATGCGGCCGGCATACCACTGCAGGAAAGCCTTGGCGTTGCGCAGGTCGGCCACCGGGCAGCCATTGTTCGGCGGCGGAATCCCGTGGTAGGCCGACCAGCTGGCGATCGGCAGGATGCCGGCGCCGAACGAACGGTCCGGCGCAAAAGCGTTGAATGCGAAGTTGTATCCGGCCGAATTGCACTGCGTCGACTGGCCCCAGACCACGCCGCCTTCGGTCTGCCAGTGCATCGGCACGAGCATGGTCAGGGCCGGCAGCGGCTTCTCGAAGCCCTTGTCGTCCATCACCGGGACCCGCTTGACGCGCAGAACGCCCGCCTGCTGGGCCGACGCAGCCGTTGCCCCGACGAGCATCGCCACGAACGCGGCGACCAGCCCCCTCAGGACCGGATGCAGCATGCGCCTGCCTCCCTTTCTCATTCGATCGTTTGCAGGCAGACGATAGCAAGCCGGACCGTATCGGTCCACCATCGCACAACACCATTGCGAGGCACTCTGGCGCGGCGCCGCGCTCGCCTGCACGGGCGCTTGCTCAGAACAGCAGCGCGAACACGAAGAGCCCGATCATCATGAAGCTCAGCGCGATCTTCACCGCGATGCCGATGATCATCCCGATCCAGGTGGCAACACCGACCGAGCCCGCGCGCGGCAGGTTGCGCACCGCGATGAATTCACCCACCGCAGCGCCCACCAGCGGCAGGAACAGGACGCCGACCAGGCCGGTGAATACGCCCGCCACCGTGCCGACCAGGGCACCGACGATCGCCTGCCGGCTCGCGCCGACCCGTTTGGCACCGAGCACGCCCGACAGGTAATCGACGAGCCACGAGATCGCCATCAGGACGGCGGCGATGATGACCACCTTGCCGCTGACGAGGGTGAAGTCGTCGATCCAGGCGCCCAGTGCGATGCCGGCGAACACGAACACCGCCCCGGGCAGCACGGGAACGACGGCACCGAGCACGCCGATCACCATCAACGCCACGACGCCGGTCCAGAGCACGACCGCCAGAGCAGTTTCCATTCCCGTGTTCCTTCCTTGCCAAGCTTGTCAGGCCAGCCCGGATCTACCGCGTGCCGTCCCGTCGCCCCCCATCGGTAGCCGCCTTCGTCGTGCTCGACGCGGAGGGTACGCGGATTCGCTCGTTCTGACTGCGTCGTCGACTGAGCAGCTGCCGGCCGATCTCGAAAACCGCCGGCAGGCCCGGAATCACGATCAGCGCCAGCGCAACCAGCGAGAAATTGGCCTTGACCCATTCGGTGTTGCCGAATGCGTAGCCGATGGCGGTCAGCCCGACCACCCAGAGCAGCGCGCCGACGACGTTGAACAGCGCAAACTTCGCGTAGGTCATCCGGGCAACCCCGGCCACGAAGGGTGCAAAGGTGCGCACGAAGGGCAGGAAGCGCGCGATGATGATCGTCAGCCCGCCGTGGCGCTCATAGAAGGCGTGGGTCCGGTCGAAGGCCGCCTTGTTGAAGAAGCGCGACTGCTCCCAGCCGAACACCTTGGGCCCGACCCAGTGTCCGATCGAGTAATTGACGGCGTCGCCGAGCACGGCTGCCAGGGTCAGCAGAACCATCAGCAGCTTCAGGTCCATGCCGCCGACCGCCGCGATCGCGCCGGCGACGAACAGCAGCGAGTCGCCCGGCAGGAAAGGCATCACGACCAGGCCGGTCTCGATGAAGATGATCATGAACAGGATCAGGTAGACCCAGGGGCCGAACTGCTCGACGACACCGGCCAGATGCTTGTCGAGGTGCAGGAAGATGTCGATCAGTTGCGCCAGGTCCATGGTCCGGAATCTTACCGCGGGCCGCGCCTGGCCCTCCCTATAATCGCGCCATGACATCGCGACCCGGGCGCCGCCCGATCACCGAACTGCCCGACCGGCTGATCAGCCAGATCGCTGCCGGCGAAGTCGTCGAGCGCCCCGCCTCGGTCGTCAAGGAACTGCTCGAGAATGCGCTCGACGCAGGGGCCAGCCGGATCGGCCTGCGCATCGAGGCAGGCGGTGTCCAGCGCATCGTCGTCACCGATGACGGCGTCGGCATCCCGGCCAGCGAGCTGCCGCTGGCACCGCGCCGCCACGCCACCAGCAAGATCGCCTCGCTGGACGAGCTCGAGAAAGTCGCCACGCTGGGCTTTCGCGGCGAAGCGCTGGCCGCGATCGCCTCGGTTGCCCGGCTCGTGATCACCAGCCGCACGGCCGACGCACCGCACGCGAGCCGGCTCGACGCGGCCACCGGCACGCTCGCACCCGCCGCCGGCACGCGCGGCACCACGGTCGAAGTCCTGGACCTGTATGGCGCCACCCCGGCGCGGCGCAAGTTCCTGAAGACCGCCGCCACCGAAGCCGCCCACTGCCTCGAAGCCCTGCGGCGGGTCGCACTGGCCCATCCCGAAGTCGCCTTCGAAGCGTCCAGCGATGGCCGCCAGATCGATCCGATGCCGGCGACGGACTGGCGCGAACGCGCGCTGACCGGCATCGGCGACGATTACCGCGACGCCCACCGGATCGTCGACGTGCAGGCTGCCGGCCTGCATCTGCAGGGCGTGCTCGGCGCCGCCACCGTGAACCGGGCACGCGCCGACCGCCAGTTCCTGTACGTGAACGGGCGTTTCGTGCGCGACCGGATGCTGGGCTACGCGCTGCGCCAGGCCTACGCCGACCAGATGCACGGCGACCGCCATGCCGCCTGGGTCCTGCACCTGTGGCTGGATCCGGCCGGCGTCGACGCGAACGTCCATCCGGCCAAGGCCGAGGTTCGCTTTCGCGACGCCGCAGGTGTGCGCTCCTTCGTCTACCACGCAGCCCAGCAGGCGCTGCGCGCGCCAATGGCGGCAAGACCCGGCGAGGAGCCGGGGGCCGGCCAGCCGGGGGCCGGCCAGCCAGGGGCCGGCGACGGCGCAGCCGCCTCGCCCGGAACGACCACGGCCATTGACCCGCATTTCCGGATCGCTGCCGCCAGCGGCCGCATCGGCTCCCGGCTGAGCGCGGCCGACGTCACGCGCAGCCTGGACTTCCACGCCCCCGCGTCATGGGCCGCAAGCCGGGATACTCGCCCGGCCGTCGGCGGCCCTGCCCCGGGCGGCCCTGCCCCGGGTGGCCCTGCCCCGGGTGGCCCCGTGCCTGGCGACGTCGTGTTGCCGACAGCGGCCGGTGGTGCAGGCAGGATCGACGAGACCGGTGCGGCATCCCGCGACGAAGCCCCTGTGCTGCCGCCGCTGGGATTCGCGATCGCCCAGCTGCACGGCATCTACATCCTCGCCCAGAACGCCGACGGGCTGATCGTCGTCGACATGCATGCGGCGCATGAGCGCATCGTCTATGAGCGGATGAAGGCCGCCGCGGCCGGCGCCGGCCTGGTCCGGCAGCCGTTGCTGATCCCGGCGACCTTCCGGGCCGACCCGCTCGATGTGCGCACCGTGGAAGACGAGCAGCCGGCGCTCACCGCGCTGGGACTCGAGGTGTCGGTGATGGGGCCCGAGGTGCTGGCGGTGCGCGCCGTGCCGGCCGAACTGGCACACGGCGACATCGTGAACCTGGCCCGGGCCGTGATCGCCGAGCTGCGCGACTACGGCGCCTCGGGCGTGCTGGCGGCGCGCCGCGACGCCCTCCTCGCAACCATGGCCTGCCACACGGCGGTGCGCGCCAATCGCCGGCTCGGTCTCGAAGAGATGAATGCCCTGCTGCGCGACATCGAGCGCACACCGGCCGCCGACCAATGCAACCACGGCCGCCCGACCTGGGTCCAGGTCCGCCTCGACGCCCTCGATGGCTGGTTCTTGCGCGGGCGCTGACGCGATGCCGGCGGCCGGAGCACCCGTGCTGATGCTGCTCGGCCCGACCGCCTCGGGCAAGACGGCGGCCGCCCTCGCGATCGCCGAGCGGCTGCCGGTCGAGATCGTATCGGTCGATTCGGCGCTGGTCTATCGCGGCCTCGACATCGGCACGGCCAAGCCCTCGGCCGCCGAACGCCAGCGCGTCGCGCACCATCTGATCGACCTGATCGAGCCGACCGACAGCTACTCGGCAGCCCGTTTCGTCGCCGACGCCGATGCCGCGATCGCCGCCATCCGTGCCCGCGGCCGTCAACCGCTGCTGGTCGGCGGCACGATGCTGTATGCGAAGGCCTTCGCCGAAGGCCTGCACGCGCTGCCGCAGGCCGACCCCGCTGTGCGCCGCCGGCTCGAAGAGGAGGCCGCACAACTGGGCTGGCCGGCCCTGCATGCCCGCCTTGCCAGGCTCGACCCGGCATCGGCGGCACGGCTCGAACCGGGCGACTCGCAGCGCATCCAGCGTGCGCTGGAAGTCGTCGAACTGAGCGGCCGTCCGCTGTCCGAGTGGCTGGCCGACACGCGCTGCGCGGCCGACACCCGCCCACCGGTTTCGATCATCGCGCTCGAACCCTCGTCGCGCACAGACCTGCACGCGCGGATCGCCACCCGCTTCGAGGCGATGCTGGCGGCTGGTTTCGTCGATGAAGTGCGCAGGCTGCGTGCCCGCGGCGACCTGCACACGAACCTGCCGTCGATGCGCTGCGTCGGCTACCGGCAACTCTGGCAGTGGTTCGAAGCCGGCGCGCCGGACGGACCGGCCTGGCAGGCGGCGGTGGCCGCCGGCATCAGCGCGACCCGCCAGCTCGCCAAGCGCCAGCTGACCTGGCTGCGCGCGATGCCGCAGCGCCAGGTCGTCGACTGCCTGGCCCCCGACGCGGTGGCCCGCGTGCTGGCGCTGATCGGGCGCTGAGCGCGCCGATCAATCGAAGGAGTAGAAGTACAGGAGGTCGAGCGCCGTGTCGGTGCCGGTCTGCGCCCGCACCGAGAAGCGCCGGGTGATGTCGTACTGGAAACGCAGCAGGCTCCAGACGCCGCGCAGACCCTGCTCGTAGGTCACCATCATCCGCGAGCTCAGCCGCTTGCCGATCGCGATCACATCCTGGGTGGCCCCAGTGGCCGGGGTGCTGCCGGTGCCGGCCTGGCCCGGAAAGCTCGCCCCGAAGTTAGCGTCGAAACCGCTGGCCGCGGCATTGCGGATGGTCAGCACGTCCAGGCCGAGCGACTGCTGCAGATCCGACACGAAGCTGCCGCCCTCGCTGCCGAACAGGGTCGCGGCCGCCGCCTGCAAGGCCACGAGCTGGCTGCCGCTGCGGGCGGCATCGGGTCCGGTCCCCAGCACCAGCCACGACAGCTTCTGGGCATCGGGCACATCGGGCTCGGAAACCAGCCGGATGCGCGGCGACAGCACGGTGCCGGTCACCGCGACACCGGCCTCGACCGCCGCGCCGCGCCGCATCGCGGTGATGTCGAGCACCGGATTGTCGAGCGGGCCGTTGAAGATCACGCGCCCGCGCGAAATCTCCAGCGTCTGCCCGTAAGCCGAATAGGTGCCGTCACGGATCCTGACGGTGCCGATTGCGCGCGGCGCCTCGGGCAGCGTGCCGGTCAACTGCAGCGTGCCGGTCAGCCGCGCATCGACACCGCTGCCCCGCACCCGGATGTCGCGACCCAGATCCATCTTCAGGTCGGCGCTCAGCTTCATCGCCGAAACCGTGCCGGCCGCCTGTGCATCGCTGGCTCTGGCCTGGGCACGACCGGCCTGCCCGCCGTTGCCTTGCCCGCTGGCGCCCGGCGCCGGCCCCCCGATCAGCACGACGTCGTCGGGCAGCGACGGTGCCTCACCGCCGCGCAGTTCGATCAGCCCTTCGTCGGCCCGGATCGTGCCGAACCATTTCAGCTCGGCAGCCTCGCTGACGATCTGCGTGTCGCCCGAGACGACGATCCGCTGCCCTGGACCGATCGGCACCGGCAGACGGTCGGCAAGCAGCCGGAAGTCGCCGCGCAGACCGTCGAGCATCAAGGTGCCGCTGAGCTCGATCGAGCCCTCGCCCGAGTTCAGCCGCAGGCGTGCGACCTCCAGCCGGTCGCCGTCGAAGCGCGCATCGAGCCGGCCGTCGGTAAAGCGCCAGCCGAGCCTGCGCTGGGCCATCGCCAGATCGCGCCCGGCCAGCGTGCCGACGAAGCGCGGCGCGGTGACCGTGCCCGAAAGTCTGGCGCGCACGCGCAGCCGGCCGGCCACCGCCCACTCCGGACCGATCATCCGGTTGACCAGCGAAAACGACGGCAGGACCAGGTCGGCATTCCCGGACAGCGCACCGTTGGCAAAGTTCAGCTGCACCCGCCCGTCGGCATCGAGCTGCTCGGTGGTCGACACGTCCAGCCGCAGGTCGCCGTCGAGGTCCTCGAGCGAGGAACCGGCCAGGTTCCAGCGGCCGGCGATGCGTACATCGTCGAGGCGCGCGGCGTCGGCCGGCACCAGCCCGAAACGCTCGGCCCAGCGCGACACCGGCAGCCGGGCAGCGCTGCCGCTGAGCTCGATGCGACCGCCACGCAGGCGCAGGCGCTGCAGTTCGATCCGGCCGTCGTCGGCGTGCAGCGTCACCGCCCCGGCATCGACCCCCTGCGCGGACACCGTCAGCGGCATCGGGGCCGTCATCCGGACGGCGAGCGGCCGCCGCACTGCCAGCTGCTCCAGCTGCCCTTGCCAGCGCCAGGCCGGCGCCGCTCCGGAATCGCCAACGCCGGCCAGCTTCAGGCCGCCAGCCGCGGCCAGCGTGCCAGCGAGCGCCAGTTCCCCGAACTTGCCTCCGGTCAGCGCCAGCGTGGCGCGATGCGCAGCCAGGGTGCCGTCGATTGCGAGCCGGGCCTGCTCGATCGTCACGGCCGCGTGGACGATCCGCCCCAGCTTGGCCCGCAACGCGAGCGTCGCGCCCTCCAGGGCCGCTGCATCCAGTCCTGCGATCGCAACGTCGCCTTCGAGAGCCAGCGCGGCTTCGACGCCGCTGGCCTGTGCGAGCCCGGCATCGATCGCGGCCAGCGACGGCGTCTGCACCGACACGGCGAGCCGGTCGCCCGCCTGGCCGGCGGCACCGGACAGACGGGCTCGCAGCGGGCCCAGCGAGGCCTCGAGCCGCGCGCCGCTGATACGATCGGACGACACCCGGCCCCGCCAGTCGAGTTTCAGCGGCCGGCCATCGTAGGCCCCAGCCGACAGCACCAGCCGCGAATCCACCGACAGCGCCGGCCGCCACGCTCCCTCGACCGACCAGGTGCCGCCCAACCCGCTCAGCCGGCCGAACCCGGCGGGCAGCGTGACGCCGGCCAGCGCCGCCAGCCGCAACGGCTCGATCTGCTCGAAGCGGCCCGACAACCCAAGCTGCCACGGCGCCTGCCAGCGCGCCGTCCCGCTCGCGGCCAGCGTCCCGGACGGCGTGCGCAGCGCCAGCGAGGCGATCCGCACGAGTTCGTCCTCGACCCTGGCATCGGCCGCCAGTGCGAGCTTGTGCGGGCCGCTGTCCGTGACGTCGACCTCGATCCGGTTGACGTCGACGGCGATGCTGCCTGCCAGCCGGGTCGGCCAGGCCTGGCCGTGCAAGGCCTGCGCATCGATATCGCGCAGCCTGAGGCGGGCCGACACTTCGGGCAGATCGAGGCCGAACATGCTGCGCGTCGCCCCGGTGTTCACGGCCAGGTCGCCACTCAGGCGCCCGTCGTCGACGTCGAGCCCGGACAGCGCCAGACGCCCGTTGCGCCACTCGAAACCGGTGCTCAGCGAGGTCAGCGGCAGCCGGCCGCCATCGATGACCCCGGGCAGGCCGTTGCGCAGCGCCATCCGGCCGCGCCAGGCGTCTGGTTCGGCGCCTGCTTCGCCGGCCGGCTCCACCGTTGCACTGCCCGACAGCCGCAGCTGCGGGCCGGGCAGGCCGATGGCCGCCGGCTCGAAACCGTTGAGGCTCAGCGCGATCGTCCGCACCGGCACCGGATCGAGCGGTCGGAGCGTGGTTTCGGCGACCAGCCAGTTCGCTTCGGCGCCAGGCACCGTCAGCGCGGTTTGCCCGGCGGGTGCGGGCAGGCGCAGACGCAAGGCCAGCATCTCGAGCGGCCCGGCCAGATCGATGACCAGCGGCGGCAGCGCCGAGTAGTCGGGCAGGGCCGGGATGATCCGCGCGGCCAACCGGGTCTCGAACGGACGGGCGCTGGCCACCGTGGCCTCGGCGCTCAGAGCGCCGAGATCATCGACGCGCAGCTTCAGGCCAGAGACGCGCAGCGCCTGCTCGTCGAGCCTGAGCCGGGCGCTCAGGTCGCGCAGGATCGGAACCCTCATGCCCTCGCCCGCAATCACGATCTCGCCGACCTCGAGCGCTTCGACCTCGACGCGCAGCGGCAGCGCGACCCGCTCGGGCAGCTTCGCGGGCTCCCCTTCCCCGCCGCGACCGGGCGTCACCACCACCCGCGCGGCTGTCACGGCCGCCAGCCGCAACTCGCCGGACATCAGCAGTTCCGGCCGCCAGCGCAGGGCCAGTTGCGACACGGCCACCCGGTTCGTGCCATCGTCCCAGACCAGCCGGTCCAGGCCGATGCCGCCCAGCAGCGAGCCGCTGATCCCGCTCGCATCGAGCGCGCCGCGGGTCATGCTGTGCCCCTGCTCGAAGGCCCAGCGCAGGAACGAGGTCGACTGGCCGACCCAGAAGAACGCCGCCGCCGCGACCCCCAGCAGCAGCCCGAGCAGACTCGCCGCGCTCCAGCCCAGCCAGCGTCGCAGCCGCATCAGAACACGTAGCCGACCGACAGGTGGAAGCGCAGCTGCCGCACGGCATCGCCCCAGGCCACGTCGATGCTGACCGGGCCGATCGGCGAACGCCAGCGCGCACCGACCCCCACCCCCCAGGCAGGCTCCCAGTCGGCCCAGCGGTCGGCCGCATTGCCGGCATCGACGAAGGCCGCGCCATACCAGTCACGCACCAGCGGATGCTGGTATTCGAGGCTGGCCAGCGCCATCACGCGGCCTCCGACGATGGCGCCGCCCTCGGGCACGCCGAGCGACAGGTAAGAATAGCCGCGCACCGAGTGCGTACCGCCCGTGCGGAACAGGTTCTCGGTGGGGATGCCGTCACGCGATGACGCGAACACCTGGCCGGCTTCGACCAGGCCGACCAGGATGCCGCCGTCGAAAAAGGAATCCTCGGGCATCGGCCAGAAGCGCATGCCGCGGGTCCAGGCCCGCACGAAGCTGCGGTCGCTGAACAGCGCGCTGGCGCCGCCCGAGACCTGCGTGCTGATCGTGTAGCCGCGGCGCGGATCGACCTGCGAATCGACCCGCCGCATGTTCCAGGCATAGCCCAGGGTCAGCGCCTTGCGGTGATCGGTTTCCGGGTCCAGCGGCACGGTGCGACGCTCGGTCTGATACTGCAGCGACAGGAAGTAGTCGATGTCCTCGCCCCGCTTGCCACGCCCGACCAGCAGCGTCTGGCGATCGGTCAGCTCGCCCTGCACCTCGAGCCGTTCGACGCGCGCCCCGACCTGATCGTAGTGGCCACTGGCGCGCTGCGGCGTGCGCACCGAAGCGAAGGCGCGCCGGCGCACATCCTGCAGCAGCACGCCCGATTCGAGCTGCAGGCCGCGGCCCAGGAAGTCCCGGTGCTCGTAGCCGACCAGGGCTCGCGGCCCTTCGTCGGTGCTGTAGCCGACACCCAGCGTCACCCGCTGGCGGCGGCGCTCACGCAGCGCAGCGACGATCGGCACCTCGGTCAGCGCCGGATCGGCTTCGATCGCCCCCAGGTCGGGCAGCACGTCGGCCCCGGTGAAATAGCCCGAGCCGCGCAGCCGCGCCTGGAACAGCAGCACCTCGTCGAAATCGTAGGGGTCGGCGGGGGCGTCGGCACTGCCTTCCTGCCAGGGCTTGAGCGCCTCGACGAGGCTGCGCTCGTAACGCTCGAGCCCGCGTACGGTCAGCTTGCCGAAGGGCAGGCGCGGCCCCGCCTCGATCGACAGCGTGAGCTCCGCCGACGTGAGCGCGACGTCGACCGCCGCCCGGCTTTCGACGATCTTCGCGCGCACGAAGCCGCGCTGCTGCAGCAGGTCGACCATCAGGCGCTTGCCCTGTTCCCAGTCACTGGGCTGGAAGAAACTGCCCTCGGGCAGCGGCCAGTGTCCGGCCAGCGTCTCGTGCAGCGCCTGGGCGGCCTCGGACCCGATGATCGACAGACCGAAAAGGGCAACCGTGGTGCGGGCACCGGCGCTGACGACGATCTTCACGGTCGGCAGCGGCGCATCGGCGGGCACGGGCTGCGCCACCACGCTGTCGCTGGGCAGGCCGGCTTCGGGCGGGTCGACCTCGACCGTCACCCGGGCCGAGAAATAGCCGGCGTCACGCACGATGGCCGCCGCCTCCTCGCGGCCGCGCACGATGAACAGCGGCAGCTGCTCGCGCTCGAAGCCGGCCTCGTCGACCCAGCGGCCCAGCAGGGTACGCTCGCGGATCGGCCCGACCAGTTCGACGGGTGCCTCGATCTCGAGCACATAGTTGGCCGCCAGCACCCCGTGCAACGGCCAGCCCGCGCACACCCCGAGCAGCACCCCGCGCGCCGTCAGGCGGCAGGCACGGCTGAACCTCCGGAAAGGTCCGTCAGACGACCACGGTCTGCGGTGCATCGGCCGGCCGTTCAACGACTTCGCCGATCCGCCACGCGATCTCGCCGGCATCGTGCAGGGCCGCCAGCGCGGCATCGACCGCGTCGGCCGGCACGATCGCGACCATGCCGATGCCGCAGTTGAACACCCGGTGCATCTCGTCGTCGGCCACGGCGCCTTCACGCTGCAGCCAGTCGAACACCGCGGGCATCGTCCACGCCCCGCGATGCAGCACCGCCTGCAGAGGGGCCGGCAGCACGCGCGGCACGTTGCCGGTGAGCCCGCCCCCGGTGATGTGCGCCAGCCCGTGCACCGGCAGCGCTTCGATCAGCCCGAGCACCGGCTTGACGTAGATGCGGGTCGGCGCGGTCAGCGCGGCGGCCAGGCTCACACCGTCGAGTTCGGCCTGCAGGGCCGGTCCGTCGAACCCGCCGCAGCTGCGCTCGACGATGCGGCGCACCAGCGAATAGCCGTTCGAGTGCACGCCGCTCGAAGCCAGCCCGATGATCGCGTCGCCGGCCGCAACCCTGGAACCGTCGAGAATCGCCGACTTCTCGACGACCCCGACCGCGAAGCCGGCCAGATCGTACTCGCCGTCCGGGTACATGTCCGGCATCTCGGCCGTCTCGCCGCCGATCAGCGCACAGCCGGCCAGCTCGCAGCCGCGTGCGATGCCGGCAACCACCCGGGCGGCTGTGTCGACGTCGAGCCGGCCGCAGGCGAAGTAATCGAGGAAGAACAGCGGTTCGGCGCCCTGCACCAGGATGTCGTTGACGCTCATCGCGACCAGGTCGATGCCGACCGTGTCGTGGCCGTCGAGGGCGAAGGCCAGCTTCAGCTTGGTGCCGACGCCGTCGGTGCCCGAGACCAGCACCGGTTCACGGTAGCGCCGGGGCAGCTCGAACAGCGCCCCGAAGCCTCCGATCCCGGTCAGCACCCCCTCGCGCAGCGTGCGCCGCGCCAACGGTTTGATGCGGTCGACGAGCGCGTCGCCGGCGTCGATGTCGACGCCGGCATCCTTGTACGAGAGTGATTCGGCCATCGTGAGGCAGTCCGGTCTGGTGACGATCCGGGCGCGCACAGCCGCGCCCCCTTAGAATAGGCGTTTACGCTTCGGATTGTAGCCCTTGCCCCTCTCCGCCCGTCAGCGCCAGACCCTTCTTTGGGGTGGAACAGGCCTGCTGCTGATCTGGGCACTGGTCGCCCTCGGCCCGGTGCTCACGCCCTTTGCCACCGCCGCGATCCTGGCGTATGTGCTGGCGCCGCTGGTGGCCGCCCTGCAGCGCCACCGGGTGCCGCGCGCCGTCGCCGCAATCCTGGCCATCACCCTGGCGCTGCTGGTCCTGGTCGCACTGGTCCTGATCCTGATACCGATCCTCCATGAGGAGTTCGTGCTGATCCGCAACGAGCTGCCCGGCCTGGTCGCATCGATCACCTCGCGCGCGCAGCCCTGGCTCGAACGCTACCTCGGCATGGCCCCGCGCATCGACGCTGCCTGGCTGCGCGAATGGCTGAGCACGCAGTTCGCCGACAGTAACCAGGACCTTCTGGCCCTGCTGTTCGGCTACGCGAAAACCGGCTGGGGCGCTGCGCTGCAGGTGATCGGCACCCTGTTCCTCGTGCCGGTCGTGCTGTTCTACCTGCTCGCCGACTGGCCCGAGCTCACGCGGCGCGCCTACGACCTGATCCCGCTGCGCTGGCGCCCCGAGGTCGACGCGCTGCTCGGCGAGACCGACATGCTGCTCGGCCAGTACCTGCGCGGCCAGTTGCTCGTCATGCTGATCCTGTCGGTCTGGTTCTCGCTGGCGCTGCTGGTCGCCGGCTTCACGCTGTGGCTGCCGATCGGCGTCCTCAGCGGGCTGCTGATCTTCATCCCGTACATCGGCTTCGCGCTCGGCTTCATCTTCGCGATGATCGCCGGCATGTTGCAGCTCGGCCCGCTGCCGGGCTTCGTCTCGGTGGCGATCATCTACGGCATTGCCCAGGTCGTCGAGAGCACCTGGCTGACGCCGCGGCTGGTCGGCGAGCGCATCGGCCTGCATCCGGTCGCCGTCATCTTCGCGCTGCTCGCCTTCGGCGCCCTGTTCGGTTTCGTCGGCGTGCTGCTCGCCCTGCCGCTTGCGGCCATCACCGCAGTCGGCCTGCGCCGCCTCTGGCAGGCCTGGATGGACAGCGAGTTCTACCAGCGCGGGCCAGGCGCATGACGGCCGGATCAGCCCGTGCCGGGACTGCGACCATGCGCCAGATCCCGCTGGCACTGAGCGCACCCGAGCCGGCCTCCTTCGACAACTACGTCGCCGGCAGCAACGGCGAGGCCGTGGCCGCGCTGCAGGCGCTCATCGATGCCGCGCCGGCGCCGGACGCCGGCCAGCCCTGCCTGCTGTACCTGTGGGGCGAGCCCGGCACCGGCAAGAGCCATCTGCTGGCAGCGCTGGCCGGCGCAGTCGGCCCGCGCGCGCTGGCGCTGGGCGCCGACAGCGCCCCGGCAGCATTCGAAGCCGCGCTCGCCGCGCTGGCCCCCGGCGCGGCAACGCAGGTCGCGCCGGTGGCCATCGTCGACGACTGCGAGCGCCTCGACGACGTCCACCAGCAACAGGTCTTCCACCTGTTCAACCGCATCGCCGCCCGCCCGGACGCTGCCTTCGTGGCTGCCGGGGCGCAGCCGCCGCGCGCGCTGGCACTGCGCGAGGAACTGCGCACCCGGCTCGGTGCCGGCAACATCATCAGGCTGTCGCTGCTGAGCGATGCCCAGAAGGCCGAAGCCCTGCGCCGGGCGGCGCGCGGGCGCGGCATCGCGCTGCCCGAAGAGCTGCTGCAGTGGCTGCTGACCCACCGCTCGCGCGACATCCGCTGGCTGCTGCGCCTGCTCGATGCGCTCGATCGCTACGCCCTCGAGCGCAAGCGGGCGATCACGCTGCCCTTGCTGCGCGAGTTCGAGCTCGCCGGTCTGCTGATAAAATCACCCTGAAATCATGGGCTTACCAAAACACCAATGAACTCCCCGTTTGCGATGGCCGGATCGGGCTCCGCCGCTTCGCGAGCCGCCGGCAGCGCCCGCCGCCTCGCCCTGTTCGACCTCGACTACACGCTGCTGCCGATCGACAGCGACTATGAATGGGCGCGCTTCCTGATCCGGCTCGGCGTCGTCGACGGCGCCGAATACGAGCGGCGCAACGACGCCTTCTTCGAGGCCTACCAGGCGGGCAGGCTCGACATCGCCGCCTTCCTCGATTTCCAGCTCGCGCCGCTGGCCGCACACCCGATCGAGACCCTCGATCGCTGGCATGCCCGGTTCATGTCCGAAGTCATCGCGCCGCAGATCCGGCCGAGCGCGCAGAACCTGGTGCGCAGCCACCTCGACAACGGCGATCTGTGCGCAATCGTCACCGCGACCAACGAGTTCGTGACGGCGCCGATCGCCCGCGCCTTCGGCATCGAGAACCTGATCGCCACCCGTGTCGAGCGCGTCGGCGACCGCTATACCGGCCGTTCGCTCGGCACGCCGTCGTTTCGCGAAGGCAAGATCAGCCGCACCGCCGAATGGCTGGCAGGGCTGGGGCATAGCCTCGGCGACTTCGACGAGAGCTGGTTCTACAGCGACTCGGCCAATGACGTCGCCCTGCTCGAGCAGGTGACCCGTCCGGTCGCCGCCAATCCCGACGAGAAGCTGGCCGCGCTGGCTGGCGAGCGCGGCTGGCCGGTGCTGAGGCTGTTCGAATGATCCGCAAGCTGATCGGCAGGTTGATGGGTCAGGTCGGCACGAAAGGGCCCCGCGGTGCGCTGCGGCGCAAACCCCGGCAATACCGGGGTTCGGAGCTGGGCATCCGGCTGGAGGACGTCTCCGAGGCAGCGCTGCGCACCTGCGAGACCCTTCAGAAGGCCGGCCACCAGGCCTGGATCGTCGGCGGCGGCGTGCGCGACCTGCTACTGGGGCTCAAGCCCAAGGACTTCGACGTCGCCACCGATGCCTCACCGGAGCAGGTCCGCGCCCTGTTCCGCCGCTCGCGGATCATCGGCCGGCGCTTCCGGATCGTCCACGTGATGTTCGGCCGCGAGCAGATCGAGGTCTCGACCTTCCGGGCGATCCAGGAGGCGGCCGAAACCGACGAACACGGCCGGGTGCTCAGCGACAACGTCTGGGGCTCCCAGGCCGAAGACGCCGCCCGGCGGGATTTCACGATCAACGCGCTGTACTACGACCCGGTCTCGGACATCGTCCTCGACTATCACGACGGCGTGCGCGACCTGAAGCGCCGCAGCTTGCGGATGATCGGCGATCCGGCCACGCGCTTTCGCGAAGACCCGGTGCGGATGCTGCGCATCGCCCGCTTCACGGCCAAGCTGGGCTTCGAGGTCGAGCCGGCCACCCGCAAGCCGATCCGGGAGCTCGCGCCGCTGCTGCGCAATGTCCCGTCGGCCCGCCTGTTCGACGAAACCCTCAAGCTGCTGACCTCCGGCCATGCGCTGGCCTGCCTGAACGAACTGCGCCGCGAAGGCCTGCACCATGGCCTGCTGCCGATGCTCGACCGGATCTTCGAGAAACCGGGCGACTCGAGCTTCGCCGTGCTGGCGCTGCAGCGCACCGATGAGCGGGTACGCGCCGAGCGCACGATCTCGCCCGGCTTCCTGTTCGCCACCCTGCTCTGGGAACCGGTCTCGACCCGCTGGCGCAAGGCAGTAGCCGACGGTACGCCGGCCGTTCCGGCCCTGGCCGACGCGATCGACTCGGTGCTCCACGCGCAGGGCAGCCAGTTGGCGATCACCCGCCGCTACCTGGCCGACATGCGCGAGATCTGGATGATGCAGCCGCGCTTCGAGCGACGCAGCGGCCGCGCCCCGTGGGGGCTGGTCGAGCACATGCGCTTCCGGGCCGGCTATGACTTCCTGCTGCTGCGCTGCGAGGCCGGCGAGCTGCCCGACGAGATCGGCCGCTGGTGGACTGACTTCCAGGGAGCCGACAACGAGCAGCGCCAGGCCCTGATCGCCTCGGCCCAGGCGCACCGCCCGCCCGGCTCGGGCAGCGGCAGCCGCAAGCGGCGCCGGCGCAGCAGCCGCAACCAGTCCGCCGGCCGGCCCGACGAAGGCCGTGACCTGAGCGACCCGGGACACGCCGCCTGAAGTGGCCCCTGCCTGCGAAGCCGGGCCGGCACCGGAACAGCGTGCCTGGATCGGGCTGGGCGCCAACCTCGGCGAACCGCGCCAGGCGCTGGCCGCGGCGCTGGCCGCGCTGGCTCGACTGCCCGGCACCCGGCTCGCTGCCGTCTCGTCGCTGTACCGCAGTGCGCCGGTCGACGCCGACGGCCCCGACTTCCTGAACGCGGTCGCCGCCCTCGACACCCACCTGTCGGCGACCACTCTGCTCGCCGCGCTGCAACGACTCGAAGCCGAGGCCGGTCGCACCCGCCCCTACCGGAACGCGCCCCGGCTGCTCGACCTCGACCTGCTGCTGCATGGCGGGCAACGCATCGATTCGCCCACGCTCACCCTGCCCCATCCACGGATGCACCTGCGCGCCTTCGTGCTCGCCCCGCTGGCTGAACTCGATCCCGGGCTCGTGCTCCCCGGCCGCGGTCCGGTCGGGGCATTGCTGCAGGCCCTGAACGGGCAGCGGATCGAGCGCCTGGCCGAGGGGCTGGTGATGCCCGAAGGCAATCCGGGTCATGATGACGATCCTGTCCCAGCCGCCCACCAGCACCCCGATCGATGAACAGCCTGCCGATTCCCGTCCAGACCGTCGTGCTGCTGGTCCTGTCGAACGTCTTCATGACCTTCGCCTGGTACGCGCACCTGAAGGATCTTTCCTCCCGGCCCTGGTGGCTCGCTGCCCTGGCAAGCTGGGCCGTGGCATTCTTCGAGTATCTGCTCCAGGTGCCAGCCAACCGGATCGGTTTCGGCTACTACACGCTGGCTCAGTTGAAGATCATCCAGGAAGTCATCACGCTCGCGGTGTTCGTGCCGTTTGCCGTGCTGTACATGAATCAGCCGGTCAAGCTCGACTACCTGTGGGCCGCGCTGTGCATGCTCGGTGCCGTCTATTTCATGTTCCGATCGTGAAAGCCGAAGCCAAAGCCGCCTCGCCGTTCGAGCGTTTCCGGCACATCGTCGTCGAAGGCCCGATCGGCGCCGGCAAGACCTCGCTGGCCGGCAAGCTCGCCGGGCATTTCGGCGCGCGCCCGGTGCTCGAGGAGGCCTTCGACAATCCCTTCCTCGAACGCTTCTACCAGGACAGCCGGCGCTACGCGCTGCCCGCCCAGCTGTTCTTCCTGTTCCAGCGGGTGAACCAGCTGCGCGACCTGGCCCAGCACGACCTGTTCGCGCAGACGCTGGTCGGCGACTTCCTGCTCGCAAAGGACCCGCTGTTCGCACGGCTCACGCTCGACGACGACGAGCTCAGGCTCTACCAGCAGATCTTCGAGAGCCTCAGCCCGCAGGCGCCCACGCCCGACCTCGTCATCTACCTGCAGGCACAACCCGACACGCTGGTCGAACGCGTGCAGCGCCGCGGCGTGCCGATGGAAGCGGCCATCTCGGACACCTACCTGCGGGCCCTGGCCGACGCCTACAGCCGCTTCTTCCACGACTATGACGACGCGCCGCTGCTGATCGTCAACACCGAGCACCTGAACCCGATCGAGCGCGACGAGGACTTCGCCCTGCTGGTGCACCGGATCGTGCACCTGCGCGGACGGCGCAGCTTCTTCAGTCTCGGAGACTGAACCTTCGACTGCTGCCGACCATGGCGCCTCCACTGACCCTGGCCCTGATCGCCCTGCTGATCGTCTGCAGCGGCCTGCTGTCGCTGGCCGAGATCTCGATGGCAGCCGCCCGGCGGCTGCGGTTGCAGCAGCTCGCCGAGGCGGGTGAACTGCGGGCCATGCGCGCCCTCGAGATCCAGGCCCGGCCAGGCAACTACTTCACCGTCATCCAGATCGCGCAGAACATGGTGGCGATCCTGGGCGGCGTCATCGGCGAGCGCGCGCTGAGCCCGCAGTTCGCCGCGATGTTCGAACATGTGGTCAGCCCACCGACTGCCGCCACACTCGGCTTCCTGATCTCGTTCACGGCGATCACCTCGGCCTTCGTCCTGTTCTCGGACCTGTTTCCCAAGCGCCTGGCGATGATCGATCCTGAGACCCTGGTGCTGCGGGTCGTCACACCGATGACCTGGCTGGTGAGGCTGCTGCGCCCGGCTGTCTGGGTCTTCGACGGGCTGGCCAACCGGCTGCTTGCGCTGCTCGGCCTGCCCGCCGAGCGCGACGAGCAGGTCACCTCCGACGACATCCTCGCGATGACCGAAGCAGGCGCCCGGGCCGGCCTGCTGCCGGCCAGTGGCCAGCAGGTGATCGAGAACATCTTCGAGCTCGAAACCCGCACGGTCGAAAGCGTGATGACGACGCGCGAACGCATCGTCTACCTGCTGCTCGACGACAGCGACGAACAGATCCGCAGCCGGATCGCCGCCCAGCCGCACTCGACCTACCTGGTCTGCGACGAGAACATCGATCAGATCGTCGGCTACCTGGACGCTCCCGACCTGTTCCAGCGGGTGCTGCAGAACGGCTCGATCTCGCTGCGCGGCGACGGCGCGGCTGACCTGCTCCGCAAGGTCCTGATCGTGCCCGACCGGCTGACGCTGGCCGAGGTGCTCGAGCAGTTCCGCCAGGTGCACGAGGACTTCGCGGTCATCGTCAACGAGTACAGCCTGGTGGTCGGGATCATCACCCTCAACGACGTGATGAGCACGGTGATGGGCAGCCTGGTCGCACCCGACGGCGAAGAGCAGATCGTGCGCCGCGACGACGGTTCCTGGCTGATGGACGGACTGACGCCGATCGGCGAAGTGGCCCGGGCAATCGACGCCGACCCGGCGCTGCTGCCCTGGCACGGCCAGTACGACACGCTGGCCGGCTTCATGATGATCATGCTGCGCCGGGTGCCACGGCGCACCGACAGCGCCATCTGGGCCGGCCACCGCTTCGAGGTGATGGACGTCGACGGCTACAAGATCGACCAGGTGATGGTCACGCGGATCGTCATCGAAACGTAACCCGGCAGTCATAATCTTGCCGGCATCGTCAAGTGCCGGAAACCTGTGATGTCTGCACGCATTCTGATCGTCGAGGACGAACCCTCGATCCGCGAACTGCTCGGCGTGAACCTGCGCCATGCCGGCTATCTGCCCACCGGGGTCGAAAGTGCCGAGGCCGCCGCGACGCAACTGGCGGTCGTGCTGCCCGACCTGATCATCGTCGACTGGATGCTGCCGGGCCAGTCAGGTATCGATTTCGCGAAACGGTTGCGCGGTGACCCGAACACCCGCGAGATCCCGATCCTGCTGCTGACGGCGCGCGCCCAGGAAGGCGACAAGCTGCACGGCTTCGAAGTCGGGGCCGACGACTACGTGACCAAACCCTTCTCACCGCGCGAACTGCTGGCACGGGTCAAGGCCCTGCTGCGGCGCACGGCCCCGGACACTGCCGAAGATCCGGTCGAAGTCGGCGGGTTGCGTCTGGAGCCGGCCACTTTCCGGGTGTTCGCCGGTGACACGCAGATCAGCCTGAGCCCGACCGAGTTCCGGCTGCTGCATTGCTTCATGCAGCAACCCGACCGCGTGCTGTCGCGGGCGCGCCTGCTCGACAAGGTCTGGGGCGGACACGTGTATATTGAAGAGCGAACCGTCGATGTCCACATCCGCCGGCTGCGGCGAGCGCTGCAGCCGACCGGCCATGATCGCCTGATCGAGACGGTGCGCGGCGGCGGCTACCGCTTCCTGCCCGGCTGACCGGCCCGGCCCCGGAAGACACAGCCGACGCCTTCCCGGGAGTCCCCGAAGCCGAACCCGATCTCACGCTCATCCGTGCCCTTCTTCCTGCGCTACGTTCTCGTGATCGCCGCGGTGCTGGCGATCGGATTCCTGATCGGACATTTCGGATCGCACGAGGTCGCCTTCTGGTGGCTGGTCCTGGCCTTCGGGCTGCAGTCGCTGCTCTCGGCCGTTCATCTGGCGCAACTGCGCCGCTGGGCCTCGCTGCCGCGCCAGCGTGAGCTGCCGCCAGGCCTGGGCCCCTGGCGCGGCGTCTTCGACCGGCTGTCGCGCTTCGTGCGCCAGGAGAGTGAAGTGCGTGCCGAGCTGGCCGACGAACTCGAGCGCATCCACGCGGCCGTCGACCGGCTGCCCGACGGGCTGGTCGTGCTGGACCGCTTCGATCACATCACCTGGGCCAACCTCGCCGCCCAGGAGCTGCACGGCATCTTCGGGATGCGCCGGCCGATCCACCACTTCGTCCGGCAGCCCGAGTTCATCGCGATGCTCGCCACCGGCGAAACCCCGGCGGCTGTCCGGCTGACCCTGCCCACTCGCCGCGAGCGCATGTACGAACTGAGCATTCGCGGCACACCGCCCGGCCAGCGGCTGCTGATCACCCGCGACATCACCGAACAGGCACGGCTCGACGCGATGCGCAGCGACTTCGTGGCCAACGTCTCGCACGAGATCCGCACCCCGCTCACGGTGATCTCGGGTTTTGCCGAAACACTGCTGTCACTCGATCTCGACGAAACCGAGCGCCAGCAGTCGCTGGAGTCCATCCTGCGCCAGAGTCAGACCATGCAGCGGCTGGTCGAGGACCTGCTGACGCTGTCCACCCTGGAAGCCAGCATCGATCGCCCGACCGACACCCAGCTCGACCTGCATGCGATGCTCGAGAACCTGCTCGAAGAGGCCCGGGTGCTGTCGGCCGGCCAGCACGCGTTCGACATCCAGCTCGACGGCCCCCGGTTCGTGCTCGGCCTGGCCAGCGAACTCGAAAGCGCAGCACGCAACCTGCTCAGCAATGCCGTGCGCTACACGCCCGCGGGCGGGCGCATCTCGGTGCACTGGGCGGTTCGCGACGGCGGCCAGGGCTGGATCAGTGTCATCGATACCGGGATCGGCATCGCCCGCGAATTCCTGCCGCGACTGACCGAGCGCTTCTACCGCGTCGATCGCGGGCGTTCCCGCCAGACCGGCGGCACCGGGCTGGGCCTGGCGATCGCCAAGCGGATCATGCTGCGCCACCAGGGCTCGCTGTCCATCACCAGCGAGCCGGGCCAGGGCAGCACCTTCACGCTGCAGCTGCCGGCCGAGCGGCTGGTGACCGGGGCCGGGGCGGACTGATACGCCCCTTCGCGTTCGAACGATATATGGCGCGGCGGGCCAGGACGCGGGGCGAGGCTTTGGGCGCACGCCGGGTGCTTGCCCCGCTTCGCGGGGTGCCCTGTGATGCTCGCGCTCGTGGCCTGCCGCCGAAACTCGCTGCACTCCCTACGCTTCGCTTCGTTCGTTTCGCTCAGACAGTCGGCGGCAAGTCAGATTGTTGGTGCGCGCTGCGCGCGCGGCCACGAGCGCTGCGCTTCTCGGCTGCGCACAAGGCGTGCGCCCAAAGCCTCGCCCCGCGTCCTGGCAGACGGTGGCCTGGGAGCGAACGCAAAGCGGCATCAGCTCGGCTCGGCTCGGCTCGGCTCGGCTCGGCTCGGCTCGGCTCGGCTCGGCTCGGCTCGGCT
>JBAYOD010000001.1:0-53045 GCA_041678445.1 Burkholderiaceae bacterium | reverse complement strand
CCCAGGCGGCCGTTCAGCGAGGTCTTGCTGGCATCGTAGCCATCCTGCCCGAGTGGCGTACCGTCGACGTTGCGGCTGCTGATGTCGACGCTGTAGTGCTCGAGGCGCACGCCGCCGGTGAGCTGCCAGCGCGGGCTCAACTCCACCGTGTCGTAGACGTAGGCGGCAACCGTCTTGACCTCGACTTCGGCAGTCTGGGTGGCGGCCAGGTCGCTCCAGGGCCCCGCCCGCGACGGATCCGGGTCATAGCCGCTGATCGGGCTGCCGGTGCCGGGATTGTTCTGCGTACCGAACCGCCTGGCGTCGGAGGTTTCGCGCGACAGCTCGACACCGGCCGACAGCCGGTGCTGCAGTCCGGCGGCTGCGAACCGGGTGCTCAGGTTGGTCTGGTTGGCCAGCACGCCGTTGTCGCGGTCGAAAGCCTGACGTTGCGTGGTCACCGTGACGGTGGCCGGGTCATAGCTGAACGGAATCGTGTAGACCGCATCGCGACGCGTGCGTGACCAGCGCGTCAGGTTGGTGATCGTGGTGTCAGTCGACAGGCGATGTTCGACGCGTGCGGTGAAGGTATCCGCCCGGGTATCGTCGAAATCGGACAGCAAGCCGTAGTAGGTGTCCCGGCCGGGCCGGAACGACGGATCGTGGCGCATCGTGCCCGGCAGCATCGCAGCCGGCACGCCCCAGTCCGGCCGGTCGTCCTGGCGCACGTGCTGATAGGCCAGGTCGACACGCGTCGGCGTGCCCATGCCGAAGGACAGCGACGGCGCGATCCCCACGCTGCGCTGCTTGGCATGTTCGCGCCCGGCCACACCGCCATCCTGCAGCAGCAGGTTCAGGCGCCCGGCGACGCTGTCGCTGAACGTGCGGTTGGCATCGAGCGCCGCCCGCCAGCGGTTCTTCGCATCCGAGCTGTCGAAGCCATAGGACACGCTGCCATTGGTGAAGTTCTCCCGCTTCGGGCTCTTGGTCACCAGGTTCACGTAACCGCCGGGGCCCCCGCGGCCAAGGTCGGCCGACGACCCCTTGACCACCTCGACCTGTTCGATGTTGAAGGCGTCGCGCGCATAGTTGCCCGAATCGCGGACCCCGTCGACGAAGACGCTGGAGCTGCTGTCGAAGCCGCGCAGCCCGAAGTTGTTGTTGTTGGTGGAGAACCCGTTTTCGCCAGCACTGAAAGTGATGCCCGGCGTGTTGCGCAGCACTTCGGTCAAGGTCCGTGCGCCTTGCTGGGTAAAGACCGATTCGGGAATCACCGAAACGGTCTGCGGCGTGTCGCGCAGCGGCGCAGTCGCCTTGGGCGAGGAAACTGCCGAGTGTTCGGGCTGGGCCGTGACGCGGACTTCCGGCAGGCTGGTCTGTGAAGAAGACGTCTGTGCGCTGGCGGGCAGTACCGCAAGGCTCAGTCCGCCACAGCTTGCCGAGGCAACGGCCACGGCTGCGGCGGTCGGCTTCAGGCGTGATGTGCGCTTCCGATGACGGGCATTGGACATGGGGGATCTCCTCTCGTGCAAAACAGGACACTGTGAAAAAAGGCCAGTGGAGACGGCCTGAAAAACAAGCTCTGAAGGCTTGTTAACAAGAATGATAATCGATTTCGATTACCATGTAACGGATTGCAACGGAACGGTAAGATTCTGTATCTGTATCGAGACCCTCGGCGAGACTGCGCGATGATGCTGACCCTTCCCGACGTCCTGACACCCGACCAACTGGCCCGCTGCCGGGAAGCCCTGGCCGGTGCGGCCTGGGTCGAAGGTCGCACGACTGCCGGCCATGTCGCGAGCACGGCCAAACGCAATCTGCAGGTGTCGCAGGATGACGAAACCGGCCAGCGCCTGGCCGCCTTCCTGCTCGACGTGCTCGGCAGCGACCCGCGCTTCATCGGCGCCGCGTTGCCGCTGAAGGTGCTGCCGCCGCGCTTCAACCGCTACGAAGGCGGCGGCGACTATGACAACCACATCGACAATGCCATCTTCTCGATCCCGGGCACCCCGCACCGGGTGCGCAGCGACCTGTCGGCAACGCTGTTCCTGAGCGATCCGGCCGACTACGACGGCGGCGAACTGGTTGTGCAGGACACCTACGGCACCCACACCGTCAAGCTGCCCGCCGGCCACATGGTCCTGTACCCCGGCCACAGCCTGCACCGGGTCACCCCGGTGACCCGCGGCACGCGCCTGGCGTCCTTCTTCTGGATCCAGAGCCTGGTGCGCGACGACAGTCAGCGCAGCCTGCTTCACGAACTCGACCAGGCCATCCAGGAACTGGCCGGTGACGACGCCGCCCATCGGTCGGTCGTCCGGCTCACCGGCGTGTATCACAACCTGCTCAGGCAGTGGGCCGACACCTGAAGACGACACCCAGAATGACCGGACCGCCAACGATTCCGCCCGACATCGCCTGCGCAAGCGACTACGAACGGCTTGCCCGCGAACGGACCGGCCCCCAGGCCTGGGCCTATCTGAACGGCGGCGCCGCCGACGAACTGACCCTGCACGACAATCGTGCCGCCTTCGACCGGCTGCGCCTGCGCGTCCGGGTGCTGCGCCCGCTCGATGGCGGCGATACCGCCCTGACCCTGTTCGGCCAGCGCCTCGAGCACCCGATCCTGGTTGCCCCGATGGCCTTCCAGAAACTCGCCCATCCGGACGGGGAGCTCGCCACGGTGCTCGGCGCCGCCGCACTCAAGGCGGCCATGGTGGTCAGCACCCAGGCCAGCGTCGAACTCGAAGCGATTGCCGCCAGCGCCGGCACACCGCTCTGGTTCCAGCTGTACATCCAGGCCGACCGTGACTTCACCCGGACATTGGTGGCCCGTGCCGAACGCGCCGGTTATGGCGCGCTCGTGGTGACGGTCGACGCGCCGGTCAACGGCCTGCGCCATCGCGAGCAGCGTACCGGGTTCCAGTTGCCGGCCGGCATCGAAGCCGTCAACCTGCGCGGGCTGCGGCTGCCGGCCACGCGAACCGCCGCCGCCGGCGAAAGTGCGGTCTTCGGCAGCGGCCTGCTCACCGGCGCGCCGACCTGGACCGACATCGACTGGCTGCGCGGCCTGACCCGCCTGCCGATCCTGCTCAAGGGGATCACCCACGCCGAAGACGCCCTGCTGGCCGTCGAACACGGCGTTGACGGACTGATCGTCTCGAACCACGGCGGGCGCACGCTCGACACCCTGCCGGCCACGATCGAGCTGCTGCCCGAGGTGGCCCAGGCGGTCGGCAACCGGCTGCCGGTGCTGCTGGACGGTGGCGTACGGCGCGGCACCGACATCCTGAAGGCGCTCGCCCTGGGCGCCCGTGCCGTGCTCGTCGGCCGGCCCTGCCTGCACGCCCTGAGCGTTGCCGGCGCCGTCGGGGTCGCCCATCTGCTGCACCTGCTGCGTGCCGAACTCGAAGTGGCCATGGCGCTCACCGGCTGCCGCAAGCTCGAGGCCATCGACACTTCCGTGCTCCATCCGGCGCGAATCGATTCGTCATTGAATCTGCCTGCACGCCATCCTTGATGAATCATCCCGGTGTGTCGAAATTCGCATCGGGATTTCTTACTTCAACATGTCAAGGCCGTTACAGATAAACAAAAAATTCCTTTAAATCAATATCTTGCATAACTGGCACAGATAATGCTTGATGTCTCGCGTCACCAACGACACCGAGTACATCGTGATGAAATTCACCCCTGTTGCCTTGTTTGCTTCATTGTTCCTCGCCGCCGGCACGGCGCATTCCGCAGCGCTCACCATCAAATTCGACAATCCGATTTTCGGGCATTTCGACAGCACTCCGACGAGCGATACGGTCAAGGTCAGCTACACCTACGGCGCGACCCCGACGACGCTCACACGAAACGTCATGGCCGGTCGCTTCAGCGGTGCGGCGAGCCATCTCGACGGCATCGACCCGGAAATCTTCGTCGACAGCACCGGCAAGGTCTTCATGTACTGCTACGACCTGTTCGACACCATTTCAGGTGGCCAGACTGTCCGCTACGAGGTGAACTTCGACGGGGTCGCCGAGCGCACGCTCGACTTCCTCGGCGCGGTCAACTATGTGCTGAACGGCAACTCGAACGACTGGAGCGACCCGCACGCCTGGGTCCATCCGGTCAGCGGCTTGCAGGGCGCAGCCATCCAGCTCGGGATCTGGGAGAGTCTCTACGAGACCGGCGATGCCTGGAGCCTGGACAGTGGCGTGCTGAAGGCCAGCGACCTGGCAGCCGACACGAAGTCTTGGCTCGACAAGTTCTTCGCAGCGATTCCGGAGGCCGACAGCCTGGGCAAGCCCTATGCGATGGTCTTCGAGGCCGAAGGTGCCCAGGACATGATCACCGCCGACCCGCCGGGGACCGTGCCGGTGCCGGGTTCGCTGGCCCTGCTGGCCGCCGGCTTCGCCGGGCTGCTGGTTCGCCGGCGCGGCTGAGCGCCTCACCGCCGGCCGTCAGCGTCTGCTGCGCGCCGGCGTCCTGGCCCAGCACCTTCACCAGCCAGGGCAGGCTTTCACCCAGCGCGGCCTGCAGCGTCCACGGCGGATTGACGATGAACATCGCACTGCCGTGCAGGCCGAGCCCGTCGGCAGACGGGCTGCGCACCGACAGGCTGGCGTGCAGCCAGCGGATGCCGGGCAGATGGCGCAGCTTGCGGGCCAGTTCGGCCGGCTCGGGGCGCGCCACCAGCGGATACCAGATCGCGTAGCAGCCGGTGGCAAAGCGCGCCAGCCCCTCACGCAGGGCGACCGGCACGCGGGCGTAATCCCGCTTGTCCTCGTAGGGCGGGTCGATCAGCACCAGGGCGCGGCGCGACGGCGGCGGCAGCAAGGCCTTCAGGCCCTGGAAGCCGTCGGCCGCCTCCAGCCGGGTCTGGCGGCGCGCCTGCGGACCGGCTTCGGCCAGCCCGGCGGCCAGCACCCCGCTCTCGCTGCTGTGCAGTTCGAACAGTCGCAACCGGTCGTCCGGGCGCAGATGGCGCAGCGTGATGAATGGCGAACCCGGGTAGTGGCGCAGACGCCCGTCGGGGTTCAGCGCCCGCACCTCGTCGAGATAGTCGGCCACCGCCGCCGGCAGTTGCTCCCGCCCCCGGAGTTGCTCCCGCTCCCAGAGCCGGCCGATGCCGTCGGCGAACTCGCCACGCCTGGCAGCCCACTCGCCATCGAGCCGGTAGCGCCCCGCCCCGGCATGGGTGTCGATCACCCAGAACGGCGTTTCCTTCAGGCCGAAGTGGCGCAGCAACTGGACCAGGACCAGGTGCTTGAGCACATCGGCATGGTTGCCGGCATGGAAGGCGTGGCGGTAGCTGAACACGCGCCGGGCGTCACATCATCCCGAGCGCCAGGCGTGCGGATTCGCTCATCATCTCGCGACTCCAGGGCGGATCCCAGACCAGGTCGACATCGACCTCCTCGACACCGCGAATGGCCAGCAGTTTCTCGCGCGCCTCGTCGGCGATCGTCATCCCCATGCCGCAGCCGGGAGCGGTCAGTGTCATCCTGACATCGAGCCGATAGCCGCCGTCGGGCAAGGGCATCGCCTGGCACAGGTAGACCAGACCCAGATTGACGATGTCGACCGGGATTTCCGGGTCGTAGCAGGTCGCCAGCCACCGCCAGGCTTCGGCCTCGACCGCGTCGGCCGTGACCGGCACGTCGGGGTCATGATGGTCGGAATCGGGCATCTCGATCCCGCCAGCGTCGGCAGGGTCGAGCCCCAGCGCGTCGGCATCGGCACCGGCGATCCGGAACAGGTTGCCGCCGACCATCACGGTGAAGTTCCCGCCAAGCTGCTGGGTGATCTGGGCGAGACTGCCGGCGGGCAGCGTCGTGCTCGTTCCCCAGGGGATCTGCGTCGCTTCGCAGTCCCGCTCCAGATACATCTGACGCATTTCTCCGTACCGGTTCATCGTTTGCACCTCATTCGGTTCTGGCCGTGCCACCGCCGGTCAGCGCGTTGTGCAGGGTATGCCAGGCGAGGCTCGCACACTTGACCCGCGCCGGAAACTCGCGCACGCCGGAGAGCACCTGCAGCTTGCCGAAGTCGCGCCCTTCGGGCGCCGCGTCGGTCAGCATCGCGTGGACATCGTGAAACAGGGCCTCGATCTCGGCCACCGTGCGGCCCTTGACCGCCTCGGTCATCAGCGAAGCCGAGGCGGTGGAGATCGCACAGCCGTGGCCGATGAAGCTGACATCGGCCACGACGTCGTCCGCCAGCCGCAGGTAGACGGTGAGCTGGTCACCGCACAGCGGGTTGTGGCCGTCGGCGACCCGGTCGGCTTCGGCCATTTCGTGAAAATTCCGCGGCTTGCGATTGTGATCGAAGATCACTTCCTGGTAGAGCTCGCGCAGGTCGCTCATGCCGGCGAAGCTCATGCAACGGCCTCCACGCCGAACAGCGCCTGCGCCTTGCGGATCGCGGCGATCAGCGCGGCCACGTCACGCTCGTCGTTGTACAGGGCAAACGAGGCCCGTGCCGTGCCGGGAATGCCGAAGCGGGTCATCACCGGCATCGCGCAGTGGTGGCCGGCCCGGATGGCAACCCCCTCGCTGTCGAGGATCGTGCCCAGGTCGTGCGGATGGATGCCGGCGACCGTGAACGACAGGATGGCGCTCTTGTGCTCCGCCGTGCCGTAGATGCGCACCCCGGGCAGCCGCCGGATCTCGTCGGTGGCCTGGACGAGCAAGGCGTCCTGGTGGGCAGCCGCTGCCGCCACCCCGATGCCGCTCAGGTAGTCGATCGCGGCGGCCAGGCCGACCGCCCCGGCGATGTTCGGCGTGCCGGCCTCGAAGCGTGCCGGCGGCTCCGCCCAGGTGCTGCCTTCGAAGGCCACCGTCAGGATCATGTCGCCACCGCCCTGCCACGGCGGCATCGCGGTCAGCAGTTCGCGGCGTCCGTACAGCACGCCGATTCCGGTCGGCCCGTACAGCTTGTGGCCGGAAAACGCATAGAAGTCGCAATCGAGCGCCTGCACGTCCACCGGCAGGTGTGCCACCGCCTGGGCGCCGTCGACCAGCACCCGGGCCCCGACCGCGCGCGCCCGGGCGATCAGCCGGGCAAGCGGATTGATCGTGCCCAGCGCATTCGAGACGTGACCGATCGCCAGCAGCCGGGTGCGCGGCCCGAACAATTGCTCGCAGGCCTCCAGCTGCAGCTGGCCGGCATCGTCGATCGGCAGCACCTTCAGGACCGCGCCGGTCTGTGCGCAGAGCAGCTGCCAGGGCACGATGTTCGAGTGATGCTCCATCGCAGTGATGACGATCTCGTCACCGGCCTGCAGATTGACACGGCCCCAGCTCCAGGCAACCAGATTGATGGCTTCGGTCGTGCCGCGCGTGAAGATGATCTCGTCGGCATGCGCCGCGTTCAGGAAACCGCGGACCCGCTCGCGGGCGCCCTCGTACAGATCGGTTGCGTGCTGCGACAGCCAGTGCACGCCGCGGTGGATGTTGGCGTTCGACTCGCGATAGAAGCTGCGCTCGGCCTCGATCACCGCCTCGGGCTTGTGCGTGGTGGCGGCATTGTCGAGATAGGCCAGCCGCTTGCCGCGCACCGGTCGCGCCAGGATCGGGAAGTCGGCCGCCCAGTTGCGTTCCAGGCTCATGACCACGCTCCCGGGTTCATGCCGGCATCTCCAGCACAGCACCGCCCGACCTCTGCAGCGCGGCGCCATCCAGAATCTCCAGCGCTTCGCCGCCCGGCAGCTTTGCGCGCAGTGCTGCCGAGGCCTGCGCACGCAGGCTGGCCACGCCGATCCGCTCGAGCACCTCGGCCGCGAAGGCCCAGGTCAGCAGATTGCGTGCATGCACCTCGTCCAGACCCCGGGTACGCAGATAGAACAGGCTGGTCTCGTCGATCTGGCCGACCGTGGCGCCGTGCGCGCACTTGACGTCGTCGGCGTAGATCTCGAGCTCGGGGCGCGCATCAGCCTCGGCACCTGCCGACAGCAGCAGGTTGTCGGCACGCTGCCGGGCATCGGTGCGCATCGCCCCCGGCGCCACCACGATGCGGCCGGTGAACACGCCGCGCGCCTGGTCGTCGAGGATGCCGCGGTACAGCTCCTCGCTGGTGCCATGCGGCGAGGCGTGCTCGATCCACGTATGGTGGTCGACATGGCGCTTGCCGTCGACGTGGTACAGGCCGTTGAACAGCGTCTCGCAACCGGTGCCGTCGAAGCGCGTGCCGATGTCGTTGCGCGCGAGGCGCGCACCGAACGACAGCGAGTGCGAAGCGAGCCGCGAACCGCGCGCCTGCACGCCGCCGATCGCCGCGAGGTGGACCGCCGCCACGCCTTCCTGCTGCAGTTTCTGGTGCTCGACACGGGCGTCGGCACCGGCCTCGATCCGGGTCACCGCATTGGTCAGCGTCGCCGCGCCATCGTCGGAAGCCAGGTAGTGCTCGACGACGGTGAGCTGCGCGCCGGCGCCGGCCCGGATCAGGTTGCGCAGCAGCGCCGCGCTGCCGGCTGCGCCGGCAATGAAGACCAGGTGGATCACGCCGGGCACCGCCACGCCGGCCGGCACGTCGATGAAGGCGCCGTCGGCCGCCAGCGCGGCATTGAGCGCCTGCGGGCTCGCGCCCTCGGCAACGTCGCCGAACAGCGCCTCGACCGGCTCCGCATCGCCGGCCAGCGCGGCGGCCAGGGATTCGACCCGCACGCCGGCAGGCAGGCTGCCGATCGCGCCCAGGCCGGGCACGAAACGGCCGTCGGCGAAGACCAGCCAGTGATCGTCAGGGGACTCGCGCAGTCCGGCGAGCACGCGGCTCAGCACCGCACCGTCGACGCCGGCAGCAACCGGCGCGAAGCGCTCACTGTTCATGAAGACCAGCGATGTGTGTCGCCACGCTTCGAGCCGCCCGCTCGGCCAGCCCTCATCGGCGAAGCGCTCCAGCGCCTGCGCCCGCAGCCGGCTCAGCCACGGCAGACTGGCGCCCGGCAGCGTCGGCGCACGCTCGTCGAATGCCGCCCGCCACAGGTCGACTGAACTCATCGCCGTCCTCCGCTTGCCTGAGCCGCTGCAGCAGCGGCTGCCGCGGCGGCCCGCGCCGGACCGCTCTGCGGACCGGACGACGGCGCGCTTTCCTCGAGCAGCCAGGCGTAACCGCGGGCCTCGAGTTCGAGCGCCAGTTCGGGGCCACCGGAGCGCACGATCCGGCCCTGCCCCAGCACGTGAACCTTGTCGGGAACGATGTACTCGAGCAGTCGCTGATAGTGGGTGATCACCAGCATCGAGCGATCGGGGCTGCGCAGCCGGTTCACACCGTCGGCCACCACCCGCAGCGCATCGATGTCGAGGCCCGAATCGGTCTCGTCGAGAATCGCCAGCCGGGGTTCGAGCAGCGCCATCTGCAGCACCTCGTTGCGCTTCTTCTCGCCCCCGGAGAAACCCTCATTGACCGAGCGGTACAGGAACTCCTCGCGCATCCCGACAGCCTTCATCTCGGCCTTGACCCGGGCCAGGAAATCCATTGCATCGAGCTCGGCCAGGCCGCGGTGACGGCGCACCGCGTTGACCGCCGCCTTCAGGAAATAGGCATTCGACACCCCCGGAATCTCGACCGGATACTGGAAGGCCAGGAACATGCCCTCGCGCGCCCGGTCTTCGGTGCTCATTTCCAGCACGTCGCGGCCATCCCAGGTGACGCTGCCGCCGTCGACCGTGAAACTGTCGCGCCCGGCCAGCACCTGCGACAGGGTGCTCTTGCCCGAACCGTTGGGCCCCATCAGCGCGTGCACTTCACCGTCACCGATCTGCAGGTCCAGACCCCGCAGGATCTGCCTGCCGCCCACCGAAACCTTCAGGCCAGAAATCGTCAACATCGTTTTTCTCCTGATTCTCAGCCGACGCTGCCTTCGAGGCTCACACCGAGCAGATTCTGAGCTTCGACGGCGAATTCCATCGGCAGCTCCTTGAAGACTTCCTTGCAAAAGCCGTTGACGATCATCGACACCGCGTCTTCGGCCGACAGTCCGCGCTGCATCGCGTAGAAAAGCTGGTCCTCACCGATCCGCGAGGTGGTCGCCTCATGCTCGACGCGCGCCGACGGATGGCGCACCTCGATCGTCGGAAAGGTGTGGGCGGCGCACTTGTCGCCGATCAGCAGCGAGTCGCACTGCGTGTAGTTGCGGGCGCTCTCGGCCTTCGGCGACATCCGCACGAGGCCGCGGAAGGTGTTGCTGCCGCGGCCGGCCGAAATCCCCTTGGAGATGATCGTGCAGGTCGTGTTGCGTCCGATGTGGATCATCTTGGTGCCGGTGTCGGCCTGCTGGCGGTGGTTGGACAGGGCCACCGAATAGAACTCGCCGATCGAGTCGTCGCCGCGCAGCAGCACGCTCGGGTATTTCCAGGTGATCGCCGAACCGGTTTCCACCTGGGTCCACGAGATCCGGGAGCGCGGGCCGCGGCAATCGCCGCGCTTGGTCACGAAGTTGTAGATGCCGCCGACACCGTCCTTGTCGCCCGGATACCAGTTCTGCACGGTCGAGTACTTGATGTAGGCGTCGTCGAGCGCCACCAGTTCGACCACTGCGGCATGCAGCTGGTTCTCGTCGCGCATCGGCGCCGTACAGCCTTCGAGATAGCTGACCGAGGCGCCCTCTTCGGCGATGATCAGCGTGCGCTCGAACTGGCCGGTGTCACGCGCGTTGATCCGGAAATAGGTGGACAGCTCCATCGGGCACTTGACACCCTTCGGGATGAACACGAAGGAGCCGTCGGAAAACACCGCCGAATTCAGCGCCGAATAGAAGTTGTCGCCCTGCGGCACCACCGTGCCGAGGTACTTGCGCACCAGGTCCGGATGCTCCTTCACCGCCTCCGAGAACGAGCAGAAGATGATACCGTGCTCGGCGAGCTGCTTGCGGAAGGTGGTGGCCACCGACACCGAGTCGAACACCGCATCGACGGCCACACCGGCCAGCCGGGCGCGCTCGTGCAGCGGCACACCGAGTTTCTCGTAGGTGCGCAGCAGTTCCGGATCGACCTCGTCGAGGCTCTTCGGCCCGTCCTTGTTCGCGCCCTTGGGCGCCGAGTAGTAGACGATGTCCTGGAAATCGATCGGCGGGAAGCTGACGTGAGCCCATTCGGGCGGGGTCATCCTGAGCCAGCGGCGATAGGCCTGCAGCCGCCATTCGAGCAGGAACTCGGGTTCGCCCTTGCGCGCCGAGATGGTCCGGATCACATCTTCGGACAGGCCCTTGGGAATCGAGTCGGTTTCGACTTCGGTAACGAAGCCGGCCGAATATTCTCGCTCGAGGAAACTGTCGAGCACGCGGGTTGCGGTGTTCATCTTCGGACACTCCGGTTGCTTCGTAAGGACTCGACGCCGATCCGCGCTTCCGCCGGCAGCGGCATCGGCCGCGCCATCTCGGCCAGCGTCACACTCTCCAGCCCCCGCCTCACGATATCGCTGATCAATCGCCAGTTGGCACGCACGCCGCAGACATCCTCGATGTCGCACAGCCCGTCGACCGTGCTGCATTCAGTCAGCCCGAACGGGCGTTCCTCGAGCACATCGACGATGTCGGCCACCGTGATCTGTTCCGGCGAACGGGCCAGCGCATAACCGCCGCGCAGGCCCCGCACGCCGTTCACCAGTTCGCCGCGTGCCAGCACCTTGAGCACCTTTGCAACGGTCGGCGCGCCCAGCCCCAGCGTGGCCGCCAGATCGGCTGCACTGAACAGCTGGTCGGGCGAGCGCGCCATGTGGCTCATGATCATCGTTCCGTAATCGGTCAGACGACTGACCCGCAACATGGCTAGACCTCCGGTGCGACGGCGCTGCAGCGCCCGCCACGGGATCGGTCGGCGACCCGGCGGTACCCTGTCGGACCGGCGCGAGTGTACAGCGGCTTGGACATGCCCTATATGGTACAGTTTTCGTCCTATATATAAAAGCAAAATCCGCTATCGTCGCGGCCATGTACCCGACTGCCGAAACCTCGCCGCTGCGCCTGCTGGCCGAGCAGGCCCTGTCGCGCTCGGCCGGCGCACCGTTGCTCGGCGGCAACACCATCACGCTGCTCAAGGATGCCGAACAGAATTACCCTGCCTGGCTGAGGGCGATTGCCGAGGCGCAATACGACATCCTGTTCGAGAACTACATCGTTCACGACGACCGGATCGGCCGCAGCTTCGCCGATGCGCTGATCGAAGCGGCCAGGCGCGGCGTGCAGGTCCGCGTGCTCTACGACTGGCTGGGCTGCCTGCGCACGGCCTCGCGCGCCTACTGGGACAGGCTCAGGCAGTACGGCATCGAAGTACGCGCCTTCAATCCGCTCAGCCTGGAAAGCCCGTTCGGCTGGATCAGCCGCAACCATCGCAAATCGCTGTGCGTGGACGATCGCGTCGCCTTCGTCAGCGGCCTGTGCATCGGGCGGATGTGGGCGGGCGACCCCGAACGCGGCACGCCACCATGGCGTGACACCGGCGTCGAGGTGCGCGGCCCGGCCGTAGCCGAAGTCGTCCGGGCATTCGCCCGCGCCTGGGCCAGCGTCGGCGAGCCGATCCCGGCCGATGAGCTGCCCGAGCCCGACCGTATCGAAGCCGCCGGCGAAGTCTCGTTGCGGGTGCTGGCCAGCATGCCGCAGGTGGCCGGCCTGTACCGGCTCGACCAGATGATCGCGGCGCTCGCGCGCGACAGCCTGTGGCTGACCGACGCCTACTTCGTCGGCACTGCCAGCTACGTGCAGGCCTTGTGCCAGGCGGCCATCGACGGTGTCGACGTGCGCCTGCTGGTGCCGGGTGCCAGCGACATTCCCGCGCTGTCACCGATCAGCCGGGCCGGGTACCGGCCGCTGCTCGAAGCGGGCGTGCGGGTCTTCGAATGGAACGGGCCGATGCTGCACGCGAAGACGGCAGTCGCCGACGGGCGCTGGGCACGCGTGGGGTCGAGCAACCTGAACCTCGCCAGCTGGCTGGGCAACTGGGAACTCGACATCGCAGCCGAGGATGCCGGTTTCGCAGCCGAGATGGAGGCCACCTACCTGCAGGATCTGGAAGGTGCGACCGAGATCCTGCTGGGCCTGCGTAACCGGGTCCGGGCGGCCGACCCGGACGCCGCTGCACAGGCCGCCGAGCGGCGCCGCCAGCGGCGCGCCGAACGCCGGGCCCAGCGCCGGGCCGGCAACCCGGACGAGCGACGCGCCTCGGGCGGCTCGGCCAGCCAGATCGCGGCCGGGGCGATCCGGGTCGGCAACACCTTCGGCGCTGCACTGACCAATCGCCGCGTGCTCGGCGCTGCCGAAGCCCGCACGATGGTCATCGCCGCCGCCATCCTGGCGGTGATCGCGGTGATCGCCATCCTCTGGCCAAGGCTGCTCGCCTGGCCACTCGCCGTGCTCGCCGCCTGGAGCATGTGCGCCTTGCTGCTGCGTGCCTGGCATCTGCACCGGGCGGCCCGCGACTGCGCCACCCACCGGCAGACTTCCGACCCGGACCCCGGCTGAAGACCGCCGGGGCACAAGCCCCGGGCGCCGGGTTCAGCCTCCCGCCCGCGGGTTCACTCCTCGGGCCGCAGCCAGAGCCACAGCGCGACGCAGGCCATCATCGCCGGCACTCCGAGCCGGACCCACAGCGGCGCGGCCGAGAAAGCCAGCATCACGGCACTGGCCATCATCATCACGGTCGCAAACCATTTCGCCTTGCGCGGCACGGCGCCCCGTTCGCGCCAGCGGCGGATATCCGACCCATACTTCGGATGGGTCAGCAGCCATCGCTCGAGCGACGGCCAGCCGCGGCTGGCCGCCCAGGCCGCCACCAGCAGGAAAGGCACCGTCGGCAGCACCGGCAACACGGCACCGACCAGGCCGAGCGCGACCATCACCACCGCAAGAAGCCGCCACAGGAACTGACGCGTCTGCCGGATCATTTGAGCCCCAGGCGACGGGCAAGCTTGTGCAGGTTGCTCGGGTCCAGACCGAGCCAGCCGGCCGCCCGTGTCCAGTTGCCGGCCGCCGCCGCCAGCGCCGAGCGGATCATGCCCCGCTGAAGCATGGCGACCGCATCATTGAGCGGCAGGACGTCGCCACCCTGCCAGTCGACCTCCGGCACACCGATCGGAATGCCTTCGCCGGACAGCAGCCCGGCACTCCAGCCGGGCGCCGCACGCCCACCCTGGCCCGTTGCCACCGCCCGGCTGCCGGCAGATGCCGCACTGCGGGAAACGCCCGCCGGCCCGGACAGGTGATCGTCGAGATCGAGCAGCACCGGGTCGAGCGTAACGATGTCGCTGCGCTCCGCACCGCGGCTCAGTGCCTTGAGCGCCGCCCGGCTGATCACGTGTTCGAGCTCACGCACATTGCCCGGCCAGCGGTAGCGGCACAGCGCCTCGCCGGCCGCCGGCGACAGGCGCAAGCTGCGCAGCCCCAGCCGCGCCCGGTTCTGTTCGAGAAAGCGCCCGGCCAGCAGCAGCACATCACCGCCACGATCACGCAGCGGCGGAATGGGTACCGGATAAACCGACAAGCGATGGTAGAGGTCGGCCCGGAAACGGCCATCACGCACGGCTTCGTGCAGGTTGCGGTTGGTGGCAGCCACCACCCGCACGTCGACCCGACGCGGGCGGTCGGCACCCAGCCGCTGGATTTCGCCGTTCTGCAGCGCCCGCAGCAGCTTGGCCTGGACCGGCAGCGGCAGTTCGCCGACCTCATCCAGGAACAGGGTGCCGCCATCGGCCGCTTCGAAGCGACCCGGCCGCTCGCCGCTGGCTCCCGAAAAGGCGCCACGGACATGGCCGAACAGCTCGCTCTCGGCCAGCGACTCGGGCAGCGCCGCGCAGTTCACATGGACCAGCGGTCGGTCACGGCGGCGCGACCGCTTGTGCAGCCGGCGGGCAAACAACTCCTTGCCCACGCCGGTCTCACCCAGCAGCAACACCGGCAGTTCCGAATCGGCCACCAGATCGAGTTCGCGCAGCAGCGCCGAGATGGCGTCGCTGGCGCCGACGATCTCGTCGATATCGGCCGCTCCCGGCCCCTCGCCGGGGCGGGTCTGACTGCGCGCCAGCCGCAGCGCCCGGGTTTCCTCTTCCAGCCGCGTGACGCGGATCGCCGCTTCGGCCAGCAGTGCATACCGGCGCAGCCTGTCGCGGGCGGCCTCGTCGAACACGCCTGCGTCGAGCGCATCGAGGGTCAGCGCGCCCCACAGCCGGCCTTCGTTGTACAGGCTGACCCCGACGCAGTCATGCACCGGCAGCGGTTCCCCGACCCGCGAATCGAGCAGCCCGTCGTAAGGGTCGGGCAACTCGGAACCCGCTTCGAAGCGGGTGAGCCCGCGGCGCGCGAGAATGGCGGTCAGCCGCGGATGCTGGCTGACCAGAAAGCGCCGCCCGAGCGCCTCACGCACCAGACCGTCGACGGCAAGCGGACGCAGGCTGTCGCCCTCGAGCTTCAGCAGCGCTACGGCACCACAGCCGAAAGCCGGCCGCAACGTGCTGACCAGCCGTTGCAGCCGCACGGCGTGCGGCAGATCGTTCGCAAGATCGGCGAGAAGGGTGTCTTCCATCCGGGTGATAGTAACCTGATATGGTCAATCGAACCCTGATCAAAGAGGGTCAAAGCGACCCTGATCATCGAATATCTGCCGAAAACCCTCGTCTGGACGGAGAGTCCGGTACTGGCACAACTGTTGCATGTGTCCTCAGCACACCCTACGTTCAAGCGGAGAAACGCAAGATGAATACACTGGAACAGTCCCTGGGATCGATCGCCCGCAGCATTCCGGGCGCAACGGCCCTTCTGCACGCCAACCAGCTCGACTTCTGCTGCGCCGGCAACCTGACCCTGCGTGACGCGGCGACCGAACGCGGCCTCGATGCTGCCGACCTGGCCGTCCAGCTCGACGCAATGCGTGGCGACCCGCCGCAGGGACGTGACTGGCGCAGTGCACCGGCGGAAGAACTGGTCGGACACATCGTCGAGCGCTTTCACGATCAGCATCGCGAGCAATTGCCCGAGCTGATCCGGCTGGCGCGCCGGGTCGAGCATGTTCACGCGCGGCGCCCCGACTGCCCGGCTGGCCTGGCCGACCATCTGCAGGCGATGCACCAGGAACTCGAAAGCCACATGATGAAGGAAGAACAGGTGCTGTTCCCGATGCTCGCGAAGTCGATGCGGGCCCAGGCCGACGGCCCGATCTCGGTCATGCGCTTCGAGCACGACCAGCATGGCGAGGCGCTGGCCCGGCTCGCCGAACTGACCGACGGGCTCGTCCCGCCCTCCGGGGCCTGCAACACCTGGCGGGCCCTGTACCTCGGTCTGGGCGCATTTCGCGACGACCTGATCGAGCACATCCATCTCGAGAACAACATCCTGTTCGACGAGACGGCGGCTGCCGAGGTCGAGCAGGCCTGAGGCCGAACCGGGCGGAGGCCGGGCGAGCCCGGTCTTCGATCCGGTTCGCGTTCGAACAACCGGGGAGGCCAGGATCCGGCGTCAAAAAGGAGATGGCTTGCCGGCGGTGTTCACGCGTACCCTGTAGAGCGATGTCGAAGCGGTGATGAACAAACTTCGCATATCGTCGTCGCCCCAGGTGAAGTTTGCTGCAACCTCCGGCGTCCGGATGACGCCGAGGCAATGGCCGTCCGGACTGAAGACATGAATGCCGCCAGGCCCGCAGGTATAGAGGTTGCCCGCGCTGTCGAACTTCATGCCATCGGGTGCGCCTTCACCGTCCCCGGTGGTTTCTGCCCATACGCCGCCGCCGTCGAGACCTCCGTCATCACGCACATCAAAGACCCGGATGTGCCCATGTTCCGTATCGTTCACGAAGAGTTGGCGCTCGTCGGCAGAGAAGCACAGTCCGTTCGGTTGCCCGAAATCATGCACCAGCAGACGCACTTCACCCTGTTCCGGATCGATTCGGTAAACGCCGCGGAAATCGAGCTGCACCGGGCGGGGCAGGCCGTAGAACTCCATTCGGCCGTAGCTCGGGTCGGAGAAATAGATCGAACCATCGGAGTGCACGACGATGTCGTTCGGGCTGTTGAGCTCCTTGCCGTCGTAGTGACTCGCCAGTGTCGTGATCCGGCCGTCGGCTTCCGTTCGCGTGACCTGACTGCTGGCATGCTCACAGGCCAGTAACCGCCCCTGGCGATCCCAGGCGAGGCCGTTGCTCTTGCGACTGGGCTGACGAAAGCTTGTGACGCCCTTGGCCGCCGACCAGCAGCGCATGATGTCGCCCGGCATGTCGCTGAAGTAGAGGGTTCGGGTTTCGGCTCGCCAGAGTGGGCCTTCAGTGAAGAGAAAACCGGTACCAAGTTGCTCGAAGCTGACGTCCTCGCCAACGATGTGGCGAAAGGCCGGATCGCGGATCTCGACGTTCATCATGACTCGCCTTTATCTTTGGCGGCGGCCCTCAGACTGTTCACCGTCGCTGCGCCAACGTACCAGTCGTCGGCTGAAACATCTTCGAAGACGACCCAGATAGCTTCTCTGGGTAGTTCGGCAATTTCGCTGATTGCATCGGTCACGCGGCGCGATATCGCGTTCTTGCGCTCCTGGGAATGACCTTCAAGGATGCGGATGCTGACGAATGGCATATTGAGCTCCTGGTGGCTTAGGGAAAACAATAGGAGAAAATCGTCGGGCTCAGCCGGTTCCGCCTGATAGCGCGAGCAGCGAATCGCGCAAACCGGGGTCATCGCGCAGTTCACTTGCCGCACCGTGGAAGCGCACTGCGCCCTTTTGCAGCACATAGGCACGATCGGCCAGGGCCAGACTGAAATCGAGTCCTTGTTCGGCCAGCAGAATAGTGAGGCCCTGGGCTTTGAGACTGCAGACCTGGCCCAACAGTGTCTCGACGACCAGCGGCGCGAGGCCTTCCGATGGTTCGTCGAGCAAAAGCAATTCGGGGTTGCACATCAGCGTGCGACCGATGGTGAGCATTTGCTGCTCGCCCCCTGACAGAAAGCCGCTGCGACGATCTGCCAGCTCTCTCAGTTTGGGAAACAGCTCGAAGACTGATTCGACGTCCCACGGGCCGCTGCGCCGGGTTGCCTGGGCGGCGACATCGAGGTTTTCGAGGACCGAAAGCTCGGCGAACACTCGCCTGTCCTCGGGCACGAAGCCGACGCCGCGGCGTGCAATCTCGAATGGCTTGCGGCCAGTGATATCTTCACCTTTCCAGCGAATACGACCCTTGTGCGGCGGATTGAGGCCGATGATGGAACGCATGGTGGTTGATTTGCCGACGCCGTTGCGGCCAAGCAGGCAGACACATTCGCCTTGGTGGATTTCGAGAGAAACGCCGAACAATGCCTGTGAGCGGCCATAAGCCGTGTGGATGTTCTCGACCTCGAGCATTGCGCTCATACGGTCCCCCCCGCGGTTGCGCCGACCGAACCGTCGGACCGAGCGGCGCCTCCCTCGTCGTGGCGTGAACCCAGGTAGATTCGGCGCACATCGGCGTTGGCACGTACCTCGGCCGGCGTCCCGACTGCGATGAGACGGCCCTGGTGCAGTACAGCGATCTTCTGCGCGATTGCAAACACGACGTCCATGTCATGCTCGGTAAAGAGCAGCGTCAGCTCTCGCTGCGTTGCGATACGCTGCAGCAGTTCGATCGTGGCACGGGTCTCGGTCGATGACATGCCTGCCGTGGGTTCGTCGAGGAGGAGCATCTTCGGGTCGGCGGCGAGTGCGATGCCGAGTTCGAGCTGCTTCTGATTACCGTGTGACAGCGTGCCCGCGGTCCGCACCGCCTGCTCCTGCATGCCGAGCGAGCGCATCAGCTGGATGGTCTCCGCTTCGTAGATCGATTTGGCATTGCGCCACAGGTTGCGCGATGCGCCGCGGTGGGCTATGAACGCCGCCTGCAGATTCTCGAAGACCGTCAGCCTTGGAAAGATGTTGGCATGCTGAAAGGAGCGTCCCATGCCGAGCCGGCAGATCGCATAGGGTGCCATGCCGACGATGTCCTTACCTGCGAATCTGACGATGCCCGAGTCTGGCGCAATATGACCCGTGATCAGATTGAACAGCGTTGATTTGCCCGCACCGTTCGGCCCGATGACTGCAGCGATCTGTTGTCGTTCCACCGTGAAGCTGACGTCGGTCGTCGCCTTGAATCCGCCGAATGACTTGTTGAGACCCTTGACTTCAAGCATCTTCGGTCGCTCCGCGAAGTCGACGGACCAGACTCGCCAGCGTGCCAAGAATGCCGGCGGGGAAGGCATACAACAGAACGATCAGGATCAGGCCGAGCGCCATGGGCCAGTACTCGGTATAGGCGGTGATCTGCTGGTTCAGCAGCGTCAAGGTGAGTGCGCCGACAAACGGCCCGAGGAACTGTCCCATGCCACCCAGAATCACCATGATCAGGACTTCGGCAGACTTCGACCAGTAGCCAAAATCGGGAAACACCCCACGATTGAAGATACCGAACAACGCGCCTGCGAAGCCTGCGAAGGTGCCCGCAATCACGAAAGCGACCAACTCGTAGCGGCGTACATTGATCCCGATGAACTCGGCTCGTTCGGCGTTCTCGCGAATAGTGGTCAGGATGCGGCCGAACGGCGAGCGGGTAATGCGCCAGAGCAGCCAGAGGCAGGTGGCCACGAGAACGAGTGTCAGGTAGTAGTAATGCCCACCGATGCGCAAGTCGCCGATCAGCGGCAACGATTTCATCCAGTTGAGGTCCGGGTAGGGCACATTGTTCATGCCCTGCTCGCCACCGGTCACGTTGTTCCACTTGAAGCACACGGCCCAGACGATCTGGGCGAAAGCCAGCGTCAGCATCGCGAAGTAGATCTTCGTCAAGCGCACGCAGAAGTAGCCGAACAATGCTGCCAGCAGGCCGGAGCCGGCTCCGGCAGCAAGGAAGGCAAGCGGAAACGGCACGCCATGGGTCTTCATGAGAATCGCACAGACATAGGCCCCTATCGAGAAATAGGCCGCATGCCCGAAAGAAACGAGGCCGGTTGTTCCGAGAAGGAGATTCAGACTTGTCGCGAACAGCGCAAGGATCAGGATGTCCGTCGCGAGCGAGGTATGGAAACGCGAGGCAACGAGCGGGATGGCCAGTGCCACGATAAAGGCCAGTAGCACCCAGGGGATACGTTTCAGCATAATGCGCTCCCTCTGTCAGCGCGACAGTGGTCGCCCGAACAGGCCCCAGGGCCGTATGATCAGCACGATGGCCATCAACGTGAACACCGAGAACGTCGAGAACCGTGGAAAGACCAGGATGCCGAAGGACAGAAACTGCCCGTAGATCAGCGAGCCGATCAGCGTCCCCCAGAGCGACCCGAGACCGCCAATGACGACAACGATGAAAGCTTCCACGATGATCTCGACATCCATGCCGGGAACGATGGTCTTGATCGGCGTCACGAGCGCGCCCGCGAGGCCTGCCAGAAAGGCCCCGGCGGCGAACGTGAACGTATAGAGGCGACCCACGTCACAGCCGAGCGCGCCAAGCATCTCCCGGTCCAGTGACGCGGCACGGATCAGCCGGCCTGTGCGCGTACGATGCAGAATCAGCCAGATGGTCAGCGCGAGCACTGGCCCCAGCACGATGATGAACAGGTTGTAGTGCGGAATGACCGCGCCGAAGAGACTCAACGTGCCGGACAGGCTGTCCGGACGCGATACCGAGAGTTGCTGACTTCCCCAGATCAGCTTGGCGGCATCGGCCAGCACCAGTACGAGCGCATAGGTCAGCAGCAGTTGGTAGAGCTCTTCGCGACCGTACAGATTGCGCAGCAATACACGTTCGATCAGGGCGCCCAGCAGGGCGACCGTCAGCGCTGCGCCCAGTATGGCGAGCCAGAACGACTCGGTTAGGGGGCCGATCAGATGAACGATCTGCCATGCCAGATAGGCTCCGATCATGTAAAACGAACCATGCGCGAAATTGAGGATTCGCAGGACACCAAAAATCAGCGATAGCCCCGAGGCGATCAGGAACAGGAACATCGCGGCGGAGAGACCGCCGACGAACTGGCCGAACAGAAAGGATGCGTCCACGGTTTCCCCTCAGGTCGATCCGGAAAGCGCAACGATGTCCGATATGCGGTCTGCCGTTTCCTTCAACTGGCTGACCCAGCTGGCAATTCGGGGTTTCTGGAATCGCTCACGGGGCATCGCGATGCTGAGGGCGGCGACAATACGCCCGGCATTGCCTCGCACCGGCACACCGATACAGCAGACATCGTCGGAGAGCTCACGGTCGTCCAGCGCGTAGCCTTCTGCCCGAATCCGTTCAAGTTCCGCCTTCAGCGCTTCGGGCGTCGCCAGGCTCTGGGCGGTGCATACGGGCAGTGGACCCAGGTTGAGGAAATCATCGAGCTCGGCCGGCGGCAGAAACGCGAGAAGTACCTTGCCGGTAGCGGTGCATGAAGCCGGATCGCGTCGCCCGGTGCTGCGCGCGACAGCCACGGCCTGGTGGCTGCTGGCGGTACAGATCTCGACCACATCCTGATCCTGAAGCAGCGCAAGATGGACCGTTTCCCGGGTCGTGTCTCGCAGCCTCTCCAGCAACGGGCGGGATGCGCTGACGAGATCATGGCGTCGCGCGTACGCACTACCCAGCGCGAGCAGTCGGGGGCCGAGCGAATAGGCTCGCGTTTCCTCGCTCTGCGTGATGTAGTGGCGGCGGGTCAAGGTCTGCAGAAGACGATGCGCGGTGCTGACATTGATACCGGTCAGCACCGCGAGTTCCGATACCGTTACCGGGCGGCCGGTTGCTTCGAGTTGATCAAGAATGTCGAGAACTTTGGCGACAGTCTTGACCGCTGAAGTATCGGCACGCGGCCTCGAATCCCGGTCCACTGTCTTCTACCCGCGGCCCTGATCAGTCGAGGAACGGTGTCGGATCGACGTACGTCGGGTTCTCCATCACTGCAAACGGGTAGCGCGAATCCTTGATCATGCGCCCCCAGAACTGACCTCGATTGGCTGACTGGGTTTTCGGGTTGATGGTTTGCGGACCGATCGGGGTCTGCACGGTCAGGCCCATCAGCGCTTTGGAAACCTTGTCCGAATCGATGCTGCCGGCTTTGCGAATACCCTCGACGAGGATCTGGGCTGCGACGTAGCCGACTGTCGGCCAGGATGACGGGTACTCCTGCTTCGTATACTGGCTGACCCGGCTCACGAATTCCTTGTGCTGGGCGGGTCCGTTCTCCCAGTTGAACACGTCATAGGCGTTGCCGATGATGCCGTACGGGTAATCGTCTCCGATCGCCCGCGCGGATTCGATGGAGCCCGCTTCTCCGCCGGCGACGAAGTTGTTCTTGATCGCGGTGAAGTAGCCAAGCGGCGTGGCCTGCTTGATGAAAGTCACGAAGTGTCCGCCCCACAGCGAGCTGAAGACCGCTTCCGGCCGCTTGCTGAGCTGTGCGTTGATGAACGGCGTGTAATCGGCTTCACCAAGCTTTGGCCACTGCTGATCGACGATCTCTACGTCGGGGCGAATCTTTTTCATGTGGGCGACGAAAGCGGCCGTCACCTCTTGTCCGTATGCGTAGTCCGGGCTGATCGTCGCCACGCGCTTGACGTCCATTTTCGCGATCAGCTCCGCTGCCGAGCGGCCCTCGATCGTGGTGGTGGAGGAGGTCCTGACAACGTATGGGTGGATGTTTTCCTTCGACATCAGTGCCTCGGGCTTCGACACCGGTGCAATGAAGAGGATCTGGTTTTCCTTGGCGATTGGCGACACGGCCGGGCCTTCCGCCGCCGTGAAGGTGCCGACCAGAAAATCGACTTCATCCTTCAGGATCATCTCCCGAGCGACGCGGACGGCTTCATCGGCACTGCCTTTGCTGTCCCGTGACACGACCTCCAGCTTGCGGCCGAGCAACCCGCCCTTGGCATTGACTTCATCGACCTGCATCTGGATGCCGCGCAGAGTCGGTTCGCCAAAGAGGGCGCCGGGACCCGACAGAATCATCGGCACACCGATTTTGATCGGGTCGGCGGCGAGGGCCGCCATCGGGATGGTCGCGAATGTGATCAGACCAAGCGCTACACGCTTCCACATGATGTGTCTCCTTGCATCGATCGTTGTCGTCCCGGTATCGAGGCCCGAGGGTGGACGGCGATAACCCGGTTCAGGTACCACCGGCTCCCTTGTTCGGGCAACACCGGCTTTTTGTCACTTCAATATTTGAAATGACTTTGTAACTTGTGAAAGTGTGACATGTGATCACCAGCGGTGGCAAGCACCCGGCGTGCGCCGAAAGCCTCGCCCGGCGTCCTGGCACGCCTCGCCATATATCGTTCGAACGCGAGCGGGTATCAGAGAAAGCGGTCGAGCAGCCGCCGACTGGCCCGGTCCAGCGCGCCGATATCGCGCAGCAGGTACTGGACACCGTGGCTGTCGGCGATCAGCAGCATCGCCGCCGGCAGCCGCCGGATGCTCTCTTCGCCTTCGAGTACGAAGCGGGTCGGGCCACGATCAGTCTCTACCGTCCAGGTGCTCGGCGTGGCAAAGCTGCTGACTGAAACGATCGCCCGGATCTCGGGCATGAACTCGCGCTGGGCCAGTTCCTCGGCGAGCAGCGCCGCAACCGGGGCGGGCAAGGCGGCAAGCGAGTCGACCCAGGCCAGTTCGAGGCCGTCGGCACTCATCAGGGCCAGGCCCGCATCGGGCGCCGAGATCGGGAAGGCGCGCACCGGGACCACCCCTTCATGCACGGTGCCATCGGCGTCGGTGAACTGCAGCCGGCCGAAGGCATCGCGCGACAGGCTGAAATCGATGCTCACGGATGCTCCTTCGCCGGCCGTTCGATCGGCAGATCGGCAAGGGCGCCGCCGGCAGCTTCGCCAGCCTCATCACCGATGTCGACCTGCAGATCGGCCTGCGCCTGGCGGGCCTGCGCCTGGTACAGCGCCCAGTAGGCGCCCCGACGCGCCAGCAAGTCGTCGTGCGTACCGATTTCCACGATCTGGCCACGATCGAGGACGACCAGCCGGTCGGCCCGTCTGAGCGTGCTCAGGCGGTGCGCGACCGCAATCGTGGTGCGCCCCTTCACGAGATTGTCGAGCGCCTTCTGGATCTCCGTCTCGGTCGTCGTGTCGACCGATGACGTGGCCTCATCGAGGATCAGCACCCGCGGATCGATCAGCAGCGCCCGCGCAATCGAGATCCGTTGGCGCTCGCCGCCCGACAGCGACTGGCCGCGCTCGCCGACGATCGAGTCATAGCCGTGCGGCAGGCGCAGGATGAACTCGTGGGCGTGGGCGGCCCGGGCAGCCGCCACGATCTCCTCGCGGCTGGCCTGCGGACGACCGTAGGCGATGTTCTCGGCGATCGAGCCGAAGAACAGGAAGGGTTCCTGCAGCACGACGCCGATCCGCCGTCGCCAGTCGGCGATCGCCAGCTGGCGCAGGTCGACGCCATCGACCAGGATCGCCCCCTCGGCGACATCGTAGAAACGGCAGATCAGGTTGACCAGCGTGCTCTTGCCCGAGCCGCTGTGGCCGACCAGGCCGATCATCTCGCCGGGCGCGATCTCCAGGTCGACGCCATGGATCACCGACCGGTTGCCGTAACGGAAGCCGACCTCGCGCAGCGTGATCCGTCCGTCGATCCGGTCCAGCCGCACCGGGTCGGGCGCCTCGGGAACGTTCGAGCGGTGATCGAGAATGTCGAAGATCCGCTTTGCGCCGGCTGCCGCCTTCTGCGTCACCGACACGATCCGGCTCATCGAGTCGAGGCGCGTGTAGAAACGCCCGATGTAGGCAAGGAAGGCCGTCAGCACGCCCACCGTGATTTCGTCGCGCGACACCTGCCAGATCCCGAAGGCCCAGACCACCAGCAGCCCGAACTCGGTGAGCAGCGTCACGGTCGGCGAGAACAGCGACCAGACCCGGTTCACCCGGTCGTTGATCTGCAGATTGTGCTGGTTGGCCGTCCGGAAGCGCTCCGCCTCGCGCTTTTCCTGCGCAAAGGCCTTGACGACGCGAATGCCCGGAATGGTGTCGGAGAGCACATTGGTGACTTCGGCCCAGATCCGGTCGACCTTCTCGAAACCGTGGCGCAGGCGATCGCGCACCTGGTGGATCATCCAGCCGATGAAGGGCAGCGGCAGCAGCGTGACCAGCGCCAGCCAGGGATTGATCGAGAACAGGATCACCGACGTCATCACGATCATCAGCACATCGGTTGCAAAGTCGAGCAGGTGCAGCGACAGGAACAGGTTGATCCGGTCGGTCTCGCTGCCGATCCGCGCCATCAGGTCGCCGGTGCGCTTGCCCCCGAAGTATTCGAGCGACAGCGTCAGCAGATGCTCGTAGGTCGTCGTGCGCAGGTCGGCCCCGATCCGTTCGCTGACCTTCGCCAGGATCCAGGTGCGCGCCCAGCCCAGCACCCAGGCCAGCAGCGAGGCGGCCAGCAAGGCGCCGAGGTAGCCGCGCACCAGCGCCTGGTCGATCGGCTGGCCGTTCTGGTACGGGATCAGCACCTCGTCCATCAGCGGCATCGTCAGATAGGGCGGCACCAGCGTGGCCGCGGTGGCGGCGAGCGTCAGCAGGAAACCTGCGAGCAGCGCTCCGGCATAGGGCCGTGCGAAGCGGCGCAGGCGCAGCAGCGTCCAGGTCGATGCAGTCGCCACGGCTGCGTCGTCGCACTGCGGACAAGTCTCGGCCTGCGCCGGCAGCGGCGCGCCGCATTGCGCGCAGGTCGCCGTCGGGACGCACTGCGCCGGCGGCGGGCCACTGGCCAGGGCCTCGCCACGGGCCAGGGCCTCGTCGAGCTGCGCCCAGGTTTCGACGAAGCGCAGCAAGGCCGGGTGCTGGCCGATGGTGTAGCGCCAGCAGGCCAACCGGCCGCGCTCGTCGACAAGCTCCAGCGTCCCGACTCCGGCATGGTCCAGGTGGCGCAGCACCCGTCCTCCGCCCAGTGACCAGGCCTGCCAGTCGTCCGCCCCGGCGCTCTGCGCCAGCAACCTGCGACCGGTCAGCACGAGCAGGCCATCCACGTAATGCAGCGAGCCGTCGAGATCGAGCGGCAGGACGGCAAGCACGGCCTCGCCGGCCGCCAGTTCGGCGGCAAGCGGGCCGCGCCAGCGATCGGGAACGGCCAAGGGCAGGATCGGTTCGGCTGAATGCATCGTCATGCGTCGCAGACACGCGGTGAGGGCGGCAGCGTAACGCATCCGGGGGGTGCCGAATCTGATCGAATCTGACGACCCGCAGGCGCGCGGCAGGCCGTCGCAAGGCTCGATCAGGAAATGACACCGTCAACAGCGCCGATCCGGAAAGAACGTAAACCGCAGACCAGACGCTGCGTTGTAGACGCCACGGCCCCACGAAGGCCCTGCCCGAAGAACGATTCAGATTCCAACGGATAGACACAGTGAAGAAGCGCTTCATCGACATCCTCCGATTGACCCCTCTGCGCGGCCCGAGTTCCTGGACTTATCCCCCTGTGATCGAGGCGCTGGTCGACATCGGCGAGTTCGAGGACCACCCGTCCAATACCCTGCCCGGTTTCTACGAGAGACTGTCGAGCTGGCTGCCCACCCTGGTCGAGCATCGCTGCAGCTACGGTGTGCGGGGCGGCTTTCTGCGCCGCCTCAGGGAAGGCACCTGGGTCGGCCACATCCTCGAACACGTCACCCTCGAACTGCAGAGTCTGGCCGGCGTGCCGGCAGGTTTCGGCAAGGCCCGCGAAACCTCCGAGCGCGGCGTCTACAAGGTCGTGGTCAGCGCCCCGGAATTCGAACTGGGCAAACCGGCCCTGTACTGCGCCCGCGACCTGATCATGGCTGCGATCGAAGACCGTCCCTTCGACGTCGAAGGGCGTGTCGCCACGCTGCGCGAGCTGGCCGACCGGGTCTGCCTGGGGCCCAGCACCGCCTGCATCGTCGAAGCCGCCGCCACCGAACGCAGGATTCCCGCCATCCGGCTCAACGACGGCAACCTGGTGCAGCTCGGCTACGGTTCGCGGCAGAAACGGATCTGGACGGCCGAGACCGAACTGACCAGCGCGCTGGCCGAGGGCATCGCCTGTGACAAGGAACTCACTCGCCAGCTGCTGCAAACGGTCGGTGTGCCCGTGCCGGAAGGCCGCCGGGTCGACGACGCCGGACAGGCCTGGGAAGTTGCGCAGGAGATCGGCCTGCCGGTGGTGATCAAGCCCTGTGATGGCAACCACGGCCGCGGTGTCTTCACTCGGCTGACCACGCGCGAGCAGGTCGCCGCGGCCTGGGAAGTCGCGGCAGCCGAAGGCTCGGGCGTCATCGTCGAGCGCTTCATCACCGGCAACGAGCATCGGCTGCTGATCGTCGGCGGCCAGTTGGTGGCCGCTGCCCGCGGCGAGCCCGCCTGGGTCACTGGCGATGGCGAGCAGAGCATCGAGAAGCTGATCGCCTTGCAGCTGAACACCGACCCCCGGCGCGGGCGCGGCGAGGATTCACCGCTCAATCCGGTGCGCATCGACTCGGCCGCCCGGATCGAACTTGCCAACCAGGGCTTCGAAGCGGACAGCGTGCCGCCGGCCGGCACCCGGGTCCTGATCCAGCGCAACGGCAACGTCGCCATCGACGTCACCGAAGCCGTTCATCCGTCGGTGGCGGCCGCCGCCGCGCTGGCAGCCCGCACGGTCGGCCTGGACATCGCCGGCATCGACCTGGTCGCTGAAGACATCAGTCAGCCCCTCGAAGCGCAAGGCGGCGGGATCGTCGAAGTCAACGCCGGGCCGGGTCTGCTGATGCACCTGAAACCGGCCGAAGGTCAGCCCCGCCCGGTGGGCCGGGCCATCGTCGACCATCTGTTCCCCGACGACGAATCGGGCCGCATCCCCGTCGTCGGCATCACCGGACGACGCGGCGGCGCAACGATCGCCCACCTGGTCGCCCGGCTGATGCGCCTGGCCGGTCAGCGCACCGGCCTGGCCTGCGCCGACGGCCTGTACCTCGACGGGCGCACCCTCGAACAACGTGACTGCACCGACTTCGAATCGGGACACAGGCTGCTGCTGAACCGCCTGCTCGACGCCGCCGTCATCGAGAACGGCGCCCGCACGATCGCCACCGAAGGCCTTGCCTACGATCGTTGCCGGATCGGGATCGTGACCAGCGTCGAATGCGAAGATGCCCTGCCCGAGCGCGACATCACCGAGATCGAGCAGGTCTACGACCTGCTGCGCACCCAGGTCGACGTGGTGCTCGCCGACGGGGCTTCGATTCTCAACGCGGCCGACCCGCTGGCCGTGCGCATGGCGGCGCTCAGCGACGGCGAGGTCATCCTGTATGCAGCCGACCCGGCCCTGCCCGCCATCGACGGACACCGGGCGCGCGGCGGCCGGTCGGTCCATACCCGCAACGGGTTGATCGTGCTCGCCCAGGGCGGCACCGAGACCATCGTCACGCATCTCGATTCGGTGATGATGCTCGATGGCAGCGACCGTCCGTTCGCCCTCGAAGCCGTGCTCGCCGCAACCGCGGCGGGCTGGGCGCTCGGGCTGCCGCTCGAGCTGCTGCGCGTTGGTATCGAATCGGCCCAATGGGAAGGCGAAGCCCTGCCGACGCAAGCCACGCTCGCGAACGATGATCCGGCCACGACACGCCATGCACCGACGCCGTCCGCGCGCGAGCGTCGAGTCGCCGCCTGAACCGCCCCTCCTCCGGACGCCTCCCCGATGAAGCTGACTCGTATCCGCGCCCTGCGAGGCCCCAACCTCTGGAGCCGCCGCACCGTCATCGAAACGATCGTGACAGGCCTCGAAGACGAATCCACCGCCCGTGCGCTCGAATCCCAGGCACTCAGATTGCAGCAACAGGCTGGCTGCCCGGTCTCGTTCTCACTGACCGCCCCGACCCGCGAGGCCGGCGTCTGGCGCGTCGTCGTCGAGTACAGCGAGGAGGCCGTTGGCCGGCTCGCCGTCGCCCTTGCCGCGCGAGCCTGCAAGGCCATCGACCCAGGCTGCGAGGCCGGAACGGCCGAGACTTTCGCCGATCCGGCTGAGCCGTTCGATCTGCCGGCTGCCGTGGCACAGCTGCGCGAACTCGACGAAGCGCAGCGCCTGGGCCCGAGCACCGGCGCGATCGTCGACGCCGCGCTCAACCGGGGAATCCCGTTTCGCCGCCTGACCGAAGGCAGCCTGGTCCAGTTCGGCTGGGGCCATCGCCAGCGCCGGATCCAGGCGGCCGAGATCGACCGCACCAGCGCCGTCGCCGAAGCCGTCGCCCAGGACAAGGAACTGACCAAGACTCTGCTGCACGCCGCCGGCATTCCGGTGCCGCCGGGCCACTCGGTCGACAGCGCCGACGCAGCCTGGGAAGTGGCCAGGCTGATCGGCGAGCCGGTAGTGGTCAAGCCACGCCATGGCAATCAGGGCAAGGGCGTGGCGGTCGGCGTGAGCGGCCGCGAACAGATCCGCGCCGCCTTCGATGCCGCCAGCGAGCACGGCTCGGAAGTCCTGGTCGAAAAGCTCCTGCCGGGCCAGGACTTCCGGCTGCTGGTCGTCGGCGACCGGATGGTCGCTGCCGCTCGTCGCGACCCCCCGCAGGTAATCGGTGACGGCGCCAGCACGGTGCGCCAGCTCGTCGACCTGCTCAACACCGATCCGCGCCGCGGCGATGGTCATGCCACGGCGCTGACCCGGATCCGGCTCGACGAGATCGCCCTGGCCCGGCTCGCCGCGCAGGGTCACTCCCCTGATACCGTTCCCGAGCGCGGCGAGCGCGTCGTGCTGCGCAACAACGCCAACCTGAGCACCGGCGGCAGCGCGACCGACGTGACCGATGAAGTCCACCCGGAGCTGGCTGCCCGCGCCGTCGTCGCCGCGCAGACGGTCGGCCTCGACATCTGCGGCGTCGACGTCGTCTGCACGACGGTGCGCGAGCCGCTCGAAGCCCAGGACGGCGGCATCGTCGAAGTGAACGCCGCGCCCGGACTGCGCATGCACCTGTCGCCATCGTTCGGCCGCGGTCAGCCGGTCGGCGAAGCGATCATCGACACCCTGTTCGACACCGGTGACGACGGCCGCATCCCCCTGATCGCCGTCACCGGCAACAATGGCAAGACGACCACGGTCAGGCTGCTGGCGCACATGGCGCGCCTGGCCGGCCACCAGGTCGGCATGACGAACTCCGACGGCGTCCATGTCGCCGACCGGCGGATCGACACCGGCGACTGCAGCGGCCCACGCAGCGCGCGCAAGGTGCTGGCCCATCCGGATGTCGATTTCGCGGTGCTCGAAACCGCGCGCGGCGGCATCCTGCGCGAAGGCCTGGGCTTCGACCGCTGCCAGGTTGCCGTGGTCACCAACCTCGGCAGCGGCGACCACCTCGGCCTCGACCACATCCACACGGTCGACGAACTGGCCGCGGTCAAGCGAGTGATCGTCGAGAATGTCGCCGCCAGCGGCAGCGCCGTCCTCAATGCGGCCGACCCGATCGTCGCCGCGATGGCCGGGCACTGCCCGGCCTCGGTGATCTTCTTTGCCACCGACCCGCAGCAACCGGTGCTGGCCGCCCACTGCGCCGGCGGCGGTCGCGTCGTGCAGGTCGAGGACGGCGGCCTGGTGGCCCGCGACGGGCTGACCCGACACCGCATCGAACTGGACGACATCCCGCTGACCGGCGGTGGCACGATCCCGTTCCAGGTGGAGAACGCCCTGGCTGCCATGGCGGCCGGCTGGGCCGCCGGACTGCCCTGGGAGGCCATCGAAGCCGGTCTGCGCAGCTTCGTCTCCGATCCCGGCAGTGCGCCGGGCCGCTTCAACCGGTTCGACTACCGCGGTGCAACCATCATCGCCGACTACGGCCACAATCCGGATGCGATCGCAGCCCTGGTGCGCGCCGTCGACGCGCTGCCGGCCCAGCGCCGGCTCGTCGTCATCAGCGCCGCCGGCGACCGCCGCGACGAGGACATCCGTCGCCAGGCCGAGCTGCTCGGCGACGCCTTCGATGCCGTGCTGCTCTACGAGGACGCCTGCCAGCGCGGTCGCGCCGATGGCGAAGTCTGCGCGCTGCTGCGCAGCGGCTTCGGCAAGGCGCGCCGGGTCACCGACATCGATGAAGTCCATGGCGAACTGGCGGCAATCGACCGTGCGCTGGCCGGGCTGCAGCCCGGCGACCTCTGCCTGATCCTGATCGACCAGGTCGAAGCCGCCCTCGCCCATCTCGCACAGCGGATGGCCGAACCCTTGCCCCGGGCTGCCTGAAGAATCGTCACGCCTGAGTCCCGACCCGGTCGCCCCGGCAGAACGCCTCGATCGCGCTTCGATAACCGATCTCGATGATCCCGCTGGCCTGGTCGAACTCCAGGAAGCGCACGCCCCCGAGCGGCGGCTGGATCAGGATCTCGGGCGGATCCTCGCGCAGCGTGGCCTGCGTGACCCGCGCCTGCATGATGTAAAGCGAGGCCAGCAGCACATCGATGATGCCGGGCAGGGGTTCGCGCGCCAGCCATTCGCGAAACTGCACCAGCATCGGCAGATCGGTATGCAGGCTGTCGAACATCCGGGTCATGACCTGGGTCAGCGGCTTGCCGGCCGCCGCTTCGTCAGCCCGCATCTGGCGGTTGCCGACGATGTCGTGATTCAGGTCGACGGCAATGACGAAATCGGCCCCCATCGAACGCGCCGACGCTACCGGCACCGGGGCAACCAGCCCGCCGTCGACCAGCAGGCGACCGTTGCAGCGGATCGGCGTGAACACCCCCGGCACCGCAATGCTCGCGCGCACCGCCTCGATCAGGTCGCCGGAGTCCAGCGCCACCTGCTCACCGCTCGTCAGATCGGTCGCCATCGCGCGAAAGCGGATCGGCAAGGCTTCGATGTCGGACTGAGCCACATAGCGGCGGATGAACTCGCCGATCTTCACACCGTCGATCAGCCCCGAGCGCGGAAAGACCGGGTCGACCAGCGAGACGATGCCCTGCCAGTCGATGTCGCGAAACTCCGCTTCCAGTTCGGCCAGCTTGCCGGCCGCGAACATCGCGCCGACGAAAGCCCCCATGCTGGTCCCCGCCACGACATCGACCTGCACGCCGGCCTCGGTCAGCGCCCGCAGCACGCCGATGTGCGCGAGACCACGCGCCGAACCGCTGCCCAAGGCCAGGCCGACCCTGCGCCCCTTCAGCCGCTCACCGAGTTCCGACAGCGAAAGCGCTGCCTCGTCGCCGCTTGTAGCCATCAACCCTCCCCGTTCGTGTACTGGCTTCAGTCCGACAGTATCCTGCCTCCCCGCCAGGCCGATCGGTGTCGCGAGCGGACCGCGGAAATGTCGGAAAAATACGACGTCAATAGATGAAAACTATAATCATCTTTCTATTGATTGACTGCGATCAGATCCGTTCACCATCATTCCCCATAGACCGATCGCGCCACGGGCCTTCGTACCGGCAGCTCGCGGGTACCGCGGCATCCTCCGTAACGGCAACACAGACCCACACGAGTACACGCCATGAGAACCCTGATTCGCTGGACCGCCTGTGTCCTTGCCGCTGCTGGCGTCGCCTCGGCGAACGTCGCGCTGGCTCAGCAGAAGCGCACCGATGAACCGGTCCAGACCATTCCGGCCACGCGCAACATGGACCCCGCCCTGGTCGAGCTCGGCAAGAAGCTGTTCTTCGACCCCCGCCTCTCGCGCTCGGGCTTCATTTCGTGCAACTCCTGCCACAACCTGAGCATGGGCGGGTCGGACAACCTGAAGACCTCGATCGGCCACAACTGGCAGGAAGGTCCGATCAACTCGCCCACCGTGCTCAACTCCAGCCTGAACCTCGCCCAGTTCTGGGACGGGCGTGCCAAGGACCTCAAGGAACAGGCTGGCGGCCCGATCTCCAACCCCGCCGAAATGGCCTTCACCCACGAGCTCGCCGTCGATACGCTGCGGTCCATCCCCGGCTACGTCAAGGAGTTCAAGGATGTGTTCGGCTACGACACGCTGACGATCGAGGAAGTGACGATCGCGATCGCCGCCTTCGAAGAGACGCTGATCACACCGAACTCGCGCTTCGACCGCTGGCTGGACGGCGATGACCGGGCACTGACCCAAGACGAGCTGGCCGGCTATGAGCTGTTCAAGGAAAGCGGCTGCATCGCCTGCCACAATGGCCCGAACCTGGGTGGCAATTCGTTCCAGAAGATGGGTCTCATCGAACCCTACACGACCGCCAACACGGCCCAGGGCCGCGTCGAAGTCACCGGTGTCGATGCCGACCGCCTCAGCTTCAAGGTTCCGACCTTGCGCAACGTCGAGCTCACCTACCCGTACTTCCACGACGGCGCGGCACCGACCCTGACCGTTGCGGTCGACCTGATGGGCCGCCTGCAGCTCGGTCGAGCCTTCACCGATGACGAGAACGCCCGGATCGTTGCCTTCCTGAAGACCCTGACCGGACAGCAGCCGCAGTTCATGCTGCCGATCCTGCCCCCGTCGACCGAAGACACGCCGCCGCCGCGGCCCTTCGAGTAAGCCTGTCGCGGGCCCGGTGATGAGGAATAGACCGACTCTGCGGCTGTACTGGCCGTCACGACGGCGGACGCTGGCAGCCTTCGCGACGCTCGGCACCCTGTTGCTGCCGCTGCGATCGCGGGCTGCCACGCTGGCCACGCCAGCCCTCACCGAAGGCCCGTACTACCCTGAGCGCTTCGCCGACCAGCCCACCCGGTCGCTGGTGCTCGGCCCGCAGCAAGGCGTGCAGCGGCTGCAACTGAGCGGCCGGGTCGTACGCACCGACGGCCCCACGGTGCCGGGCGCCCGCATCGAGATCTGGCAATGCGACGCGCTCGGGCATTACCACCACTCCCGCGACAGCCGCCCCGAAGAGCGTGACCCCGGCTTCGCCGGCTACGGCTGGGCGCTCGCCGACGCGCAGGGCGCTTACCTGTTTGACACGATCCGCCCGGTCCCCTATCCCGGTCGGACCCCGCACATCCACCTGGCCGTGGTCGTCGGCGGGCGCCGCCAGCTGGTAACGCAGATCTTCATCGCCGGCGATCCGGGAAACGCCGGCGATTTCCTCTACCGGCGGATGTCCGCGGTGGCACGCGAGCGGGTAACGATGCCGGTGACACCCACCGGGCACGGCACGCTCGCCGGACACTTCGAAGTCGTCCTGACCGCCTGACCACCCTTGCCGCCTGACCACCGCCGGCAGCACGCGGCCGCGCGCAATCGCTCAAGCCTGTCTGTGTGGCCTGCCCTGCGCCCCTGCGATCTTTACTGCGCCTGCGATCTTCACGGCGCCTCCGGGCTTCCCTGCACCTCCGGGCTTTGCGCCCCGGCCGCGTCCGTGGGCCAGTAGTAGCTGTCCGGCAGCGCCCGCGCACCGAAAATGGCCTGCCCGACCCGCACCACCGTCGCCCCTTCCTCGATGGCGATCTCGAAGTCGCCCGACATGCCCATCGACAGTTCGTCGAGCACGACCCCGGCGGGCGCGTCCTGGCGCAGCCAGTCGCGCAATTCGCGCAACAGCACGAAACACTGACGCACACGCGCAGCCTCGCTGGAAAACAGCGCCAGCGTCATCAACCCGCGTACCCGCAGCGCGGAAAACCCGGGCAGCGCCCGGATGAAGGCCGGTACATCCTCGGGCGTCAGGCCGTACTTGCTGGCCTCGCCGGACGTGTTGACCTGCACGAACACGTCCAGCGAACGGCCCTCGGCCTGCAGGCGCCGGTCCAGCGCCTCGGCCACACGCAGGCTGTCCAGCGCCTGGAACTCGGCCGCAAACCGCGCCACCAGCCTGGCCTTGTTGGTCTGCAGATGGCCAATCACCGACCAGCGCAGATCGGCCAGGTCCTGCATGGCCTCCCACTTCCGGTAAGCCTCCTGCACCTTGTTCTCGCCCAGCATCCGGCAGCCCGCCGCATAGGCCAGCCGCAGGCTGGCCTCGGGCTTGGTCTTGCTCACCGGCAGCAGGCGCACCACTGCCGGATCGCGGCCGGCGCGGCGACAGGCCGCGTCGATGCGCGCCTGCACCGCCGCCAGATTGCAGCGAAAATCCTCGGCCGTGACCGCCTGCGGGTACTGGCCATGCCGATCGTGGCGGGTCTGCGTGGCGGCAGACGAAGCCGGGGAAGACGGGGAAGACGAACGGGAAGCTGAGGGAGAAGAATCGGACGCTGGCATCGGGTCGACCTGGAACTTGCTCGATGAATCGAAAAGGAAACGTTCCAGAACATTCTCTTACATCAGGAACCGATGGTGACACTTCCCTGCGCCCGGCACCTTGGCAAGGCGCTATCCTGAGCTTGACCCATTCCCCGACTGGAGTTACTGCTCATGCCAACCACCAGATTCCTGCAAGCCATCGGCCTGGCCATGGCCCTGGCCTTCTCCGCCAGCGCCTGGGCTGACGATGACCGCGATATCGAAGGATTGATCGAATCGATCGATCAGCAAGCCCGCAGCTTCGTCGTCGAGGGCAAGACCTTCTTCGCCGACGATCGCACCGACTACGACGACGACCTGAAACGGTTCTCCGACCTGAAGGTGGGCCAAAGGGTCGAAGTCGATTACGTGGTGCGCAACGGCAAGCGCTACGCCAAGGAAATCGAGCTGGACGATTGAACCGCGCGGTCAGGTAATCGCGCAAAGCCTCATCAAGCACGGCCTGGAACTGGCGTCCCTGACGTTCTGCGGTCTGGCACCCACATTCGTTCCTTACCCCAGCGACTCCAGGTCGGGCTTCAGAGCCTCGATCTTCGCCATCAGCTTGATGGGAACCTTCACGACCCAACCTGCCGACGTGGAAGTCTCTGACTTCAGAACGAGCTTCGCTGCCCGATCGGCGCCAGGCGGATACAGGTAGGCCGGGCCCAGATTGCTGTCGACCTCGTACACGCCGCTATGGACACCGATCCACACGCTCCGCCGCGTGACACCCTTGATGTCCAGAATACGGGCCGCGCGCTGCTTCGGTGGCCATGAGCCTGCAAGCCAGCCGTCCAGGCGCGACAGACAATAGGTAGCGCCCACACTGGCGGCAATCTCACGCAGGCGTGCCGCATGCGGTCCGAACTGCCTTGGCGGATCGTCATCATCGGGCTCGTCGAGCGGAACGGCGCCTCTTCTTGAGGCTTCCCGGGTCTCTTCGTCCCGTTCCAGGGCCCACTTCACCATTGCCTTGGTGCTCATCACCTCCCTGATCGTCCCGGCGACGCCGGTGCCTGAAAAATCTGTCCCCTCGGCGATCAGCTCCCACCGGTTGTCACCCCGGTATCGGAGGTACTCGTCCCACGATTCGTTGCGCCCTGGAGCGTCTGACAGCTCCCCGTGAAACAGCAAGTGGCGATCACGCGCTTTTGATGTAGTTGCCATCCGTCCTCCCTCGCTTTTCCAGTCGAACGCCCTCCCACGGCAGATCCAGGTCATCCCTGCCGAAGTGGCCGTAGGCCGCGGTCGGGTAGTAAATGGGCCGCTGGAGGTCGAGGCACCGGATGATCCCGGCCGGGGTCAGGTCGAACTCCCGGCGCAAGGCGTCGACGATCTCGGCGCTGCGCGCACGCGTCACACCCTCGGCTTCGACCAGGAAGCTCACCGGCTCGGCCACGCCGATCGCGTAGGCGAGCTGGACCAATGCCCGGGTCGACCAGCCACGTGCCACCACTTGCCTGGCGAGAAAACGCGCCATGTAGGCAGCCGACCGGTCGACTTTCGACGGGTCCTTCCCGGAAAACGCTCCGCCGCCGTGGGGCGCCGCGCCGCCGTAGGTGTCGACGATGATCTTGCGACCGGTGAGCCCGGTATCTCCCTTCGGTCCGCCGGTCACGAAGCGGCCGGTGGGGTTGATCAATTCGCGATAGTTCGGCGCCCGAAGCCTGGCGGGGATCACGACGTCGATGATCTCGCGACTCACCGCCGCGCGAAGCGCCTCGGTATCGATTTCCGCATCATGCTGCGTGGACAGCACGACGGCTTCAATCGCCACGGGTCGCCCCGCTTCGTACCGGAACGTCACCTGAGATTTGGCATCTGGCCCGAGCCAGGGAAGGACGCCATTTCGGCGCAGTTCGGCCTGGCGACGCACAAGCCGGTGTGCGAACACGATGGGCGCCGGCATCAGTTCGGGGGTGTCATCGCAGGCGTACCCGAACATCAGGCCCTGGTCTCCGGCACCGATCACGCCATCTCCACGGTCCACGCCCCGGTTGATATCGGCCGACTGGCCGTTGAACCGGACCTGGATTTCGCAGCGCTCCGGGTCGATACCCGTGGCGCTGTCGCGATAGCCCGCGTCGTGCAGAACCTTGGTCACGATCGTCACAGCCCGTTCGCGCACGGAGCGGAAGGTTTCAGGGCTGCGGGTCTTGAACTCGCCTGCGACCACGACGCACTGGTCAGCCAGCAAGGTTTCGCAGGCAACGCGTGCCAATGGGTCGTGACCCAGGAACTCGTCGAGCACCGCATCGGAGATGCGGTCGGCCAACTTGTCGGGGTGGCCCTCGGAGACAGACTCCGAGGAAAACAGACCATTACGAACAAACATCATCACTCCTCTTTAGCCGCATTCGACGATGTGTCGGGGGCGGCAAGCTGGATCAAATCTCCCCGGTCCAGTGCTCTGCAGCGGGCAGACCACACGACCAATCAAGAACTGGCGTAGAAGGCCCGTCGTTCAGCCGCGTACCCTGCCAGAGCACGCAGCAAGGCACGAGTTTGAAACACCGACAGTGGTGATTCCACGGGTCTGCGGCGTGCATCGCCGAACACAAACAACCGCTTGTCTTCAGGGTCGTAGCCAAGTGGCGCCAACCCCTCGATTTCGATGCGAATGCGAGATGATCCCGACACGGTGACCAACCGGGCAGGTACGCCGGGAGGCAAGCTGATAAACATGGAATGGCTCCTGTTTAGCCGCGTTCGACGATCTGTCGGGGGCGGCAATCCGGATCAAATCCCCCCAGTCATTTGCTTTGCAGCGGGCAGACCACGCCCTTCGCTCTACTTCAGCAAGATCAGCCGCAGAGCCTCGCCGCCTCCAGACAGATCTGGATGGTGCGCGAATCGACGGCAGACACTGAAAACAAGAAGTGAAAACAAAAAGCCCTCCGTTTCACGGGAGGGCCGACGCTGTGCCCGCTTCGTTGCCCCCTCGGGAGCCACATCCGCTTTCGCGATCCACCTTGCCCGGGCGGGCAGGTTGGCATGGGCGTCGGCCCAATTCTTGATGACGAGAACCGACTATAGCGAAGATCGTCGACCGCCACAACTCTCAGTCTCAGTGCAACCCGAGGTTTTCCCAGGAGGCTCTATCATCACCGGGCGAGCATCGCCTTCACAAAACGGCGACCCGGGCTCCTGGCCTGTCATGATTTACAAGGATTTCAGTCGATGGAAGATCTGAACAGCCGTTACGGCCTGACCCCGGCCCACAGCGAAATCGTGAAGGCGTGCGAACTCGTCGAGCCGTGCAATGCCCTGGACATGGGTTGCTCGAGCGGGCGCAATGCCCTGTACCTGAGTCAGCGTGGTTTCGAGGTCACGGCTGTCGATGTCAACCCCAACGCCATCGCGACGCTGCAGTCCATCGTCGATCAGGAAGGGATCCGTACGATCAGGCCGCAGGTCTATGACATTCAGCAAGCCGCGATTGGTGCGGATTATGGTTTGATCGCCTGCACCGTGACCCTGATGTTCATTGATCCGTCGCGCGTGGGCGCGGTGTTGTCCGACATGCAGCATCGCACCCTGCCCGGGGGGTACAACCTGATCGTCTGCGCGATGGATACCGATGCATACCCTTGTCCCATGAATTTCCCGTTTACCCTGAAGCCAGGTGAACTGAGTGCGGCGTATGCAGGCTGGGAACTCGTCAAGTACAACGAGGATCCTGGCACCATGCACAATGGCGCCCGCTTGCAGTTCGCCACGATGCTGGCGCGCAAGCCGGGTTGAGGGAACGGGCTCGTCACACCGAGACAACGTCTTCCTGTTGGTGATTTTCGCCACGGCGGTCAGAGGACGGCTTCCAGCCCCTTGCGCTCGATGATGTCCAGCAACCTCTGCGACGGGCCGCTGGGGCGCTTGTCGATGAAACCCAAGCGATGCAGATCGTTGGCCGTCTCATGGACGGCTTCAAGGACGCGGCTCCTGGCTTTGGTCTTCGTGGTCATTGGCAGATCTTCTGCAACATGCCGTCGGCGACGGCTTCATCCAACTGCTTTCCGGTGCGAGCCAGCAGGTCGGCGGCGATGGCTTGCAAGCCTTCCAGTTCGTCGTCACTGATGTGGGCCCGGTCGTTTTTCTCGAAGCCGAACACGAAGAACCAGCGCTTGCCCTTGTTCGTGGCAACCAGCGTTCTCGCCCCTCCGCGCTTGCCACGTCCGGCCAGCGCGATGCGCTTCTTCACCACGCCGCCGCCGAGATCAGCGTCGATCAGCCCGCCAGCCATCTCCTCGACGGCCTTGCACAGGGCAACATCGGTCAGATCGGTCTTGCGCATCCATCGCTGGAAGTATCAGCGCCTTCGAGCGCGACGAGGATGGAAATGCGGTTTGCCATAGAGGTGGGAATCTGGCAAGATTCAGACTTGTCAGGTCAGACTTATCAGGTCTTAAAGAGTTGGTCATGCAAAGCTGGCAAATGCAAAACGCCAAGGCGCGGTTCTCGGAACTGGTCAAGCGCGCGGTCCAAGAAGGCCCGCAGGACATCACCCTGCACGGGAAATCGGTGGCAGTCGTGGTGTCGCGCGAATTGTTTGACCGCTTGTCCGGCAACGAGCAGTCGCTGGTGGACTTCATGCGTGCCTCGCCGCTGTCGGGCCACGATGAAATCCAGTTCGAACGTAGCCGCAGCCTGCCGCGCGAGATCACGTTTTGAGCTACCTCGTCGACACCAACGTCCTGTCCGAACTACGGAACAGGAAAGCCGACACCAACGTGGTGGCGTGGATGCAGGCGCGCCCACGCCAGTCGCTCTACCTCTCGGTCTTGAGCCGCGGCGAAATCCGCAAAGGTATCGAAGGCGTGGCCAACCCCGCGTTCCGCCAGACCCTCACGGACTGGCTGGAAGTGGAATTGCCCAACTATTTCATCGGACGGCTACTGAACATCGACGCTGCGGTTGCCGACCGTTGGGGCCGCGTGCAGGCCAGCGCGGGGCGCACGCTCCCGGTGATCGACGGCATGTTGGCTGCCACGGCTCTGGAGCATGACCTGACACTGGTCACGCGCAACACGAAAGACTTCGCGGACCTCGGCGTGCAACTGATCAACCCGTGGGAGACCTGAACGTCAGTCCACCTGCCGCTATCAGGAATTTCCCAATGGTTGCCTCGGGCTGGATTTCGCCGTCGGAGTACAGGGTTTTCAGGTGCTCGTTGATGGTCGGCACCTTGACCTGAAACAGCTCGGCCATCAGCGCCTGCGTGAGCCACAGCGAGTCCTCGATGAATCGGCATTCGACGTCAGCGCCGCCTCTTGGAGTCAGCAGTCCAGTTTGTGGAGCATCTTGGGATGAATGGGAACACTCGCAAGCGCAACCCTGAAGACCTCTGAAAATCGAACACCCGCAGCTCCAGAATGCCCAGCCCCTCGGGTCGCGTGGCCAGCGCGGCCTGCTGCAACGCGGCGATACTCTGGCTGGCAGTGCCGCCAACGAGGGCGCGGATTCGACGATCTGGCCACATCACTTCAGGCCCGGCCATACGCTGCGTCCGCTGCCGTGCCACTCCAGATAATCGCGTACGGCCAGATCTCGGAAGTGCTGCTTCAGGGTATTTCGGCTGGCTCCGGCCAGCTTCGTGGCGTCGATCACGTGACGTGTCGAAAGGCGTGGTCGTCTCGAAGACGATGCCGATCTGCGTGCCGTTCGCAGCGAGGCTCGAACCCGCGCCAGTCCCTGGGGGAAATGCCGAAAAAAAGGGCCCGGAGACTATCCGGGCCCTTGCATTTGGTGGAGCGGAGGAGGATCGAACTCCCGACCTTCGCATTGCGAACGCGACGCTCTCCCAGCTGAGCTACCGCCCCGAAAGCCGGCAATTATACACAGATCGGGGGAGCCGATCCGCAGCATTCATCGGGTGCTGGTCGAGTTGCGCAGCAGGTTCTCGAAGGTCTTGCGGTCGACCTCGGGCGCGAACAATTCGATGAAGGTCAGGGCGAAACCGCGCAGGAAGGCGTCGCGCCGCACGGCAAGCTTGGCCCGGTTCATGCCGAACAGGTTGCCGGCCGGCATCGCGACCAGGCCCTTGTCGCGGCCGGCGTCGTAGGCGACGTCGGCCATGATCCCGACGCCGAGACCGACGCCAACGTAAGTCTTGATGACGTCGGCGTCGATGGCGGCCAGCACCACGTCGGGCTTGAGATCAGCCTCGGCGAAGGCGCGGTCGATCCGCCGGCGGCCAGCGAACTCCTCGACGTAGGTGATCAGCGGGTACTTGACCAGGGCCTGCAGCGATGGCCGCTCGCCGGCGAGCGGATGCCTGGCCGGCACCAGCACCACATGCTCCCACTCGTAGGCCGGAATCGACAGCAGTTCGTCGGCCTCGTCGGGCACTTCGGTCGCGATCGCGAAATCCACCTCGCGCGCCAGCACGGAAGCCGTGATCTGGCGCGGACTGCCCTGCAGCAAGGTCAGGCGCACAGCCGGATAGCGACGCCGGAACTCGCCGACCACGGCAGGCAGGACATAACGGGCCTGCGTATGCGTGGTCGCCACCCGCAACTCGCCATCATCGCGGGCCCGGAAATCCGCAGTCACCTGTTCGATGCCGGCCACCTCGGCGAGTACGCGCTCGCTGCGCGCAAGAATGGCCTTGCCCGGCTCAGTCAGGCCGAGAATGCGCTTGCCGTGCCGAACGAACACGTCGACGCCGAGTTCGGCCTCGAGTTCGAGGATGCCACGCGACAACGCCGGCTGGGAGGTGCCGATCGCGCGCGCCGCCCGGGTCAGGCTGAAGCCATGGCGCGCGGTCTCGGACACGAAACGCAACTGCTGAAGGTTCATGGATTGCCGCTCCTTCGGCAGGTCCGCTCAGGAAAGTACCGGTCACAGAAATAACACGATCCCGACGGCAGCCATTGCGGCACGGCATACCAGCGCTGGCGGATCGTTTCGAGCACCTCGTCGCGGTAGGGCTCGTAGCGAAAGCCGTGCCCCTCGATCAGGTGGAAGACGACGCCGCGCAACGCCAGCGTCCGATACGCGACCGAATCGAAGAACGGTTCGTACTCGGTGCGCGAATAGTCACCGTCCTTGCGAACGACCAGGATGTCCTTGCCGGCCAGCCCGCGCAGGTCGGTCAGAATATCGTCATGACGAGCATGGCTGGAGCCCGGTCCGAAGACGAACACGTAGCTGCCCAAGCCGTAACCCAGCGTAACGGCAGGCGAATAGCCCGACGAAGCGATCGCGTAGCGGCCGCGCCAGGGTTCGAGCGCCTCGGCCAGTTCATCGACATGCATCGTCATGACCAGGCCTGGATAGCCTTTCCAGTGGCGGTAGGTCTCGGTCGGCAAGGCAAGCAGCACCGCGATCAACACCCACTGGGCGACGGCCAGCGCGCCCGCCCAGATCACGCCGCGCGCCAGCATCCGTGGCCCCGCCATCAACACGAAGGCCAGTACGGCAGGCAGCGCAAAGCTCGCCAGCCAGTGCACGCCGATCGTCTTGAACAGCGACAGCAGCGCCAGGATCGCCAGAGGTACGAGCGCAAGCCAGCGCAGCGCGACGAGTTCGGCCGCAGCCTCGGTTGCGGTCCCGGTTGCAACATTTCCTGCTGCAGCATCGGCATCGCGCCGCCCGCCAAGCAAGCGCCAGGCTACCGGCGGGGTCAGCACATAGAGCACCGAGAGCACGAACAGCACCGGGGTCTGCCACGACACCCCGGCGTCTTCGTGGCGGTTGACCAGGTTGAACATCACGTTCGGCCAGCAGTTCTGCGCATTCCAGGCGACCTGGACCACCGCCGCCGGCAGCGTGCCGACGATCACCCAGAGAAGACCGGCCAGGCGCCGCCGCTGCGGTCGCCAGAGCGCATGCCCAGACAGCGCAAGCGCCAGCAGGCCGGCGAAGTACTTCGACATCAGCGCGCCCGCCAGCATCAGCCCGGTCAGCAGGAAGTCTGCCGTCCGACCCGTGCGCAAGGCACGCAGCCACGCCCAGACGCACAGACCGGCAAACAGCATCAGCGGAATGTCGGAGGTGATCGCGACATTCACCGCGTTCAGCGGCAGCAGCAAGGTCAGCGTCGCCGCATTCCAGCCCAGGACTTCACCGTGCCGCCGCGCGATCCGGAACGCAATCCAGGCCAGCAGCGGCGGCAGCGCGAGCGCGGGCAACCGCATCACGAAAGCTTCGGTCGACAGCGCCGCCAGGGCAGCCAGCCACCAGCCGACCATCGGTGGATGGTCGTAATAGCCCCAGGCCGGGTAAATGCCCCAGAACGCGAAGTAAGCCTCGTCACCCGTGAACGCCAGACCCGCGGCCAATGCGGTCCGCAGTGCCGTCAGGACCAGCAGGGCCGACAGGAACAGGCGCCGGGAGCCGGCAGGAGACTGAAGCAGGTGCTGGAGTCGAGCAGTCATGAGGCAGAAAAAAAAGCGCACATCGCTGTGCGCCCCAAATGGCAGCGTCGCTGCCTCTCCTCCTCCTCGATACTCCTCGGTTCCGCTTTCGCGGATCGATTGCGGCGAATCCTAAACAATCGGGCGCGCCACGTCCATGATTTTCTTGTCCATGACAATCTGACGACAATTCCCGGGCTGAATTCAGGCATTTTCTGACAATCCTGAAGGATGGTTCGTTCCGGCAGCGCGTCACCGCGCCCGATCCACCCACACCAGCATCCCGAGCGCCAGCACGAACACCACGATGCTCGGAAGCCCCACCGACAGCTGCGGCGGCCAGGTGTTCAGCAGGCCGAGATGCGAGAACAAGCCGTTCATGAAATGGAAGGCGATCCCGAGCATGATCCCGGCGAACACCTTGTAGCCGGTTCCACCGGCACGGGCCTGCAGATAGGCGAACGGCAGGGCCAGCGCCATCATGACGATGACCGCCAACGGATAGACGAGCTTCTTCCACAGCGCGAGCTCGTAGGGGTGCGTGTTCTGCGCATTCTCGCGCAGATGCCCGATGTAGTTGTAGAGGTCGGAACCGGACATGCGGGCGGGGTCGACTGCGAGCACCCCGAGGATCTCCGGCTTGAGTTCGGTGCGCCAGTCCATTTCCGTCGCATGTTCGAGCCGGGTGCTGACCACCGGACCGGCGCCCGGCACCTCTTTCTCGGCGAAACGGACCTCCCGTGCTTCGTAGAGCGTCCAGCCCGTTTCGCCGTGCCAGCTTGCCCGCTCGGCTTCGAGCATCCGCTGCAGGCGCAGGTTGCTGTCGAACTCGAAGATGCGCACCTGGCGCAGTGTTCCATCGGCGGCCAGTTCGCCGATGTTGACGAAACGCGAGCGTTCGATCTGGCCATCGGCGTCCCGGGCGGTGTCCTTGACCCAGAGACCCGAGCGGAAGTGGCCGCTGATCGAGCCACCCAGGGCGCTCAACCGCAGGTCGCGAGCCAGTCTTTCGGCCGGCGGCGACAGCAGTTCGCCGACCAGCGCGGTCAGGATGGCCAGCACCAGACCGATCCGGGCGATGATGCCAAGCGCGCGCCGGCGCCCGAGCCCGGCGGCCCGCATCGCCGTATATTCGGAATGACCGGCCATTTGCGACAGCGCGTAGATGCTGCCGATCAGGGCGGCGATCGGCATCAGTTCGTAGACATGCGAGGGCAGGCCGAGCAGCACGAAGGCCACGGCGTGCTGCAGGCGGTAGCCGCCACGGCCGACATCCTCGAGCTCATTGATCAGGTCGAAGAAGGCGAACAGGGCCAGGAAGCCGACCAGCACGAAGCCGACCGCAACGATGATCTCGCGCCTCAGGTAGCTGCCGATCAGCATTACGAGCGGGCCGCCACCGGCGGACGGGCCGTCGGCCGGCGCAGGGTGAAGCGCGCCAGCAAGGCGCGGCGCGGCAGGTGCACGCGCCGCCAGAACAGCAGGACGATCAGCGCCGCCAGGGCCGCGTGCACGATCCAGACGGCGATCCCGAACCCGATCCGCTCCTGCGCGACCCAGGCCTGCATCACCGACATCAGATTGTTGTACAGGACATAGAGCAGCAAGGCTGCCAGCAGGTTCACCGAACGCCCAATCCGCGGATTCATCGCCGACAGTGGAATCGCCAGCAGCGCGACCAGGATGGCCGACACCGGCAGGCCGATCCGCCACAGCAGTTCGGCCTGGTTGCGCGGGTCGGGGTCGGCAAGCAGGGCCACCGTCGACTTGATCCGACTGCGCTCGTCGCTGAGCACCGTCGCACGAGGTTGCAGCCGGATTCCATAGCGATCGAACTCCATCAGCCGGAAATCGAGCGCCCCGGGACTGCCGTCGTAGCGGCGGCCGTCATCGAGCACGAGGAAACGGTCGCCATTGGGCTGGACCTCGATCTGTCCGCCGCGCGAGACGACCACCACCACCGAATCACCCTGGCGCTGGGTGACGAAGACATTGCGGACCTGATTCTCGACCTCGTCGATCGACTCGACGAAGAAGACCCGGTTGGCCGACACCGATTCGCGGAACTGGCCGGCCGTCACCTGGGAAACATCCTCGCGCTGGGCGAAACGCTGATGGTATTCGGCAGCCTCACGGTTGGCCCAGGGCGCGACCAGGAAGGCGATCAGCGCAATCGCCACGACAAAGGGGGCGGCAAAACCCATGACTGGCCGGATCCAGGCCAGCAGGCTCTGGCCGCTGGCAAACCAGACCACCATTTCGGAGTCGCGATAGGCGCGGGTGAGCGCCATCAGCACCGAGATGTACAGGGTGAGTACGAGCAGCACCGGCAGCACATGGATCGCATTGAACGCGATCAGTGGCAACACTGCAGCCGTATCGACGCGCCCGCCCGCCGCCCGGCCCAGCAGCCGGATCAGCGAGGTCGTGAGCAGAATCACGAACAAGGTCGAGAATACGATACCGGCGAGATTGAGCAGGTCGCGCCGCAACGCCTTCCGGAAAAGCATGGACGGCCGGGCCCTCGCTATAATCAGCCGCACGAAACGCGGCAAACCGGACGGAAACAGAACGATGAAATTTAGCACACGCGCGGCAGCGGTCGATCGGCTCCAGACCGACTGCGTCTGGTTGCCGGTGCTCGGCGGCTCCCGCCTGAGCCCGTCGGGCAAGGCGATCGATGAGCGCTGCGACGGGGCGATCGAAGCCGCGCTGGCCAGCGGTGACCTGCCCGCGAAGGCCGGTGCCACGCTGCTGGTCCGACTGTCGGGCCCGATCGGCCGCGCGCTGCTGGTTTCGCTGGGCGAAGCCGACGAAGTGCCCGAGAAGGCCTGGAACGAGGCGGTACGCGCGGCATTCCGCGCCGGCGCCACGATCGCTGCCAGCGACGTCGCATCGCTGCTGCACGAGGTGAGCGTGGCGGGCCGCGACATCGGCTGGAAACTGCGCAGTCAGGTCGTGACCGGCCGCGAATCGGCCTACCGCTTCGACCAGTTCAAGAGCAAACCCGACCGCCAGCCGATCCGGCCGGCACGGGTCACGCTGATGATCGAGCGCGCCCAGGCCGGCGAGGCGAGCAGTGAAGTGGCGCGTGCCGTTGCGCTGGCCAACGGGAGCGATCTCGCACGCGACCTCGGTAACCTGCCGGGCAACGTCTGCACCCCGACCTACCTCGCCGACACCGCGAAGAAGCTCGGCAGCGAGTTCGGCCTGAAGGTCGAGGTCCTCGGCGAAAAGCAGATGCAGGCCCTGAAGATGTTCTCGCTGCTGGCAGTCGGCAAGGGCTCCGAGCAGCCGCCGAAACTGATCGTCGTGCGCTATCAGGGCGCATCGGCCAGACAGGCGCCGGTGGCGCTGGTCGGCAAGGGCATCACCTTCGACACCGGCGGCATCTCGCTGAAGCCAGCCGCCGAGATGGACGAGATGAAGTACGACATGTGCGGTGCCGCCTCGGTCCTGGGCACGCTGCGCGCAGTCGCCGAAATGAAGCTGAAGATCAACCTGGTCGGCGTCATCGCTGCGGCCGAGAACATGCCGAGCGGACGGGCCAGCAAGCCGGGCGACATCGTCACCAGCATGTCGGGCCAGACCATCGAGATCCTGAACACCGACGCCGAGGGCCGGCTGGTGCTGTGCGACGCCCTCACCTACGTCAAGCGCTTCAAGCCGCGCACCGTCGTCGACATCGCGACGCTGACCGGCGCCTGCATCATCGCGCTGGGCCATCATCACAGCGGCCTGTTCGCCCGCGAGGACGCGCTGGCGGCCGAACTGCTCGACGCCGGCCGCGACAGCGGCGATACGTGCTGGCGCCTGCCGCTCGACGAACCCTACCAGGAACAGTTGAAGTCGCCGTTCGCCGACGTGGCGAACATCGGCGGCCGGGCGGCCGGTTCGGTCACCGCGGCCTGCTTCCTGTCGCGCTTCGCCGACGGCTACGACTGGGCGCACCTCGACATCGCCGGAACCGCCTGGCGTTCCGGCGCCAACAAGGGCGCGAGCGGCCGCCCCGTGCCGCTGCTCACGCGCTTCCTGGTCGGCCGCAGCGAAGGCTGAGCCCTGCACGGCGTCCGAGATTGACTCAGGTCGACTTCCACATCAACGTTCCCGACCGGTTCGGCTACGCCTGCCGACTGATCCGCAAGATCTACCGGGCGCGCCGCCAGGTCCTGGTCTGGAGCGACGATCCGGTCGGACTCGCCGAGTTCGACCGGCTGCTGTGGACCTTCTCCGCCAACGAGTTCATCCCCCATGTGTCGGCCGCCGACCCGCTGGCCACCGACACGCCGGTGCTGCTCTCGGGCGACGTTCCCGAGATTGCCCACCACGACGTGTTGCTGAACCTCGGTGCGGCCACGCCCCCGAACTTCTCCCGTTTCGACCGGCTGATCGAACTGGTGTCGCAACAGGCCGCCGAGCGGCAGGCCGCCCGCGAACGCTTCCGCTTCTATCGCGACCGCGGCTACCCGCTGCAAACACACGACCGCGCGTCGAACCCGTGAGTGCCGGCGCCATGGAGATCCGCGCATGAACGACGACGAGATCGAGCGACTCGCCCGACGGCTGCGCGAACGGCGCGCCACCGAAGCGCCCCTGGCCGCTGACGCGATCCCGATGCTGACCGAGATCGTCGAAGCGGACGACTCGCTGGACGCGTTCGAATCACTCGAATCACTCGAATCACTCGAATCACTCGAATCACTCGGACCGCTGGAGCCGCTCTCACCGCTGGAGCCGCTCGAACTGCACGAACCGGTCGAGCTGCACGAACCTGCCGAACCGCAACGCTGGGCCGAAGCCCTCGAACTCGCGGACTCGCAGGCGTTCGAGGACCTCCTGGTCGATCGTGCCGTCCAGCGCCTGGTCACCGACCCCGACGCCCTCGACGGCCCGCTGCATGACGCGATCGCCACGGCCGCCGGCCGTTTCGCCGCGACACTCGAAGACGAATTGCGGGCAACGCTGCGGCAGTCGTTGCGCGATGCGCTCGCACCCATCGTCCGCGAGTTGCTGGCCGAGCATGCACAATCCCTAACCGAACGCGGAAAATGAGCTTCCGCCCGATCGAAGCCTCCCGAAAATGACCGCTGCCCCCCACGCCGCCACCGCGGGCGCCGACGCGCTTGCCAAGAGTTTCGAACCCGCCGACATCGAGGCGCTCTGGTACCCGCTGTGGGAGGAACGCGGCTATTTCGCCGCCGGGCACGATCCCGACGCACCAGCCTTCTGCATCCAGTTGCCGCCACCGAACGTGACCGGCACGCTGCACATGGGCCACGCGTTCAACCAGACGGTCATGGACGCGCTGACGCGCTACTACCGGATGCGCGGCCACAACACGCTGTGGCTGCCGGGCACCGACCACGCCGGCATCGCGACCCAGATCGTCGTCGAGCGCCAGCTCGACGCCAGGAACATCTCGCGCCACGACCTCGGCCGCGAAGCCTTCGTCGAACGGGTCTGGGAATGGAAACAGGAATCAGGCTCGACGATCACGCGGCAGATGCGCCGGATGGGCACCTCCACCGACTGGTCGCTCGAGTATTTCACGATGGATCCGAAGCTCTCCGAAGTCGTCAAGCACGTCTTCGTGAAGCTCCATCAGCAGGGGCTGATCTACCGCGGCAAGCGACTGGTCAACTGGGATCCGGAACTGTTGACTGCCGTCTCCGACCTCGAGGTCGTCAGTGAAGAGGAAGACGGCAACCTCTGGCACATCCGCTACCCGCTCACCGATGGCAGCGGCTTCGTCACGGTGGCCACGACGCGTCCCGAAACCATGCTCGGTGACACCGCCGTCATGGTTCACCCGGAAGACGAGCGCTATGCCGGCCTGATCGGGCGCACCGTGCTGCTGCCGCTCACCGGCACCGGCGACGCCCTCCACAGCGATGCGGCGAAGGCGGGCGATGCGGCGAACGCCAGCGATGCGATGAACGCCGGCGAAGCCGCGACGCTGGCCGCCCTGGGCCGTGCCGCCGGCTGGCGCGAACTGCCGGTGATCGCCGATGCCTACGTCGATCGCGAGTTCGGCACCGGCATCGTCAAGGTCACGCCCGCACACGACTTCAACGACTACGCAGTCGGCCAGCGCCACGACCTCCCCGTGCTGCCGGTGCTCACCCTCGACGCCAGGATCAACGACAACGGCCCGGCCCGCTACCGCGGACTGGATCGCTTCGAGGCAAGGCAGCGCATCGTCGCCGACCTCGAGCAACTTGGCCTGCTCGAATCGGTCAAGCCGCACAAGCTGATGGTGCCGCGCGGTGATCGCACGCAGGCCGTCATCGAGCCGATGCTCACCGACCAGTGGTTCGTCGCGATGAGCCAGCCCTCGCCGGCCGATTCACTGCTCGGCGGCAAGAGCATCGCCGAGCGCTCGCTCGAAGTCGTGGCCGACGGATCGATCCGCTTCGTGCCGGAGAACTGGACCAGCACCTACAACCACTGGCTCACCAACATCCAGGATTGGTGCATCTCGCGCCAACTCTGGTGGGGTCACCAGATCCCGGCCTGGTACAAGGCCGGTGACGACGGCCAGCCGATCCACGACGGCACGGTGTTCGTGGCGCTCGACGAGGCCGGCGCCCGCGAGCAGGCCGAAGCCATGGGCTGGACAGGCGGGCTGGTGCGCGACCCCGATGTCCTCGACACCTGGTTCTCGTCGGCCCTGGTGCCCTTTTCCACGCTCGTCGACGCCCGCGAGCCGTTTCGAGGCGGCGCCCCGAACATCCTGCCCGGGCTTGCCCAGTTCCTGCCTTCTTCGGTGCTGGTCACCGGCTTCGACATCATCTTCTTCTGGGTCGCGCGGATGGTCATGATGACGCTCGCGTTCACCGGCGAGGTGCCCTTCCGTCACGTCTACGTGCACGCCCTGGTGCGCGACGCCGAAGGCCAGAAGATGTCCAAGAGCAAGGGCAACACGCTCGACCCCATCGACCTGATCGACGGCATCGCGCTGGAAGCGCTGGTTGCCAAGCGCACCACCGGCCTGATGAATCCGAAACAGGCTGCGACGATCGAGAAGCGCACCCGCAAGGAGTATCCGGACGGCATCCCCGCCTTCGGTGCCGACGCGCTGCGCTTCACCTTCGCGTCGCTGGCCAGCCCGGGGCGCAACATCAATTTCGACCTCGGCCGTTGCGAGGGTTATCGCAATTTCTGCAACAAGCTCTGGAACGCCACCCGTTTCGTGCTGATGCACTGTGAAGGCCAGGACTGCGGTTTCACGGTACACCCTGCGGCCGCCGACGACCTGGCGTTCAGCCCGGCAGACCGCTGGATCGTTTCGCAGCTGCAGCGGGTCGAAGCCGAGGTCGAGCGCCAGTTCGCCGATTATCGTTTCGACCTGGCCGCCCGCGCGATCTACGAGTTCATCTGGAACGAGTACTGCGACTGGTACCTGGAACTGGCCAAGGTGCAGATCCAGGAAGGCGCTCCAGCCGCTGCGCGCGCAACCCGGCAAACCCTGCTGCGCGTGCTCGAAGTGGTGCTGCGGCTGGCCCACCCGATCATCCCGTTCATCACCGAGGAACTGTGGCAGAAGGTCGCCCCGCTCGCGCAGCGCTACGGCGAGCGCGGCCAGCCGGCACTCACGGGCGAGGCACTTGCTCAGGCCCGGGCCGAGCGACGCTTCTCGATCATGGCCCAGCGCTACCCGCGCAGCGAACCGGAGCGGATCGACGAGGTCGCCGAAGCCTGGGTCGCCGAACTGAAGGCGCAGACCGACGCCTGCCGCGCGCTGCGCGGTGAGATGGGCATCTCGCCGGCCCAACGTCTGCCCCTGATCGCCGCTGGCGAAGGCGGGCGACTGGCCAGCTTCGCCCCTTACCTGAAAGCGCTGGCCCGGCTCGAAGCCGTCGAAATCGTCGACTCGCTGCCGACCGACTCGCTGGCACCGGTCCAGATCGTCGGCGATGCGCAGTTGATGCTCAAGATCGAGATCGACCTCGACGCCGAACGCAGCCGGCTCGACAAGGAGCTTGCCCGCCTGGACGGCGAGATCACCAAGGCACAGGCCAAGCTGGACAACGCCGGTTTCGTCGCGCGCGCGCCGGCTGCGATCGTCGAGCAGGAACGCGCGCGGCTCGCCGGCTTCGGCGAGACCGCGGCCCGGCTTCGCGCGCAGCGCGCTCGGCTGGGAGCCTGAGCGCGCGGCGCCATCGGGTGCGCAGTTCCCTCAGCTGTGCGGTTCCGTCAGTTACGCGGATCGAAGAACTGGTTCTTGACGACCGACAGGCACAGCGGCGGCACGATGGTCCCGTGATAGGTGCTCAGGTCGGGGGCAGCGGCCACCATGGCGGCGATCGTCGGCTGGAAGGCGGGCACCTGCTCGACATCGACCGGCGTCACCGTCACGCCACGCGACGCGAAATATCCGGTTGCCGTGATCGTGTTCGCGAACGTGACCACCGGGTCCCGTGCCCCTGAACACAGCATCATCGGCCCCTTTGGCGCCCAGTCGAGCAGGCTGTTGTCGGCCAGCCGACGGCGCACCGAGCTGTCCGGGTCGGCGAACAGGGCCAGGAAGGAATCGGTCAGCAAGCCCCCCGGACCACCGATGGCCAGCGGCAGCTTGCCGCTCGTGATCAGCTCGGTCGTGCTCGAAGTGCCGGGCAGGAGATCTTCGATGGTGTCGGCCCACGGCGCCTGGAAGGCGTCCTGCGCGCTTGCGTAGATATCGCCCCAGCTCTTCTGGTAGCTGGTGTAGGTCAAAGCCGCGAACAGCGACGCCCCCTGGCCCGGATTGGCCATGCCGGAAACGAAGGTCTCCTCCAGCGCATAGGGGCCCGCCATCGGCGCCGACGCGGTAATCGGGAACTCGTCCGCGTGGTCACGCTCGATCGCCCGGTGGGTGGCCATCGCCGCATGGCCGCCCTGCGAATAGCCGGACAGGAACAGCTTGTCGCTGAGCGGCACCCCGCGCTCGGCCAGTGCCGTCCTGGCGGCACGCAGCGCATCGATGCTCACCGCGGCCGTGTTCTCGGCCTGCAGGTAGGGGTGGTAGCCCAGATCCGATTCCCCGTAGCCGAGGTAATCAGGCATCACCACCACATAGCCCTGGGCAGCGAACATGGCCCGTTGCAGGCCGGCCTCCGTGTTGGCCGGATCGGACATCGTGAACGCGCGGAACACGGTCGTGCCGTGGTGATAGACAAGCACCGGGAACGGGCCCTGGCAGCCGGTCGGAATGAGCAGACCGGCACTCGCGCGGGCACCGCGGCCGCGAGGATCGACCGACTCGTAGACCAGCTGGTGCTGCGCAACGCCGCACTGCGAGGGTGCACCGATCAATTGACCGAGCCCCGGTTGCTGCGCCACCGAAGCATCCACCTCGGCCACGCTGAACGCGGCGGTCGGCGTCACGCTGGCAACTTCGCCACGCTCACGGCTGTCACCGCCGCAGGCCGTCAGCACCGCCGCAAGCGCCACCAGCGCAGCGGCCCTCAGTACGCCCGTGGGCCGCAGCCCGCGGTGTTCGCCAGGTGCCCCGCCCGCAACGGCGCGCAGCCCCGCGCCCGGCCGGATCAGATCAGTCATGCCAGTCTCCTCCAGTGGATTCCTTTCTATCGCCGGCCCGCCGGTGCGCAACCGTGGCCGCCATCTTACTGTGCCGTGCCCTGCCGTGCCCTGCCGCGGCGACGGGGCCGCGTCCATGCT